>NZ_RAWA01000178.1 GCF_003611675.1 Corallococcus sp. CA053C
GACGGTGGGCTCGGTGCCGCTGGCCGGTCCCTTCCGGTCCGGGGGGCTGCTCTCGGTGGGCCTCCGCCACAGCCGTCGCAGCGCGTTGGTGAGACGCCTGAACATCAAGCGATGTTACCCAAGCGCCTGCTGGAGGGGATCCCCCATCGTGGGGCTTTCTCGCTCGCCCACAAGGCAGGCTTGCAGCCGGAGCGGGCCGTGCCATCGTCCCCGTCCCATGACGAACCCGAGCCCGAACCCCGTGCTGCCCTCCACGCCGGAAGCCGTGTTCGCCAGCCTGCTGAAGCACCTGGAGGATGCGGGCCGGGCATCGTCGGAAGTGCCCACCTCGCCGAAGACGCCCGAGGCCCTGGCGGCGGCCCTCTTCGGAGTCGCGGCGGGCACGGGCGCGGCGCTGTTCTCCGTGTGGGCGGCGGAGGACCCCGACGAGAACGGTGACGAAGCTGTCACGGAGGACGCGGAGCCGGGGACGCGGATCAACGCGGGCATCACGTTCTTCTTCATCGCGGAGGACGCGCCGGATCGGGTCGGGTTGCTGGGCGCGGAGCGGGTGCCGGTGCGGCAGGCGATGGACTACGCCTTGTATCGCCCGTTGGGGCAGGCCTTGTCGGCGTATGCGAAGCGTGGAGCGGATCCGAAGCTGCCCCTGCGCGGCAACGTGTCGTTCCCCGCGGGCGCGGCGGATCCGGACCTTATGTTCCGAGTGAGCTTCCGGGACGACGACCTGGGGACTTGGACCACGGCGTTGGCGAGGAACCGCGAGACGCGGAAGGCGTTCCCGAGCATCGCGAGCCTGCCGCTCGCCGAGGACGCGAGTGCGTTCCTGGAGAAGTACTTCCGCGAGTTGGACAAGGCGCTGTTCAACGGCCAGTTGGTGCTGCTCACGGGAGTGTCCGGAACGGGCCGCAGCACGACCCTGCGAGCCCTGATGGACGCGCTGCCCGACAACGTGAACGCGCTGGCGGCGGTGGAGGATCCGAAGGGGGGAACGGGTGGCGCCATTGGAATGGTGCGGGTGGGCAAGGAGCTGACGGTGGCGCAGGCGGTGCGGTCGTTCCTGCGGCAGGATCCAGACCTCATCTTCGCGGACGAGGTGCGCACGCTGGAGGACCTGCGAATCCTGTGCAACGGAGCGCTCACGGGCCACGGCACGGTCTGCGTCCTGGAGGCGAAGACTCCGGAGGACGGCTACGCCTGGCTGACGGAGGCGATGCCGGGCCTGCCCCTGCTGCCGCTCATCGTGCACCACACGCGAGACGCGGCAGCGGGCACGTTCGCGATGACGCTCCACGAGACGAAGCCCACGGAAGACGGCACCGCGCAGCAAGTCGTGCCGTGGGCTCCGCCTGGGGGAGCCGGGGTGGGGACGGCGCCACGGTGACGAAGCAGGCCAAGAAGTGGTCCCCACGCCACACGTGAAGGAGGCCGGAGTGAAGGGCGTGCGCCCTGCGAACCCGGACGAACTGCCATGACCTCGCATCGGTCGTCAGATGGATTGGATCTGCTTCATCGCCTACAGGATTGGTACGTTGCTGAATGCAACGGCGACTGGGAGCACTCCTTCGGCGTCAAGATAGACACACTCGATAACCCAGGGTGGATGGTTACGATTGATCTGCTGGAGACGCGCTGGAGCGATCTTGAACTGCCGCGTCAGGTTGTGGAACGTGCTGAACGAGACTGGGTGCAGACTGAAGTCACCAAATCCCAGTTCATTGGTTGCGGCGGTCCACGAAACCTGGGCGAGATTCTCCAGCTGTTCTTTTCGATCATCGATGACCGAGGTCGAGAAGGAACGTCGTAAGGCTCGGAGCGCGCCCGTCCAGCCGCCGCATGGCACCTGGGGAGCCGCACCATGCAAATGCCGCTGCACAAGGTAGGGATCGTGGTTGATCAGGGCTTTGGAGACCGGTTGGCTGATCTGGCTCGCGTCTTCCACGTCTGGGTCGTTGCATCGGGTGCCAACACCCCCGTGATCCAAAGCGTCTGGAAAAGCGCCTTGGTGGATGCCGCGGCCGATCCACTCGCGGTGGGCGTCACGTCATTCGCCGCTGGGGAGGGAGAGTCTCGTGAAGAGACGTGTGCCCGGATCGCCTGGGATGTGGACGAGCACCACAATGAGTCCGCACACGACCCCCCGTGGTCCGAGATCGAGGTCTTCGGGGTCAAGCTGACTGCAGCCCTGCGGGACGTCTTCGAACAACTCGGAGCAACGGCCTGTATTCCAACTCAGGACGGGTTCATCTGTCGGCGCCGTCCTTCCGATTCGGTGCCCAGTGACCCTTGAGCAATTGGAAAGAACCCTCGCGCTGCTCTTCGAACACGCGCGTTCACGGGGGGTGGTCCAAGTCGATCTGGAGACGCGGGATTACTACTGGAACGTGCCCAGCCCCGAGTGGGTGGACACGACCGGGCAGCCCGAGCTGGTGGTCGGCTCATTGCACGACGATGCAGCGGAACTGGAGAAGATGCTGGACGCGCCCGAACGGGCTTCCGCGGTGGACCTCGACAGGGTGGCTGCGATGCTCCGGGCGATATCGGATCAGATTGCATTCTGACGGACGAGGTCGTCATGAGTCTCTTGATCCAGGGCTCCACGCTCTGCTCCATCTGTGGCCAGGTCATTGAGGCGGATGCTCCCGCGGTGGGGCTTCCTGCTTTCGTCTGGAACGAAGCGGATGTGCTCCTCCCGTTCAATGACGCCTCGATGCACCGCATGTGCTTCGAAGCGCATCCGCTGCGAGAGCAGGTGGAGGCCACCATCGAGGAACTCGACCGCAAGACGGGACCTGGACGGCGGAAGTGCGCCGTGTGCGGAAGCGAGGTGCTGGATCCGGACGATTACCTGATGGTGCCCCGGCTCACGGCTGACGTGGCCTCTCCCGCTCATCGCTTCAACTACACGCACCTGCACCGTTAGCATGTCCGAGGATGGCGTGAAGTCGGGGACCTTGAGCGCCTCCTGGAGCAACTCGAAGCTGCGGGAGGCTGGAAGGGGCGTGTGCTTCAGGAGTTGCTCCAGCAACTCCGACAACTGTCGGCATGAACATGCAGGTGCCTGACACCCATGTGCTCAACGTCGGGCCGAGGGCGCTCAGCAGGTCATCCTCGATCATCCTGGCCGGTTGGAAGCAGCAGCGTCGCCGTCAACTGCCGCATGCCCCACCGGCAGGGCACGGTGCCATCCGCACGTCGCAGCGGCTCCACGGCCTGGAGGAACGCGGCTTCGAGCGACGCCTGTGACGACGCAGACAGGCGGTCCGCGTCATACGTCGTGCGGACGGAATCCCAGACCCAGCGAGGCTCCCCATCGCTCTGGACCACAAGGGGGTGCACCGCGACGTCCGTGAACCCAGCGCGGAAGAGTTCCTTCAGTCCCTCTTCCGAACGGACACGCGGGTCGCCCAGCTTCATCGGCGGCTGGGCCTCCGCAGCCAGCAGGGGCTTCAGGAGTCCCAGGAACAGCTCGAACGCCTCGCCCCGCACAAGGTCTCCACCGACGACCACGGACACCGTTCCTCCTGGCTTCAACACGCGCCGGATCTCAGCGAGGACGGTCTCCACGTCATCCATCAGCATGAGCGCCAGGTGGCTCAGCACGACGTCAACACTGGCGTCCTCGAAGGGGAGTGACTGCGCCCGCGCGTGATGCAGGATGGCCGCGCCCCGCAGTCGGGCCTGGGCCGCCGCGAGCTCGTGCTCACTCATGTCGAGCCCCAGCAAGGACAGTCCCGACTGCTGCCGCTTCGCAAGCAGCTCCAGCAGATACCCATCGCCACAAGCCAGATCGAGCACGACCCGCGACCGCGCATCCCGAGGCACGGTCTCCACCAGCAGCGCGTAGGTGGAGGGAAAAGTCTCTTCACCCCGTTGCATGGGCGCGTCCGCGAACCAACGCGAGGTCACCCCCGCGAGGCGACCATGGAAGTCGAGCAGGTATGACTCAGCGCTGGAGCGGGAGGACATGGGCGAGGAGCCTGCCGGAGCGAAGGGGGCAGCGCTTGGACTTCTTCTTCTGTCCCGCGTTCGTGGCCTCGGCGGTGAGGCACAGCACGGAGTACAGGTTCATCGTGTAGACGCTGTTCTCCGGCTCCAGGTCCGCGGCCTTCTGGAAGAACGCGGAGGCGCGGGTGTAATCGCGCTGGTGGTTCAGGACGATCATCCCCATGCGGTTGTAGAGCGGCGCGGGCTGAGGCAGCAGCGCGATGCTTCGCTCCAGCAACGCCTTCACGTACTCGACGGCGGCCGCGTGCGCCTCGCGCCTGCGGAAGTGAAGCTGCAACCAGGCCCCCACTTCCTCCAGCTCCATCGCGAGTCGACCCACCAGCCGAACTTCCGGTGCCTGCGCTTCAACGGCCGAGGGTTGCTGCATGGGAAGTCTTGCTCCTCCCCCTCCTGCTCCTTCAACAGGAGGGCGACTGCGGCCTCTTCCGAACCACAGCTGTAGGACTAAGCACGCGGAGTTCCCATCTGATCACCTGTGAGGCCTGCCCCAGTTCGTCAAGAGGCTGAGCTCGCTCCATGCACCTCGCTGGAACGGGCCTCCTGCCAACTAATGCGTCCTGCGTGGCGGACTCGGGTCCCGCTCCGGAGACTGGTCGCAAGGCCGTCAGCCAGGAGCGGCTGCCACATCCGTTCTGGACACGAAGTTGCAGTGGCCTCCGGAGTCATGGGTGGCCTTTTAGGAAGTGAAGGGGGGCTACCCGCGCCATGTCCATGCGCTCGGGAAATGAATTGTCCAGGCTTGCGAAGGCCGTTCTGAACTCTATGCATACATTGATTCCGAGGGGGCTGTTCCGGGCCGTCGCAGCAGGCACATCTGCGAGGCTGCTATTGATTTTCCTGGCGCTTGGGGCTGCTGCCAGCGATGCCGACGACACTCCATTGAATCAGGTGGACCCCTCTGCCACTTGCGAGACCTGCTGCCCGCGTCCCCCATGTTCGACGCCTCCCCCACCCATGGCGTGCACCTTCACGTCAGGGTTGAACAATGGTTGTTCGGGAATGCGGTATGCCGATGAGCAAGGTGTCTATGGCCCCTGTGAAGTCACGAGTACCAGCAAGCGCGCGTGCAGTTGTGGAGCGACAGGCGCAGGAACCCAGATGTGCCTGGGGAATGGCAGTTTTGGCGTCTGCCGGAGTTCCCAATCGCCCACGCCCGAAATGTGCAATTCGTGTGATGATGACCTTGACGGCATCGTTGACAATATCGCCCCCCAAGGCTGCTCCACGAACAAGCCGGGGGCGTGCTCCACCGGTCGGTTGGCTTGCACCAGCGGAGCATATGTCTGCCAGCAGATCATCTTTCCCAGTCTGGAAACGTGTGATGGCTTAGACAGTGACTGTGATGGCGTGCGCGACGAGGACGAGTTTGGTCGGACCTCTTGCGGTGTTGGAGATTGTTATACTTCAAAATACGCCTGTCAGGGTGGTGCCTGGCAGACCTGCGTTCCCCTGCCGTCCTCTCCAGAAGTCTGTGACGGGCGGGACAACGACTGCGATAGCGTGACTGATGAAGGGCTGGGAACGTTGAGCTGCGGGCAGGGCCAATGTGCGGCATCCGTCCCGGCATGTCGTGATGGCCATCCCCAGGCATGCATCCCGCTTATTCCGGAACCTGAGCGCTGCGATGGTCGAGACAACGACTGCGATCTCGATGTGGACGAAGGTGATGTCTGCCGGTTTGACAACATGTCCTGCGAATGTACGCCAATTCCGCAGGCGGAGGCCTGCGCCAACACCACTTGTGGCGTCGCTCCAGATGGCTGTGGTGGCAATTACAGCTGTGGGTCGTGCCTGATGCTGTGAGCGCCATCTGCTCTTCTGACTCTCTTCATGGACCGCGCGACTCCGCCGGTCGCCCGTGCGTCATTCTCATTAAAACATCGTAGAGCATCTCAGGAATCACTATGAAACGAGTCTCTGCTTACGCGGTGATCTGGATCTATGCCACGCAACTGGTGGCCAGTTGTAGCCCTTTCGTTCCCATCAACGACACAAGTCACCCCATGGCCACCCGGCGCCAGCACATCGGTGATTTCTCGCCCCCTGTCGTCGAGTCCGACACCGTCCTCCAGACCCAGACGAGTTCCCTCAAGGCCGCGGGCTCCACGACGCCTTCAGCATGGGTCACGTCGGTGGGCAGCGCCCGTTACACGTTACCGTTGTGGACGCCCTCAGGGCGGCTGGGCATCGAACCACGGCTGGCGCTGAACTACAGCAGCGACAGCGGCAATGGACTGCTTGGAATGGGTTGGAACCTCTCCGGCCTTTCACGCATCACGCGCTGCCGCAAGACAATGGCCCACGATGGTGCCTCCGACCGGCTCCACTTCGACACGAGCGATCGCTTCTGTCTGGACGGCCAACGGCTGATGGTCGTCTCTGGCACCTACGGTGCCGACGGAACCGAGTATCGCACCGAGAATGACGTCTATGCCCGTGTTGTATCCCTGGGCGTGGGCGCCAATGGACCCGCCACCTTCAAGATGTACACGAAGGATGGCCTGATCCTTACGTTGGGGGGAAGCGGCTCCGCGACCCACCAGCAGCCGATGTTGGAAGGGGGCACGCGCACCTTCGCTTGGGCCCTGTCCCGCGTCGAGGATCGCAGCGGCAACTTCCTCACGGTGACCTACGACATCCCCTCTACCGCAGAGGAGCAGCTGCCGGTGGAGATTCGATACACAGGTTCCTCCGTGGCGGGAGCGCCTCCTGCGCTCGCGAGCGTCTCCTTCCTGTACGAGCCGCGTACGGACGTGGTGACCAGCTTCGCAGGCGGATTCTCCCTGCAGCTTCGGCGTCGGCTGAAGCGAATGGAGGCATGGGGGCCTACCGGGATGGGCCAGACGCGCTCCTTGTTGCGTTCGTACACGCTTGCCTACCGCTACGATGGACTGCCGAACGAACCGAACGGTAGCGCTGCGGGAAGCAGCACGCTGGGCGAAGTGACGGAGTGCGACGGAAGCAATATTTGCCGAAACCCCTTCCATTTCACCTATGCCCCAAGCCTTGATCCCAACGGCTGGGGGAACATATGGAACTACGCGCTGACGACGGATACTCCAAATCCGGGCGCATATGACAACCTTCAGGCTTTCCTCGGTGCCGACGTCAACGCCGATGGACGGGATGACCTCGTCTACCGCAAGCGTGTGGGAACATCGGCCGTGCAATGGTTCGTGCGCTACAGCAATGGCACGGGTTTCGACGCCGAACAGTCTTTGGCATCTCTTCCAGTGCCCCCTTCTGTCGCGGAGTCCACCACCGATGGCCGCTTCACGGACTGGAACGGAGATGGGCTCCAGGACTTCATTGTCTCCACGAACAATGCCCCAACGGGCCAGCGGGTACTTCACCTGCTGAAGAACTGGGGTGATGGCACGTTCAGTCGGGAGGAGCAGCAAGCCGAGCTTGGGACTTCGCTGCGCAGCTTCTGGACCGTGGACTTGAATGGGGACGGACGACTGGACTTGGTACGCCCGACTGGCGGCCCGATGGGTGGCCAGCGCCTGGTTGGACTTGGGTACCGGCTGGGACCCATCAACAGCGGTGTCCCTCTTTCCATGGGCCTCGCACCTCCCAGTTTTCCCGCGTTGACAAAAGCATTCCCGCTCGACCTGGACGGCTCGGGGCGCACGGGCCTGCTCGTTCCCAGGTGGGAGAGCGAACCGGATGATGACGCAGTTCCATACATGAGTGGCAGCAAGTACTGGTTTCTGGGCATGAAGGCGGATGGGAACTCCCTTTGGACGGAGACCTCAATCCCCCGCGAGGAGACGAGCGGACAGAGGCACTTGTTCGTTGACGTCAACCACGATGGTCTGACGGACCTCGTGTCCTATCCTCAGGCTGGCGGCGACGCGACCCTCTCTCTCAACACGGGACTGGGCTTCGTGCCGCAACCCACGCAGAGTTTCCCGGCTGAGGCCAAGGTGGGGCCGGCACTCGAATACCTCAATCCTCCGCCCGAAGGTTGGGGCAACACACGCCATTCCATTGATAATGGTGTGCGCGTCGCTGACATCAATGGTGATGGACTTCAGGACATCGTGCTTTTAGACCAGGGAGCCGCGACCGTTCCTGGCGCCTTCGCGCGGTCCCGGGCCCGGGTGCTTCTGTCGCGCGGGTCCAGCTTTGTTGATACTACGCTCTTCATTCCCATTGGCGCGGTGTCCGCGGATCGAGGGATGTATCGATCGCTGGCGCTTGATGTGAATGGCGATGGGCAGATGGACTTCGTGCAGCCGGATAGCTCCGCCTCTGCACTCAATATCTGGATCCGACAGGGAGTAAAACCCTTCCTGTTGCGGTCAGCGACGGATGCCATGGGCTCACGTGTGGAGTTCGACTACGCGCCTCTCACGAACACGGCCATGTACACGCAAGGGCAGAGTTGCCACTACCCACAGCCCTGCGTGCGTCAGGGCATGTGGCTGGCTTCCGAGATGCGAACCGATGCGGGGCCGGGCCATCCGATGCGCCGCGTTTCCTTCCAGTACGAGGATGCCCGCATGGATGCCATGGGAAAGGGGCTGCTCGGCATTCGCAAGCGCACTGTGACAGACCATGCGTCCGGGTCCATCTCGCGTGAGACGTATGCCCTCGCTCCGCTCGTGGGAACGCGGTATCCGCTGGCACGGCAGCTTCTCAGTCGCACGGTTCGCACCACGCTGTTGGATGGCAGCACCTGGCTCCGTGAAACCGTCGTCACGCCTGCCTACGTCGAACGCACCGCGGCGGATGGAAGTCACTACTTCGCTCTCTACACGGCATCGAAGACCGAGCGTGCTTACGAACTGGGGCTGCCCACGCTGTGGTCCGTGACGCGCACGGTGGAGGATTTCGATGCGGACTTTGGCAATGTGAAGGCGGAAAAGTGGGTGTGGTCGGATGGTTACGTGTCGCGGCGTGACACCACTTACGACAACCGTGTCTCGACATGGCAGGTGGGGTTGCCGATCCGGGTCACGGAGACAGCTACGACTGCTCTGGGGGTGTCTCGTGCACGCAGCCGGAGTTTCACCCATGCCCCGGGTTCGGGCCTGCTCACGGACGAGGTGGTCGAGCCGGACTCGACGGACTCCGACGTCTACCTGGCCAGTCACTACGACTACACGCCGGACGGGATGGGGCTTCGCAGCAGCGTGACGCTGCGGTCCCTGTCCGGAGAGACACGGACCACCTCATACGAGTACGACGCGGCCACGAAAACCACTGTCTCCGCCATCATCAATCCGGCCGGACATCGTCAGATGATGGCCTATCACCCTGGACTGGGTGTGCTGGCTGCGACCGTGGATGCTAATGGAGTGCGCCAACGCTGGCAGTACGACGCTTTTGGCCGTCTGCGCGTCGAGGACAGTCCGACTCTCGCGGATGTTTCGTACGAATACCTGCCGGGCCGTATTCGGACGGTGCGGGCGGGAGGCGGCGAGGAAACGGTTCTCTTGGATTCGTTGGGCCGTGCGTTGACACTGCAGCGCCAGGACTTCGCCGGCAACCAGGTTGAGGAAAACTTCCTCTACGACGCTGCTGGACATCTGGTGGAGGTTCAGCGTCCTTCTCCTTCGGGCGGAACAGCCGTAGCGCGCACGCGCTATCAATACGACGAGATGGGGCGTCTCACTCGACTTACGCAACCGGACGACAGCTTCCATTTACTGACCTATGCGGGGTTGGCCCTCACGGAAACGGATGCGCGGGGCAATGCCACGACGACCGAGCTGGACGGCCGCGGGTGGGTCGTCAAGGTCAGCGAGCCGAACCCGGCGGGTGGTGTGCTCAACACGAGCTTCGAGTACGGCCCTTTTGGCACGGTGATGGGAACCGAATCCGTGGGGCGACACGCCAGCATGGAGTACGACGTGCGGGGCCGGCGTACTCGGTTGGCCGACCCTTCTAACGGCGTATCAGTGACTCGCTACAACGCCTTTGGTGACACGCGCCTCGTAGAGGACGCGGAGGAAGAGCAGCAGGTCTTCCTCCGCGATGCCCTGGGCCGTACCACCAAGGTTGTTACTCCGCTTGGAGAAAACACGTACTCCTGGGACACGGCCGTCAACGGCGTGGGTGCGCTGGCGGGCACAACGAGTGCGGACGGTGTGTCCACCGCCTATGTCTATGACACGCTTGGCCGTCGCAGCCAGGAGACTACCCTGGTTGAGGGTGCCCTCTACGCCTTCGACTACACCTACGATGCGTACAGTCGGCTGGAGACTGTCGCCTATCCGGAAGTCCGAGGGGCCTCACGCCTCCAGGTCCAGTATGGCTATACGCCGCGCGGAGACCTGCTGGACGTGAGGAACGTTGCATCACAGCTTGTCTATTGGCAGGTGGGTGCTCGCATGGCCAGCGGGCATCTGAGCCATGCCGTTCTAGGAAACGGTACGGAGAGCCACTACCGCTATGACAACGTGGGCTCTTTGCGCTTGGTGGAGACGGGGTTGGGGATGTCCAACCTCCAGCGACTGCTCTTCAACTATGACGCGAACGGCAACCTCACCGAACGCAATGACGGCATGGCGGAGTCCACCGAGGACTTTGACTATGACAGCCTGGATCGACTGACCCGCTGGACAGTGTATCAGAACTGCCAGCGCGCCATTTTTGAGTACGGCTTCTCGCCGGACGGCAACCTTACGGACCGCACGACTGTGGAGGGTAGCTCCCCCAGCGAGTCGTATGCCTATGGCCAGAACGGCGCCTCCCCGCACGCCGTTACCCAGGGCCCCCTGGGTTCCTACGGATATGACGCGCGCGGGTTTCGGGTAAGTGCTCCGGGTGGCACCCTCGTGGAGTACACGGTGGCGGGGCTACCCCATCGCATCCAGCGTGGGGCTGAGGAGTTGACCTTCAAGTACGACGCCTTCGATGCGCGCGTGCGCAAGATTCGCTCCAACGGAGAGTCTTCCGTCACGATAGGGGCTGGGTCGTACGAGAAGCAGGTGGAAAGATGGCGGACGCGCCACCTGTTTTCCATCACTGCGGGGGGGCTGCCCGTTGCCCGGGTGACGCTGACCCGGCGGGAGGCAGGCTCGTTCACACAAGACATCGCCTACGTTCACCGCGATCCGCTTGGCAGCGTGGAGTCGCTCTCCGACCAGCAGGGCGCGCTGGTTGCTCGGATGAAGTTCGACCCCTTTGGGCGTCGTGTATTCCCGCAGGCGCTTGCGACGGTCGACCTGCCCAGCGTAGGGAAGGGCCTGCGTGAGGGGTTCACCGGCCATTCACACGACGATGAGTTGGGGCTCATCGACATGAAGGGACGCGTCTATGACCCATCCGTAGGTCGCTTCCTCACGCCGGACCCTTTCGTTCAGGCTCCATTCAGAAGCCAGTCCCACAACCGCTATGCTTATGCGTGGAACAATCCGCTTCGCTACAAGGACCCTAGTGGTTTCGTCAATGATGGGGGGTGCAGCGGAACCCCTGAGGATGGCAGATGCTGGGAGAACGTTAATGTAGGCGGTGACGGAGACGAGCAATCGAATGACTCCACCATCTACGGACCCTACTTCGGCTGGCAGAATGACACCTGGTATGCGACGGGGCCAGATGGTCGAAGACGAGGACCGGGTCGTGGGCCAGGAAGTGTAACGGCGGGCGAACTCGAAGCCATGACGGCGGAGGCGCGTCGAGCGTTTTTCCGGGATGAATCGACTGGGGGACAGGTGCCCGCTAACTTCGGTACAGATGAACTGGACGCTGCCGTGGACGCGGTCGATGACCAATACCTTCTAGGGATGGCGGGAGTCGTTGGTGTTTTGGGCTATGCCCCGGGGGTAGGGGGCGGCAAGGCGTATCAGGCTACCGCCAGAGTTCCGCTTACTCTTAATCGGGTGGCTGAAGCTGTGGTTCCCAAGATTGTCAAGGGTTCGAATGCGGAAATGGCAAAGCAGGCTATCCGCCATGTGATGGCGCTTGAGGGCACAGCAGCGCAGAAAGCAAATCTTTTTGAGAAGTTTGCCCAACAGATCAATAAGTTGAGTGGTGGCTCTTGGGGGGCGAGTCGCTCACTAGGGGCTGACGGAGCTCATATCTTCATGGGTACTGCCGCCGAGGTTCTGGTAATAAGCCCTGGAGGCCAAATCTATAGAGGAACTGTCAGTGCCCTGAGTCCTGCTGCCAACGGATTTGCGGTTGAATATAATGCGATGAGGTTGTTGCAATGACAGATGCTGCGGAGTCCCGGTATTGGGTGAACTATGAGGCCGGAATGGAGCTTGCTCAGTCCTTTGCTGGAGATATCGGACTCTCACAGTTCGTCATGCGTGCTGTGACGCTTACGATGAATCATTGTCTGAGTGGTAAGCCTCCTCCGGCCACGCCGCTCGATTTGCGCTTCTTCGTGCAGATGATGGCAGCTCTTTACGAACAGAGGAATGCGCTCGCGCGCATCTTCGAAGGGGAGGATCTGCGGGCATGGGCAGATGACGATTAGCGGGTGCTCCTTCACTTTGTTGAGTGCATTGGCGCTGGCCAGGCTGTCTCCCGTAAAGGGAGTGGTGATGAGCTTGGTTCAAGGCTGTGTGTTGAAGTGTCCTGTGGCCAGCATGCGAATGCACTTCATCTCCGGGGCTTCTTCTGTCCCGCGTTCGTGGCCTCGGCGGTGAGGCACAGCACGGAGTACAGGTTCATCGTGTAGACGCTGTTCTCCGGCTCCAGGTCCGCGGCCTTCTGGAAGAACGCGGAGGCGCGGGTGTAATCGCGCTGGTGGTTCAGGACGATCATCCCCATGCGGTTGTAGAGCGGCGCGGGCTGGGGCAGCAGCGCGATGCCGCGCTCCAACAGGTCCAGCGCCTCCGCCATCTTCCCCGCGCGCTCCAGCCGGACGACACGCTGGAGCACCTCCTCGCGGGGGTCCTCGGCCCTGAGCGCTGCCGCAGCCGTGGGAGGAGGTGCCGTCAGCGCCGCGCTCAACGTCACGGACGGCAGGGGCGCCGGGGGCCGTGCTGCTCCCCGGACCGCCTGCGCGGTCGGAGCCACCGGCGCTGGAACCGCCGCGACCTCACCCCGGGCCTCCACCTCCGCGGAAGCCAGCGTGCCCACCAACTGCGTCACCCCACGCTCCGACAGCGACTCGAACAGCGCGCGCAGCTCCACCTCCGTGACCTGCGTGATGAGCGCCATCTCCGCGAGCGTCGTCCGCCCGTCCACGAACGACAGCACGTACGCCTCGAACGGACTGAGCGGCTGGTTCGCGAGGCCCAGGCCCGCCGTGATGACCGGCCGCACCGGCGCTCCCCCGGTCCGAGCCTTCGCCTGGAACGACACCACCCGCGTCTCCTCCTGTTGCGGAGGCCGGGGCGTCCCGCGCGCCCCCGTCTGTTCCGGCTGCGTCAGCAGCGCCCGCACCAGCGACACGTTGTCCCGGGGCGGCAGGTCCTCCACGCTCCGCACGAGCAGCAGCTCGCAGCGCGCGCACTGGAAGTCCCCCGGCTTGCTCGCCGCGCCACAGTGCGGGCACAGGTGGTCCTCCGGCGGGTGCTCGAAGGCGTGCGGATCCGCGTAGTAGTGCTTGCGGATGGCCGCGCGGATGGACCTGCGCAGCGCCACGAACGGCAACACCTGCGCGACGCCCACCGTCCTCGCGATCTCCTCCAGGGCCCGCTGACGCTGTGGCTCGGAGATGGCCACGTACAGCACGTCCTGTGCCAGGCGCAGCGGCATGAAGTCGAACCCCTCCGCCAGCCGCACCGGCACCCGCTCCACCAGCGCCGCGTCCACCTTCGCCTGCGCCAGCTTCTCCGTGGACACGAAGCGCGTCTTCAACTCCTGCGCGAGCAGCCGCAACACCGGCGTCTCGTCCACGCCCAGCCGCACCAGGCACTCGCCCAGCTTCTGCCCCGTCTCCTGCTGCCGCGCGAGCGCCCGGGACAACAGCTCCGGCGTCAACACCCCGTCCAGGACCAACTGCTCCCCGAGTTTGCGCGTCATGCCCCCGATTCAAGGCCGCCCACGCCCGCACGTCCACCTGCATCCGACCCGTGAACCCTCTTTCCACATTCCGTGTTGCAAATGTGTACGAACGACACCAAGATGGTGTTAGAAATACACGAACAGGACGCAATGAGGGGGAGCACCGATGTTCTTCGGATACATGAAGTCGACGCCGACCACGTACGTGATGCAGTTCCGGGACGGAGAGGTGGTCCGCGAGGGAGCGGGCCTGTCCTTCCTGTACTGGAAGCCCGCGACGACGCTGGTGTCGGTGCCGCTGTCGAGCGCGGACGTGCCGTTCGCCTTCAATGAAGTCACCCGCGACTTCCAGCCGGTGACGCTGCAGGGACAGCTCACCTACCGGGTCGAGGAGCCGCGCAAGCTGGCGGGACTCCTGGACTACTCGGTGACGCCGTCGGGGCGCTACCGCTCGGAGGACCCGGAGAAGCTCGCGGACCGGCTGGTGCAGGCCGCGCAGGTGCGGGCCCGCGCGGTGGTGCAGTCGCTGGGGCTGCGCGAGGTGTTGGTGCACTCGGACGCGCTGGAGTCCAAGGTGCTGGCCGCGCTCGCGGAGGCCGAAGCCGTGAAGGCGCTGGGCGTGCAGGTGATGGCCTTCTCCGTGCTCTCCATCCAGCCCACGCCGGAGATGGCGCGCGCCCTGGAGGCCGGCGCGCGCGAGGGCCTCCAGCGGGAAGCGGATGAAGCCATCTACGCCCGCCGCAACGCGGCCGTGGAGCAGGAGCGGCGCATCAAGGAGAGCGAGCTGGCCACGGAGCTCGTGGTGGAGGAGCGCCAGCGCCAGATTCGCGAGGCGAAGATGTCCGCGGACATCGCGGTGGAAGAACAGCGCTCGGCCCTTATGGAGCGCTGGGCCGAGAACGAGCGCCAGGCCGCTGACGCGCGCGCATACACCCTGGAGAAGACGCTCGCGCCCGTGAAGGGCATGGACTGGAAGACGTTGATGGCCACGTCCGTGAACGGCGGCGACCCCGCGCTCAACATCGCCCTGGCCTTCCGCGAGATGGGCGAGAACGCCGGGCGCATCGGCGAGCTCAACGTGTCCCCGGACCTGCTGCGCTCGCTCCTGTCGAACACCAACGCCAACGCCAAGCGCTGAAGCCCTGAACCGGGGAGAGGCACGTCATGTTCGAGAAGGTGGTGCTCGTCACCCGCAAGACGCGGCTGTCGGAGCTGGTGGTGCGCTTCAACACGAAGAAGCAGGCGAAGTTCTACGTGGAGCGCGCCGGCCAGGACTTCACGGGCTTCGAGGCGGAGGACGACACCTACCGCCGCGCGGTGGACGCCCTTCGCGCGCAGCTGGACGTGGGCCTGCCGGTGCAGCAGGTGGACCGCTCGCTCGTGCCCACCTTCCTCTTCACCGGCAAGGAGCTGGTGGTGGCGGTGGGACAGGACGGGCTCGTGGCCAACGTGGCCAAGTACGTGGGCGCCCAACCGCTCGTGGGCGTCAACCCGGACCCTGAACGCTTCGACGGCGTGCTCCTGCCCTTCCTCCCCGCGAAGGCCCGGGGCGCGGTGCTGCGCGTGCTGGAGGGCAAGGCGAACTTCCGCCACGTGCAGCTCGCGGAGGCGCGGCTGGGGGACGGCCAGCGGCTGCTCGCCTTCAACGACCTCTTCATCGGCGCGCGCACGCACGTCTCCGCCCGCTATCAGGTGCGCTACGGCGGCCGGGAAGAGGCGCAGTCGTCCAGCGGCGTGCTGGTGTCCACCGGCGCGGGCTCCAGCGGGTGGCTGTCCTCCGTGTTCGCCCTGGCGCGCGCCCTCACGCAGCAGACGGGTGGGGTGCCGGGACAGCCGTGGCAGCTCGGGTGGGAGGACGCGCGGCTGGCCTTCGTCGTGCGCGAGCCCTTCGTCAGCCGCCACTCCAGCGCGGACATCATCGGCGGCTTCGTCACCGCGAAGGACGAACTGGTGCTCGAATCGCGGATGCCCCAGGGCGGCGTCATCTTCAGCGACGGCATGGAGGAGGACTTCCTCACCTTTGGCGCGGGCGCCACCGCGCGCATCCGGCCGGCCGAGCAGCGGGCCCGGCTGGTCATGCCCTGAAGGGCACCCGACGCGACAGGTCCCGCCCTGCTACAGCCTGCTGAGTGCCCTTCGACCCGCATCGCTCCCGGGTGGCGTATCACCGGGCTCGGCCGCCTTCCTACCCGGCGAGCGGGGACGGTCGCCTCGTCCCGGAGGGCACGCATCGTCCCGGGGCGCCGCGCATCTCTTCAGGTGTGGGGGGAGCGCGCCCGTCCCCCCGTCCGGCAGACGACATCGTGTCTCTTCCCCGGACCTGAAATTCCAGGCATGGTGAGCGCAGTCGCCTTACCTTCAAGTCGAAGTGGTTGGGGTAGTGGTCCCAGGTGCAGGCGGAAAACTTCGCCGGAGTTGCGTGACGTCGTTGATGGGCGTAGGAACGCAAAATCTCCGGGGGGTTGGTCAGGGGTGATCATGGTCGGCCTCGTCATCGCATCGCATGGACGTCTCGCGGATGAGCTCGTCTCTACCGCCGAGCAGATCGTGGGCAAGCTGCCCGCGGTGGCGACTTGCAACATCGAGCCGGGGGCCCCTGTCGAGGACCTGCGCGCCAAGATGAAGCTGGCCGTGAAGACCGTGGACGAAGGGGACGGCGTCATCATCATGGCCGACCTCTTTGGAGGTACGCCCTGTAAGGAATCGCTGATGATGTGTCAGCGGATGAATCTGGAAGTCCTGGCCGGCGTCAATCTGCCCATGCTGCTGAAGGCCAACTCGCTCCGTTCGGAGCAGATGGACCTGTCGGACATGGCCAACCAGCTGGCGTCGTACGGCCAGCGCAACATCACCTGTGCGTCCGCCCTGCTTCGCGAGGCCCAGCAGCAGCCGCGAACTTGACGGACCCGCGCGGGTCGGCGATTCGAGACTGCCGTGATCACCCTGGTCCGCGTCGACAACCGCCTCATCCACGGCCAGGTCGTCGAGGCCTGGCTTCCCCACCTCAAGGTGTCCCGCGTCGTGGTGGCGGATGATGAGGCGGCCTCCAGTCCCCTCATTCGCGCCGCCATGGCGCTCGCCGTCCAGAGCGCCATCGAGGTGCTCATCCTTCCCCTCGCCCAGGTGGACTTCGCCGCCCTCTCCAAGGACGGCGTCCGCACCCTGGTGCTGCTGAGGGACGTCGCTTCGGTGCCGTTCGCCTTCCAGCACGGGCTGGTGATGGACCAGCTCAACCTGGGCAACGTGCACTTCGGCACCGGCCGCCGGCAGGTGTCGCCGTCCGTCTTCCTGGCGGAGGGCGAGCTGCAGGCCCTCCAGCAGCTCTCCGAGCAGGGCGTGCGCGTGGAGGCGCGCGCGGTGCCCGCGGAGAAGTCCGTGGACCTGCCCGACCTGACCGAGCGCTGGTCGAAGGCCGGGTGAGCCGGTGAACGTCGGCTGGACCCAGGTGGCGCTCGCGTGTCTCTGGGGCGGCATGGTGGCCGTGGAGCGCAAGGCGTTCCTGCAGGCCATGCTGTCCCGGCCCCTGGTCGCCGCCACGTTCATGGGCGCGCTCCTGGGCGACGTGGGCAGCGGCCTGTCCGTGGGCATGCTCCTGGAGCTGTTCTATCTGGGCACCGCCAACCTGGGCGCCTCCCTGCCGGAGAACGACACGCTGGCGGCCACCGGCACCACCGCCGCCGCCGCCACGGCGGCGGCGCGCGCCGCCACCGGGTTGCGCCGCGCCCACTTCGTGGCGCGGTAGGCGAGCGTCGGCGGCCGCGCCAGCACCGGCTCGCTGCGCTGGAAGCGGCCGAGGTCCTCGGCGAACGCGAGCGCCGAGGGGTAGCGCGCGGCCGGTTCCCTCTGCATCGCCCACGCGGCCACGAGCGCCAGCTCGCGGGGGACCGCGGCGCCGAGGGCCGGCGGCTCATCGGCGAGGATGCGGCGGAGCAGGATCGCCGGCTCGGAGCGCCCCGACGCCTTGGCGAGCCCGTGGAACGGCGGGTGCCCGGCGAGCACCGCGTAGAGGGTGGCGCCGAGCGCATAGACGTCGGCGCGGAAGTCCACCGGGCCCGCGCTGGCGAGCTGCTCGGGCGCCATGTACTCGAGCGTGCCCGCCGGAAAGCCGGAGTGGGTGAGCCCGCCCTCCTCGCCGCGGGCGAGGCCGAAGTCACCGAGCCTCGCCAGCGGCACGCCCGGCCCTTCCTCCACCAGCACGTTGTCGGGCTTCACGTCGCGGTGCACGAGCCCCTGGCGATGGGCGGCGTCGAGCCCGAGGGCCGCCTGGCGCACCAGCTCCACCCGGGTGGCGAGCGTGAGGCCCGCGGCGAGGTCCGCGAGCGTCTTGCCCTCGACGAGCTGGAGCACGAGGCACGCGCGGCCCTCCAGCGAGCCGACCGCGTGCACACGGACCACGTTCTCATGCTCCACTCGCGCCTGCAGCCGCGCCTCGAGGACGAGCCGCTCGGTCTCGCGCGGGTCGTCGCCGCGCAGGAACTTCACCGCCACCGCGCGCTCGAGCGTGGAGTCGAAGGCGCGGTGGACCTGGCC
>NZ_RAWA01000179.1 GCF_003611675.1 Corallococcus sp. CA053C
GCCCCAGGTCACCCTCTTCTTCGCCCTGCTCCTGCCGCTGTCCTACGCCGGCTACGAGGCGCTGCTCACCCGCCTCCGCCGTCACTGACGCCGCTTGCGCTTCTCGAAGAAGGGACGTGGGCTTCCACCCAGCCCACGATGTCTCCGACGACCTTCGCCGCATCGGGCTCGTGCGCGAGGTCATGGCGCTGGCCCTCGTAGATGATGAGTCGCTTGTCGGGGCTCGTGGCCTGCGCCACCAGGGCCCGGCTGCCATCGATGGAAGTGATGACGTCCTCGCCGCCATGCACCACCAGCAGTGGGAGCTTCAGGTCCTGGAACTTCCCATCCAGCGTTTCAATGCCAGCGATGAGCGCCTTGGCGGAGCGCGCGGGCAGCTTCTCGTGGGTGATGAGCGGATCAGCGAGGAATTGCTCCTTCTCCGGACCGTCGTGCAGGAACATCTGGCTGTCCAGGTCCTGCGCGGGCAGTCCCGGGAGGATCGTGCCGAAGATCTTCGCCAGGCGCGTGTCGAAGCCAGACACCCCCGGCGGCAGCACGATGCCCGCGCCGCTCAGGATAAGCCCGGAGACCTCGGAGGCGTGCTGGAGCACGTAGTGCGTGGCGACGAGCCCGCCCATGCTGTGGCCAAAGACAACCACCGGCACGCCCGGGTGTCGCGCGCGGGCCTCCTGGACGACGCCGTCCACGTCCTCCACGAGTTGCTGCATCGACTCCATGCGCTGGCGGTCACCGCCGGAATGGCCGTGGCCACGGTGGTCCTGCGCGACGACGGCGAAGCCCTGGGCCTGGAGCGCTTGCGCGAGCCGGCCGTAGCGGTCGGAGTAGTCCCGCAGGCCGTGGATGAGGACCACCACGCCGCGCACGGGCGGCTGGGGCGGCTCCCACCTGACGCTGCTCAGGCACATGCCGTCGGAGGCGGTCCGTTCGAAGCCGGGGGACGTGGAGGGCCGGGTCCGGCACGCGGTCGCGGCGGCGCAACCCTGCAACAGGACGAGCGCGGCGAGGGCGCCGAGGACGGGGACGACGGGGAAGGGCTTGTTCATGCGGCCCAATGCACCATGCGGTGTGCAGGCCCACATCGGCCAGATGGCGGATCACACGATGCCTGCGCGCGCGGCCACCAGGGAGGCGCCCGCGCGGGTGCTCACGCCCAGCTTTTCGTAGATGTGGATGGTGTGGTGCTGCACCGTGCGGTCCGACACCCCGAGCTTCCCGGCGATCTCCTTGTTCGTCGCTCCGCCCGCCAAGAGGCGCAGCACGTCCACCTCACGAGGCGTCAGCGCGGACGTGGGGCCTGGCTCAAGGGCGCGCCGGAGGTCCTTCGTCCCGGCCACCACCGCGACGCAATCCGCATCCAGCCGGCCCGCCTTCACCTCCGCTTCCAGGACCTGCTTCGCCAGGGCCACGGCCCGCGCGGGACGGTGGGGCCGCTCCTCCTGGAGCGCGACCCAGACGTCGGCCACCGCGAGCAGTCGCGCGGCGCGGGACAGGCCCGAGGGCGCGAGGCCCCGGGGATAGCCTCCACCATCCAATCGCTCGTGATGCGCGCCCGCGAGCCGCGCCGCATCCCGCAGCATGGGCGTGGCGGTGAGCAGCTGCTCGGTGGCGTGGGCATGGGCCCGGGACGTCTCCCGGTCCGAGGGGGACCAGGCGGGTTGCAGCCACAGGCCGGTGGGCAGGGTCACGTGTCCCAGGTCATGCAGGTACGCCGCGAGTTGGAGCGTGGCCTGCTCCGCCGCGTCCAGGCCCAGGCGGGGCGCGGCGCGGGCGCACGCCTCCGCCACGCGCCGTGAGTGTCCGCGGGTGAAGGGGCTCTGCAGGTCCGCGAAGTCCCCGAAGGTCGTCGCCAGCGCGGCGGCGTCAAGGATGGGTGGCGCTTCGAGCAGGCACGCCTCCGCCGCCTCGATGCGCGCATCCGACAAGGTCTGGAGCGAGGCGGTCGCGGCCAGGGCCCGCTTCGCCCACGCCGGGTCCAGCGTCGTCCCGGCTTGCAGCGCCAGGGCTTCCTGCGCCACGGCCTGTCCCGAGCCGACGAAGAAGACGACGGCCACATGCGCCGCCTGCGCGACGCGGCCGACTTCGAGCAGGTCCGTGCCGCCCAGCCGTCGCGGGCCGCCCGCGCCGTCCCAGCGCTCGTACACCTCATCGAGCCCCTGGAGCACCCGCGCGTCCAGCCCCAGGCCGGAGGCGAGCAGCCGCGCCGCGCCACACGCCTCCGCGAACCACTCCGAGCGCAGCCGCCGCGAGGACGTCAGCAGGCGCGCCAGTCCGGCGGCGCGGCGGGGCAGGCTGGAGTTGGCGTCCAGGACCGAGCGCGCGACATGCTGGGGACGGCCCGCGTCCCCGCGCAGCAGGTTGCGGCGCAGGTGCACGTCGTTGCCCAGCCGCGACTCCTCGGCGGCGTAGGCGGTGCAGCCCAGGTGGCGCAGCAGGCCCACGTAGAAGGCGGCCCGGGCGCCGACCCGGGACAGGCCGCCGTCCAGGGCCAGCTCCAGCGCGAACAGGCCGGTCAGCAGGCTCTTCTCCCCTTCCAGCCCGTTGGCGAGATCGAGCACGGAGGACAACGCGGACAACGAAGCCACCGGATCCTGGCGCAGGTTCATCACGGGAGGAGCCTGACACGGAGCAAGGGTCCGGAGCACAGCGGAACGCTCAGCGGGGAGCTGGCCCCCTCGCGCGAGGCCTTCCAGGAGCTCCAGGAGCGTGCTCCCAGGATTGTCTTGAAACTGTTGGAAGCGGGCAGGCGCGCACTGGTGCCTGGCTCGCCGGTCACGCTAGCGAGCGCATCGGAAGCCGGTGGCGTTGTTCAGGGACGAGGGGGTGTGCTCCGCGAACAGCGCGAAGACCCCGCCGCCTTCACGGGACGTCCAGATGCCGCCACGGGCGATGCCTGCCGGAAGACCATCGGTGTTGCTGTCGTCCCCCACCCCTCCGAGCTGTGGCGATTCCCCGTGGTAGGCCTCATTGAGCCCCACGATCGAATCCTTCCCGTAGGTCGGCGTCGCTTCGGCCTGTACCCCCGGGCTCCAGTTGTTGGTGATGCCGCTGGAGCCGGGGCTGCGCCCAGGTCCCTGAATCCAGTCCGCAACCCACTCCTGAACGTTCCCGACCATGTCGTTGACGCCCCAATTGGAGACGCAGTTGGGCGAGGTCCCCGCGGGACGCGGACCTGACGTGTTTGTGTTACAGGTCGTCACGCCGTCGCCGGCGAGACCGGGGTCCGGCGTCCCGGCGGCGGCCATCTGCCATTCGGCGTTCGTCAGCAGCCTCTTCCCGGACAGCGCACACGCCTGTTGGGCCTGAAACCAGGTCAGGAACACGGCCGGACCCGCGTTCTGCTTGGACATGGCATACAACTTGACCGTCCAGTTGCCATTCACAGGGAAGGTTGTGGGATAGCGGGGAGACCCATTGGCGTACTCAGTGCCCGTGCCGTTGGGGTTGGACCAGACGGAAGCTTCGTACTTGTCTACGCAGAGCGGGCCCACCCTGACCATGATGTCGTCTGAGTTGTTCCCTCTGCAACGCACCCCAGTGGGTGGTCCCGCCTGAGCGCTCGCGAGCGCCACTGTCGGCGCCGCTGCGGAGATGGCGGCCACGGCACAGGCTACCTTCAACACGTTTAGCATCTTCATACCCCGATTGTGTGTTTCAGCGGACCCCACTGAATTCAAGTCTGATGATGAAGCGTCGCCGAAACAACAACGCGGATTGGTTGCAGGCTTGCTACGGGCTTAGGAGATTGAATGCCCATTCGCCCGGTTCCTCGATCTGGTTCCGAGTTTGGCTCCATCGAGCCTTCAAGGACTGGAGGGCACTGACCCCTGCGGGTGCAGCAGAGCGGGCGCGGGAACAACCCTGTCTCCGCCTTGTCCCCCGCAGGCGGTTCGGTGGCCTTCCATGCCCGCGTGGCGCTCGCCACAGGCTCATTTTCGGCCTGCGGCGAGCGGGGGCCTGGTCCTGCTGAAGCCTGCTGTCAGTAGTTGCCGGAGATGACCTTGGGCAGCATCTTGCGCAGGTCGGGCAGGGGGCCAATCTGCCGGGTGTCCGCGGCCTGGGCGGTGCCGTTGTCGCGCAGCAGGCCGCGCATCTGCACGGAGGTCAGGAGGCGGCCATTGGCGCGCGCCACCCCCTGCGCGCTGGCGGCCGCGCCCGTGACGATGGGCGAGGCGCTGGAGGTGCCGCTGAAGGTGGCCGTGTAGTACTGGTTGACGCCATAGGTGGAGCCGAACAGGTCGCCGTAGCCCATCGAGGCCACGCGCTCACCCCAACCGTGGACGTCCACGCGGCCGCCGAAGTTGGTCCAGCACATGGGCGCGCGCGTGGTGGCCGTGCTCGCGCCGACGATGATGGCGCCCGAGTCGCGCGTGGCGCGGTTGAAGAGCCCCGCGTAGGCAGCGGCATCCAGGTTGGCGCTGCCGTTGCCGGCCGCCTCCACGACGATGACGCCGTTGGCGGTGGCGTTGCGGATGATGTCGTATTCGGCTTGCCAGTACTCCACGGCGATGTAGTGGCACTGGCTGGTGTTGCACGTGCACGCCGTGCCGTCATTGGGGCCCTGGCGGTGGACCTCGACGAGCACGATGCCACCCGGGCCCGCCGCGGTGACGGCCTTGGAGAGGGCACTCGTCAGGCCCTGCGGCGTATGGGATTCGACGCCCATCTGGGCCCCGTGGGCGATGCCCTTCATTCCGTAGGCGTTGTTCGCCGCGACCAGCTCTCCCAGCACGGCGGTGCCGTGGTCGCTGACAGTCCCCGCGGCGCCCACATAGACGAGGGTGGGCATGTCCTCGTGCGACCGGTTCCAGCCCGTCTCCACGTCAATGATTCGCACGCCCGTGCCGGTGCCGCCGGCCACCGTCCACGCGTAGTTCGCATCGATGCCGCCCGGGGCCACGTTGAGGTAGCCCTGGTTGGCCGTGTACAGCGGCGTGGTGGGCGGGAGGTCGGCGGCGGCCAGCACGCCCCGCAGCGCCGCGTCCAGGCCCGTGTTCACCGCGGCGTCCTCGACAGGAGGTTCGGCGTAGGCCACCTCCACGGTGTCCAGCGCGTTGAGCGCGGCGACGACGTCCGCCACGCGCTCGGAAGTGGTGCCCGGCAGCAGCGGCACCTGGAAGTACAGGTTGAGGTCCGCCAGTTGCTCACCGCTCAGCGCCTCACCGGAGGTCTTGCGCGCCTCCAGCGTGGCCTCGTCTTCCTGGAGCAAGCGCTGCGGGCCCCGGATCCGCGGCGCGCGGTCCAGCAGCGCCTCCACGGAGCGCAGGTCCTCCGTGAGCCGGGCTTCGGACATCCCGCGGCCGAAGAACAGACTGCGTTCGGAGGAGGAGCGCTCGGAGACGAGGGCCACCAGGGCATTGTCACGCAGGCGAACGCGGCTGCCCTCGTGGAACTTCACCACCAGGCGCTCCACGGGAGTGCCCGCGGCCAGTTCGTGCCCGGTGTGCTTCACCACGGCGGCGCGCGGTGCCAGGGCCCGTGGAGTCGCTCCGGCGGCGGGGGCCAGGGCCACCAGGGCCAGGCCCGCCAGCGCGCCACGCAGCGGACGCAGGGAGGGGGAAGAGGTCTTCGGCATGGGATGGCTCCAGTTCGAATGACGAGGGGCGTGAGCAGGGCCCGCGGGGACACGCCATTCCCCACGGAACCGATTCACCTGGATGTCATATAATACTGGTCTGACATGGAGTCCGGCTCCTGAGAGGCACCTGTTCCCCGGGGCTGGCCACCCGCCCCCGGCCGAGTTTCAGTAGAACGCACAGGACGCGAGCCGGAACCGGGCCTGGACCACGGTCGGCGCTCCTTCCGGCTCGCTGAAGAGGAGGGCTTCCACCGTGTATTCGCCCGGCGGCAACGGCTTGCCCTCCTGCCCCTTGAGTTCAAGCCGGGAGCGCAGGGTCTGTGCCCGCACGACCTGCTCCTGCCCGAACGACTGCCGGCTCACCACCCACCCCTCACCGTCCCGGATCATGAGCCCGGCCACGCGCAGCCCCTCCTGACGCTCCTGCCCGGTTGGGAACTCCACCTCCAGCGAAGTCTCGATGACCGACACACCCCCACTGTCGACTCGCGTCCCTTCATCCTGTGCGGGAGGAAAGGCAATCAACGTTCGATCCAGGCGGAGGACCGCGAGGATGCGATTGTCCACGCGCGCCTTCGCGAAGGCTTGAAGCCCCGCACCGTACTGCCGCGGCCCCGGGCAGCAGCCCGACAAGCCCACACCCTGGACGAGCACGGCCAGCGTGGCGATACCCGCGGGAGTCCACCTGCGTCTCATGACCGGGTCCCAGGGAGAGAACAGACACACGCTCGGGATGAGCGTCCAGGAGCCTACGCCTCGCATCGAGTCGATGCGCGGGCAATAGATCCTGGGGGCCCACCCGTCCGTTCATCTTGCCGGTGAGGATATCCGTGCCGAGAGCCTGCGTGAGCTGCCTGCTGGCGACCCTGATCATGCTGATCGCCAGCCCCGCGCTGGCGGAGGAAGTGGCGTGGGGGAACCCGGTGAAGGGAGTACGGCTCGGCCTGGCCATCGTCCCGAGCAGCGGGCCGCTGCCCACCGAGCTGGAGCTCGAGATCCTGGCGCACAACACGACCTCCGCCCCCCAACAGCTCCCCGCCCAGGCCTGCGGCACCGTGCGCTGGACGTCCTTCACCCTGCTCCATCTGCGAACCGCCAACGGGCGCGTCTTCAGCTACCCCATCGGCGATCAAGCCGATGTCGCCAATGTCCACCCTCATGGGCCGGTGAACCTCGCGCCCGGTGAGACGCTCCGCGAGCGATTCTCCCTGAAGCATGTCGTCAGGAAGCCGACGGAGAACGATGGGGACGCGGAGCTGTGGACCCTCCTGGAAACACCGCGACAGGTGGAGCTGTGGGGGGAGTTCGTGGGCGGCTCCGGAGGTCCTCGCCTGCGGAGTGGACACCTGAAGCACCGCCTGGGTCTGCCCCCCACGAAAGAGCCCGTGCGGGGAGGGCGCTGCGTGTCCCGGATCGCCGCGGGAGGCAGTTCGGCCTGTGCGCTCCTTCGCGACGGCACGCCCTGGTGCTGGGGTGCCAACCCGCCTGGAGCTCACGGCACCGAGGAGAACGACCAGGACACGCGGGGGCCTTCACCGCTGCCGCTGCTGGCGGGAAGCGCCGTCGAGCTGGGCATGGAGCACGACATCGCGTGCGTGAGGACCTCCACCGGCGCGGGGTACTGCGCGGGCGGCAACCTGGACTCCTCCGAAGCAGCCTACGGGGAGCCGGGCGGACATCCCGTGCGCGTCCAGCGCCTGGAGGGCGCCACGGAGCTGGAGGGAGCGCAGTGCGCCCGGGTGACCGGGGGTTCCCTGGCGTGCTGGAGCCTGCTCGGGCCGCCCCCACCCACTCCCGAGGGGCTCTTCGCGACCCGCTGGGAGGAGTCCGCTCCGGGGGTCGTCCAGGTGGCCAGGGGCGGCGGTTTCACCTGTGCACTTCGGCGGGATGGGGCGTTGTGGTGCTGGGGGGCCAACGAGAGCGGCCAGCTCGGCACGGGAGATGACACACCCCACCCGGGGCCGACCCGGGTCTCCAAGCTCCCGCTGGAGGTGGTCTCCGTCGCCGCGGGGACGAGCCACGCGTGCGCGGCCCTGCGCGACGGCTCCTTGTGGTGCTGGGGGCGCAGCGAATACGGCGCCCTGGGACTGGGAGAGGCCCACTCCCGTTCCGTGCCCGCCCCCATCCCCGGAATGAGCGAGGTGGTGCGCGTGGCAGCGGGCTACCAGAAGACGTGCGCCTGGAAGAAGGATGGCTCGCTCTGGTGCTTCGGAGATCTGCTGATGGAGGCGCCTTCCCCATCGCTCGCCAGGGTGCCGGTGGAGATGAAGGCGCTGGACCACCCTGTCGAGGAGGTGGTGTTTGGCTTCCGTCACACCTGCGTGCGCACGGGCGGAGGAGGTGCGGGGAAGGTCTTCTGCTGGGGCGAGAACACGGAAGGCCAGAGCGGGGGCTCCGAACTTCGTGCGCAAGCGTCCCCCGTGCGAGTGTCGGGGCTGACAGGTCAGGTCGTCGCGCTGACCGCCGGAGACGCTTTCACCTGCGCCATCACCACCGAAGGCTCCGCCTGGTGCTGGGGCCGCGGCACCGAAGGACAGCTCGGCACGAAGCGCAAGGACTCCAGCGCGCGCCCCGTTCGCGTCCGGCTGCCCTGCCCCCGAGTCGCTCCGTGAAGCCAGCGAAGGTGAAACAAGGAATATGAGTTTGGGATTGCTCAGTCACAATGGGACCAGGTCAGCCAGCCCGCCAGCCGGGAAGCCCGTGATGGAGCGTCGGGGGTGTCTTCGCCCGTGAGCGGTCCACTCCGCTCCAGACTGATCTCGGGTGGTCTCCGCTGCGAGCTCATGGGGCGAGAGCCTACCCTGGAACTACCGGTCCGCTGTCGTTGGCAGGACGACCTTGCTCCGCGGTCGATCCCGAGCCGGTGAAGAAGTCGATCAGCCCGTGCGGAGCGTTGGCGCCGAAGCAGTGCTGGAGGAGGCTCGCGGCCTCGGCGGCTTCGTCGGCGCTCCGGGCGAACATGGGTTCCTCGTACTCGGCGAGCGCGGCTTCGAGGTCGCCGCGGTGCGCGGCAATGGCCTTGCCGAGCTCGGCGCCGTCGTACATCGCGAGGTTGGCGCCCTCACCGGACGGCGGCATCAAATGCGCGGCGTCGCCGAGAAGCGTCACACCGGGCACGCGCTCCCACCGATGGCCCGCCGGGAGCGTATGGAGCATGCGGGGGACCAGGTCTGTCTCGCCGTCGGTGATCAGCGCGGTGAGCGCTGGCGCCCAGCCGTCGAACTCCGCCGCGACTCGAGCCTTCGCCACCTTCACGTTGGCGAAGTCGATGCCCGCGATCCACTCCCGCGGCCTGGTGAGCGCGACGTAGGTGTGCAGGACGCCGTTGGTTTCGCGGTGGGCCTGGATGCCCTTGCCGGGCGCGAGGGCAAGCATGGCCCCGCCTCCGACGGCCTTCGCGCTGGCCGGGTGGCGTGCGTCTGCGTTGAACAGGTAGGTCTCGATGAACGAGATGCCGACGTACTCGGGCTTCGCGTCAGACAGCAGCGGCCGGATCCTCGACCATGCGCCGTCCGCGCCGACCAGGAGGCTCGTCGTGACCGTCGACCCGTCCGCGAAGGTCACTTCATGACGCCCGTCGCCGAGCGGCTGGACGTGGGTGACCTTGCGCCCCCATTGGACGGTTCCCTCGGGCAGCGAGTCGAGCAGGATGCGCCGCAGCTCGCCGCGATGCACCTCGGGGCGACGGCCGCTGCCGTCGTCGGGCTCGTCGAAAAGGACCGTGCCGTGCGAGTCGAGCACCCGCGTCGCCTCGGCGCCTTCATGGATGATTCGGCGGAACTCGTCGAACAGCCCGGCCGCCTTCAGCGCGAGCTGTCCGTTGTGGTCATGGATGTCGAGCATTCCGCCCTGCGTGCGCGCCTCCGCGGACGCCTCGGCCTCGTAGACCGTGGCGGCGATGCCATGGACGTGCAGGACGCGAGCGAGCGTCAGCCCGCCGAGGCCGGCGCCAATGATCGTGATGGGAGTCATCGTGCTTCCTTTCGATTGGGAGACCGCTCGGCGACGCCGCTGGCGGATTCTGGAACACCGTTCCATTTACCATATTGGAACGCTGTTCCAGACCTGTCAAGATGGAGCCATGGCAAAGGCAACGCGCGGGTCGGAACGACGTGAGGATGCGCTCTCACGCGAGCGGATCGTCGAAGCGGCGATCGAGCTGCTCGACGACGAGGGCGAGAATGGGTTGACCTTCCGCGCGCTGGCCACGCGGCTGGCGACTGGACCCGGTGCGATCTATTGGCACATCGCGAACAAGAGCGAGCTGCTCGTCGCCGCCAGTGACGCCGTCGTCGCCCGCGCGTTGGGCGAAGTCCTCGCCTTCCCCACGCCGCACGAAGCGATCCGCGGGATCGCCGTCGGCGTGTTCGAGGCGATCGATGCGCATCCGTGGGTGGGCGCGCAGCTCTCTCGCCCTCCGTGGCGGACCGCGATGCTGCAGATCTTCGAGCGCATCGGGCGCCAGGTCCAAGCGATGGGGGTTCCAGGCGGCGCCCGGTTCACGTCGGCGTCGGCGCTGGTGAGCTACATCATCGGCGTGAGCGTCCAGAACGCCGCGAATGGCCGCCTGCTTGATCCGCCCGTGGACCGCGCTGACTTTCTAGAGACGGTGTCAGCCCAGTGGAAGGAGCTCGACGCCCGCGAGTATCCGTTCACGCGGAACGTCGCTGCCCAACTGCGCGAGCACGACGACCGCGCCGAGTTCCTCGCCGGCATCGACCTCATCCTCGCCGGGATCACGGCTTCGCTGTAGCCAGCCCGCAAGCGGCGCCCGCGGAGGGATCCCCATCTGACTGGAAGCGAGCGTCGGGATCCGCGTCGCACGCAGGAGGACGTTCGACTTCGACGTGTTCGCCTGCGTGAGGTGTGGAGGCAGGTGGGGCAAATCCACCGCTAAACGAAGACCTGCAAGGCGGCGCTCGGCGGCAGGCACCTTCAGCAGGGACTGGCATTGGAAGCCTTTCCCAACGCAAGACGCTCGGGGGAAATGGGTCTGTTAGGGTCAACGCATGAGGTTTCGCCCCTTGCCACGACTCCCCGGGCTCTTGGTGGTGCTCTTGTCCTTCACGGCGTGGGCAGCGGCAGCGGAGGACTCTGCCCTTCCCAGGTTACGGATGCGGACCGTTGCACTTACCTCGAAAGCCGAGGGAGTGCGCGTCTCCACCCGCATTCCCACCACGTTGACATTCGACACGCCGATCAACGCGCAGGCCGTGAAGCTGGGCGACAAGGCCCCCGTGGAGATCCTGAGCGTCGGAGACCGCTCCGTCACCCTCCGGGCGCTGGAGGAATTGAGCGAAGCGGTGCCGCTGCGCGTGCCGCTTCTCAACGAACCCATCCTGACGGCGCCCGTCTTCAAGCTCACCACGGCAGCGGACGTGGTGGACGCGCAAGTCCTGGTGTTCCGCGACACCAGCGCGCCGGAGTTGATGCAGGCCCGGCTGGCCGCGTTGGAGGCCCGCTGCTCCGCATGTGAGGCAGCACTCACCGCGCAGCGCGAGCGCGGCACAGCCACGGGCCCCTCCGGGTGGATTCTCTCGGGGCAGGTGGAAGAGGGCTCCGGCGTCCAGGTCAAGAAACTCAGCAAGGTGCCCCCCAGTGCCACAACGGGCCTGGAGGTAGCGTCCGTCCACCGATTCAAGGCGAAGGCGTGGGTGGTTCTCTTCGTGGAGGTGTCGAACAACTCCGGCCCTCCCTGGAGACCGGGCAAGGCCTGGCTGGAGAATCCGTCCACCGGCCGCCGCGTGGAGGCGCGCACGGTGGCCATGGCGCCGGACGCGCTGCCTCCCAATGGCGCGGGCCGCGTGGCGGTGGAGTTTGATTGGAAGCAGCGGGAGTCCGGACCGCCCGGGGAAGACTTCCGGTTGGTGATACAGGAGGCGGCGGAAGGCTCCCGGCCCCTGTCCATTGCGGGCGTGGTGCTTGAGGACGGGACTCCAGCGCAGGAGAAGAACGGACCATGACGACGGCGGAAGTCTTCAGCTACCTCAAGCCCGGCTCCCGCCTGGGGGCCTACCGCGTCCGCGAGTGGAAGGGCGGAGGCGCCTATGGCGACGTCTACCGGGGCGTGAAGGACGGCAAGCCCGTGGCCCTCAAGCTCTCCAAGCACCGGCAGCACAGCGCGGATCCGGGAAAGACGGATGAACGCCTGCTGCGCGAACTGGTGTGCCTCGTTCACGTGGACCACCCCCATATCGCCAAGGTGCAGGGCTGGGCGCGCACGCCGCAGGGACGCGGGTACCTGGTGCTGGAGTACGTGGACGGCTGGACGCTGGCGCACTGGCTCCAGGACGCGCGGCCCACCTTCCAGCAAGTGGTACGCCTCTTCGCGAAGCTGGCCCATGCCCTGGAGCACATGCACGGCCGGAGGGTGCGCCACCGGGACCTCTCGCTCTCCAACATCATGGTGCGCAAGGTGGACGGCGAGCCCGTCCTCATCGACCTGGGCGCGGGGGAATACTCGGGAGCGCTGGAGTTGACGGACGCGCCCCTGCCCCCAGGCACCAATCGCTACCGCTCTCCGGAAGCGGCGCGCTTCTTCAAGCAGAACCAGAACAACCCCGACGCGCGTTACCCCTTCCCGCCAGAGGATGACCTCTACTCGCTGGCGGTGTGCCTCTATGACGCGCTGACCGACGCGGAGCCCGCGCGCGGCGGATGGGAGGCGCGCAAGGCGCCCCGCATCGACGTGAACAGCCCCATGTGGGCGCCCCCGCCCGCACGCACCGCCAACCCGCGTGTCCCCGAGGCGTTGAGCGAGTGGGTGGAAAAGTGGATGGCGCGCGACTTCGAGAAGCGGCTTCCCTCGCTGACCTCCATGCGGGAGGCACTGGAAGCGCTGGGCGCGCAGGAGGGCGCGGAGTGGCTGGCCCCCGTGCAGGCGCCTCCGGACACGGGCGCCGTTGCCCTGGAAGCCACGGGCCACCCTTCAGCGAAGACACGGAGGCGCGTGCTGGCGTGGGCCGTGGCCGCAGTCGTGCTCGGCGCCTTCGCCTTCGCCTTGCTGCGCGAAGCCCCGTCACGCGAAGCGCCGCCCATCCCGGCCGTGCCGGAGTCGTTCAGCGGCCCGCGTGCGCAGCCCCTCCAGTCGCTCCCTTCACCGCCCGCGCAGCCCGCCAGTGCAGTACCGTCCCCGTCCGAGGTGCCCCCCGCCGTGAAGGAAAGTCCCTCTGTGCCTGCCCCCACGAATCCGTCCTCGAATCCGCCGGTCGCGAAGCCGCCCATGAAATCCGCGCCCGCTTTCAGCCGTGGATTCCTCAAGAAGTGCGCGGAGGCGGGGGCGTTGGCCGCCGCGCTGTTGGGCTGTCCCGCGCAGCAGGTACAGCCCACGCAGGAGCGTTGCCCCGCGATGGCAGGGGAAAACATGAGGATGAGGCTTCACCTCGGTGAACACCCTTCGGGGGTCGGCATCCTCGTTGACGTGAAGCAGCCCCACTTTCGTTCGAACGACAAAGAATCGCCCGACAAATGCAAAGCCGCAGGGCGCGTGTGGGGGGGCGACGATTTCGCTGAGTGCTTTACCCTGCTGGGCGATGGGAAGCTCGAATCCGAAACCACGGAAGAAATCGGCGATTTTCCCAAGGGCTCGCGGCTCTACGGCCGGGTGTGGACGGAAGGGGCGACGGTGGTGGGCCGCTACACGCGGACCCGTCTGCCCAATGGCGAGGAATTCGATGTCTGCCTGTCACTCTCGCTCAATGGGGGCTTGCACAAGCTGCCCGGATCCAAGCCCGGTGCCGTGCTCGTGCGTCCAAGAGACGGGGCGATCTTCATCATGGGGCAGGAGCCTTGAGGGCGGAACGCAAAGGCGCGTTACAGGAAGACGCCTGAAAACCACCCTCAATGGCTTCAGCCACGGTGTTGCAAAAACGCCGAGACTTCAACCCCTGGCGTCCTTCTCTTTCGGGCCTACCTGCCGGTAGTTTTTCCTTCGGGCGCGGCGTCCGCTCCCGCGCGCCCACAAGGAGATGGCCCTGTGTCGTACACTGGTACTTCCCTGTTTCCCGAAGGACTGGTGCTCTTTTCGTTCAAGGGTGCCACTTACGAAATGCTGGAAGACCTGGGGCCCGGCCACCATGGCGAGCGCGTCCTGTCGGCCCTCCAGCGCGTCAAGGACAAGGTGGTTCGCCGGGTCATCCTCAAAGCGCTGCCGCTGTCTGACTCCACGGCTGTGTGGAAGGAGGCACGCAAGCGATTGGAGGAAGAGACCCAGTTGGCCGCCTTCCTCCGACACCCGAACATCGCCTGCGTCCATGGCGCGCACAAAACCAAGGGCACCCTGTTTGTCATCACGGAAGCTGTCCTCGGCTTCTCGCTGAATACCCTCCTTGGAGTCGCGGCAGCGCGGGGCGGCTACGGCCCCGAATCCTTCATGCGGTATGTCGGGGCCAGGATTGCGGGGGCCCTGGCGCACGCGCATACCTGCCGGAGCGCGCAGGGGGATCCGCTGAAAATCGTCCACCGGGCGATTGACCCGACACGCATCCGGGTCACCTTCGATGGACAGGTCAAATTGACGGACTTTGGCGTGGCGTCCGCGCGACTTCCCGGCCAGCGCACCACGCGTCGTCCCGGCACCCGGGGCGAAGTCTTCTGGGCTTCTCCGGAGGCATTGCTGGGCCAGCCCGAGGACGCGCGCTCTGACTTGTTCACGCTGGGAATGGTGCTGCTGGAGTTCGCCACCGGCAAACACCTACTCAGTGCCTACAACCTGCTGAGCAAGGATTTATGGGTGCTGGTCCCGGAGGGGGAAACGGAGCCGCTGCGCAGTGCCATCGCACGGATGAGGAACGCATGGGGCGGGGTCGATCCGGAGGAAACGATATTGCGTGCGGCCACCTTCTCCCCGGCCGATGTAGAAGCGGCAACACAAACGCTTTCAGAGCCCACGCGGGCTGTCTTCCGCAAGCTGCTGCGGCGCAACCCGGCAGAGCGGCATATGTCCGCGCTGACGCTGCAAGACGATCTGGCGAAGGTGCTGCGAGCGCGAGGGAGCTACACCGCCAGGATGGCGGCGCAGGAGATTCAAGCGGCACTGCGAGGGGCTGGGCAAGCGATGGCCGCGGATGAGGAGGGCCCAAAGAGTTTGAGGCATCAAGACTTCATCACGACGGAACCAGGCCCGGCATGATCCTGCCTCTCAACGGCACCCCTTGAACATCTTCAGCATCGGCTCCATGCGAGGGAGGAAGCCATGCACCTGCTGGACGGAACAGTAGTGGGACGGGTGCTGACCCAGTTCGGCGACACCGATGAAGGCTTCAACGCGAACCTGACCTGCCACTTCCCTGCCGCCTGCCCAGAGGACATCCTCGAGCAACACCGCTGCGGCAGCGCCCGCCCCCGTGGCCGGCTGACGCCGTGCCTTCGGTCGTCACAGGCACGGCAGGGCGAAGTGGAACGTCGCACCGTGCTCCACTTCGCTCTCCACCCAGATGCGGCCGCCGTGGCGCTCGATGATGTCGCGGCAGATGTAGAGCCCCAGCCCCAGGCCTCCGAAGCCGGAGATGGGCGAGTTCCTCGCGCGGAAGAAGCGCTCGAAGAGCTGCGCCTGCTCCTCCTCCGGAATGCCGATGCCCTCGTCCCTCACGGAGACGCACGCCTGCGTCCCCATGCGCCGCGCCGTGACGCGGACCGTGCCGCCGGTGGGGCTGTACTTGAAGGCGTTCTCCACCAGGTTCGTCAACACCTGCGCAAGCCGGGCGCGGTCTCCCCTGATGACGAGCGGCTCGTCGGGCGCCTCGAACCGGAGTGAGTGGAGGACGCTCGTGCCGCGGAAGTCCGAGAGGACCTCGCGGATGAGCTCCCGCAGCGGGAAGGGCTCCGTCGTGAGCTCCAGCTTCCCAGCCTGGATTCGCGAGGTATCGAGCAGATCATTGACGAGCACCGACAGCCGCGCGAGCTGGGCGAGCGCCTTGTCCACGTGGCGCGGGGCCACGACGTGCCCGGCGTCCGCCTGGCCCTTCAGCATCTGGAGATGCAGCTTGAGGGGGGTCAGCGGCGTCTTCAGTTCGTGGGCGGCGATGGACATGAAGTCGTCCCGGATGCGGATGGCCTCCTCGGCCTCGCGCAGCAGGCGGTCGCGCTCGGCCCGGGCGCGGTACTCCTCCGTGACTTCGGCCACCACCGCCCCCACGCCCAGGATGGTCCCGCTTGCCGTCCGCACGGGGTAGTAGCTGACGTTCCAGTGCCGCTGCTCGCCCGGGGTGGCGGGCACCTCTCCCGTTAGGTTGAGGCCGATGATGGGGGTTCCCTCGTCCAGGACGTGCTGCATCAGGGGCTCGACCATGGGCGCCAGATCGGGCGTCATCTCCCACACCGTCCTGCCAAGCTCCTCCTCGCGGCGCCGGCCGTGGAGCGCGGCCAGTGCGTCGTTGATGCGCAGGCAGCGCAGGTCCCGCCCCATGAAGCCCAGGGCGACGGGCGCGTGAGTGAGGAAGGTGTCGAGCACGGCGAAGGACTCCTCCAGCCGCTCACGCGCCTCGTGCTCGGCGGCGAGCAGTCGCCCCTGCTCCGCCAGGGCCTGGCGCTCGGCCGTCACGTCCCGGTAGCTCCAGATGCGGCCGATGATGGCGTCGCCCAGCAGCTGCGGAATGGACCTGCACTCGAACACCCGGCCGTCGCTGAGCTCGACGATGGTGCTGCGGTACGCGAAGGAGGGCTCGAAGGCCTGGCGGATGAAGGCGATGAACCGCTCGGGGGCCACCACCCATGGCTCCACGCTCGCGAGCGCCTTCTCCGCGTCCCGCTCCTCCATCATCGCGTCCGTGAGGCCCCACATCTCCTGGAAACGCTTGTTGAAGGCGGTGATTCGCCGGGCCAGGTCCACGACGATGACGCCGTCGGTGATCGAGTCGAACGTGGCGCGCAGCAGCGAGGTCTGGTGCTCCAGGTGCTCTCGCGCCTTGCGCTCCTCGGCGGCGCCCGCGCAGGGCGCCTGCGGCTCCCTCGCGGCCTCCGGTCTGGGCAGCTCGGACTTCCGGAGGCGGGCACAGGCGCCGAGCTGCGTCCCGTCATCGTCGAAGACGGGCACCACCACCGCGCTCAGCCGCTGCTCCTGCCCGCCGTATTCAGACAGCCCATCCGTGCCGGTGAGGGCCTCGTCGAGCGCGTGCCGGAGCCAGGGCAGGCCGCCGAGCACCTCCTCCGCGGAGCGGCCGACGGGAGGGCCGCTCTGCCACCCGGCGGCGCCGGCCAGCACCGGGTCCATCCAGACAATCCGCCCCTGGCTGTCCACGACCAGCGCGGCACGGAGGCTCACCCCCACCTGGAGCAGCAGCTCGACCGGCGAAGGGCGGGAGGCGGGCGTGGCCCGCGAGTGAGCAGGGCCCTCGCATGCCGCCGGCCCTGCACTCATGTCACCCTTCATTCCGGCCACCTCCCTCCGGCGTTCCGGGTCGGTCTGCCCGAGGAAGGAAACATAAACATGCGCAGCGGGTCGGCCTGACGCTCGCGCCAGGCGGGCGGCGCACCCCTTGGATCCACTCCGCGTAGCCTGGCAGCGTCGAGTTCTTCGGGTAGGCGCTGGCCAGGATACCGGTGATGATCCGCGAGGCGACGCCCCTGCACGGCCCGCGGGTCAGTACAGCTCGGCGCTCGCGAGGTACGGGAGGCTCGTGCCGTTCTCTCCGCCCACGACGAGCACCCGGCCGTCGTCCAGCGGCGTCGCGGTGTGGAGCTGGCGGGCCTCGGCCAGGGTCGGAGTCGGCGCCCACGCGCCCGTGGTCGGGTCGAACACCTCGGAGGTCGCGAGCGCGAAGCCGTTGGTGCCGGTGCCGCCCACCACGAGCACCCGGCCATCGGGCAGCGTCGTCGCCGTGTGGTTGGAGCGGGACTGCGTGAGACGCCCCACCGTGGAGGAACCGGTCGCGGGGTCATACACCTGGACCGTCTGGCTTCCGCCCGCGAGGAGCACCGAGCCCTGGGGCAGCAGGGTCGCGGAGTGGAAGGAACGACCCTCCGCCATCGCCGCGGTGGCGGCCCAGGTGCCCGTGGCCGGGTTGTACGCCACGGCCGTGGCGAGGCTGACGTTCGCGTTGCTTCCCCCGGTCACGAGCACGCGGCCATCGGGCAGCAGCGTCTGTCCGGCATAGGCGCGGTACACGGGGAGCGCGCCCGTCGTCGCCCAGGTACCGGTCGCCGGATTGTAGAGCAGGCACGAGGAGTAGTAGGCGCCGGCCGCGGCACGTCCACCCACGAGGAGCGCCTTGCCATTGAGCAGCGCCGTCACCTGGTGGCTGTAGCGGATGTTTGGCATTGAGCCGGTGGTCGCCCACGTGCCGGTGGCCGGATCATACAGCTCCGCGCTGGCGAGGATGTTGGACCCCGTGACGCCGACGCCCAGGCCCCCTGCCACCAGCACCTTGCCGTTGTTCAGCAGCGTCACCGAGTGGAAGTAGCGGGCCACCGAGAGCGCGCCCGTGGTGGACCACGTCCCCGTGGCCGGGTCATACAGCTCCGCGCTGGCGAGGGCGCCGACCTCACCGCTCCCCCGGCCTCCCGTCACGAGCACCCGGCCGTCGGGAAGCAGCGTCGCCGCATGGTTGAAGCGGCCTTGAGCCAGCGAGCCGGTCACGGACCAGGTGCCGGTGGCCGGCTCATACAGCTCCGCGCTGACGAGGGCATTGCTGCCGGAGACAAGTCCTCCCACCACGAGCACCCGGCCGTCCGGCAGCAACGTCGCCGTGTGGTTGTCTCGCACCGAGGACAGGGTCGCCGTGGAGGTGAGCGCCGCCGCGGCGCCCTGCCCCCACGTCCCCTCCTGCGCCAGGTCGGGCCCGCAGGCGGTGAGCGCGAGCACGAGCGCCACGGTGAGCGGGGTGAGGGACTTCGCGCGGGGATACCGGCA
>NZ_RAWA01000017.1 GCF_003611675.1 Corallococcus sp. CA053C
CCAGCGCGAGCGTGGCCCACTCCCCCCGGGAGAAGAAGCGCGCGGGTCCCCGTCCGTGCAGGGGCGACAGCCGGCCCGGCCGCGCGGCCTCCTGGAAGGCAAGCATCGCGGTGGGGTGGATGATCAACTCCAGCCACACGATGTGGATGGGCAGGTACAGCAGCGGATAGCCCGCCAGCGGCAGCAGCGCCGCGGTGCTCACCAGCGGCAGGTGGATGAGCAGCAGGTAGAGGAAGCAGCGTCGCAGGTTGCGGAAGAGCTGCCGGCCCTCCGCGATGGCCCGCACCAGCGTGCCGAAGTCGTCGTCCAGCAGCACGATGGAGGCCGCCTCGCGAGCGCTCCGGGTCCCCCGCTCCCCCATGGCGATGCCCACGTCGGCGGCCTGGAGCGCCGGGACGTCGTTCACCCCGTCGCCCGTGGCGGCCACCACCTCGCCCTCCCTTCGCAGCGCCTTCACCAGCGCGTACTTCTGCGCCGGCACCGCGCGGGCCACCACGTCCACGGGCGGCACCCTCCCTGTGTCCTCCAGCCGCGCCTCCAGCGCATCGCCCGTGAGCACCCGGGGTTGCTCCCCGCCCAGCCCCAACCGCCTGGCCACCGCGCGCGCCGTCTCCGGGTGGTCGCCCGTCACCATCACCGTGCGCAGGCCCGCGTCGCGGCACTCGCGCACCGCCTCCGCCACGCCCGGGCGCACCGGGTCCTCGCACCCCACGAGCCCCAGGAAGTGGAAGCCCCGCTGCGGCTCCCCGCCCCGCCAGGACGCGGCCTCCAGGCCCTGGCTCGCGCACGCGATGACCTTGCTCCCCTCGCGCGCGAGCGCCTCCACGCGGTGCGCCCACTCCGTGCGCGCGGCGGGCTCCAGCGTGCACAGGTCCAGCACCCGCTCCGGCGCGCCCTTCACGACGACCAAGAGCCCCCCGGGCCCGTCGCGCACCACCGCCGTCTCGCGCTGGCGCTCCTCGGTGAAGGGGAAGGTGGCCTCGGGCGTCATCCCGGTGGGGAGCGCCGAGGCCCCGGCGGCCGCTTCGAGCAGCGCCGCGTCCAGCGGATCCCTCCCCTCCTCCCGCGACGCCAGCGCCGCGGCGCGCAGCACCTGGGCCGGGGAGGCCTCCGCCGCGGGCAGCACGCGCGCCACCCGGAGCCGGCCTTCCGTCAGCGTGCCCGTCTTGTCCGAGCAGATGCAGGTGACGCGGCCGATGTTCTCCACGGAGACGGCACGCCGCACCAGGGCCTGCCTCCGCGCCAGGCGGTACACCCCCGCGCCCAGGAAGAACGTGAGCGCCAGCGGGAACTCCTCCGGCAGGGCCGCCACGCCCAGCGTCGCCGCGCTCAGGAGCGCGTCCATCCACCCGAAGCCCTGGCGCCAGCGCACGAAGGCGAGGACGGCGCACAGGAGGGCGGCCACGCTCACCAGCACCGCCACCAGGTGGGCCACCGCGACCTGGAGGGGCGTGCGCGCCCGCGAGTCCCCCGCCGCCGAGCGGACGATGCTCCCATAGCGCGTGTCCGGGCCCGTGTAGACGATGCGCACCCAGGCCGTCCCGGTGAGGAGCCGGGTCCCCGCGAGGCCCCAATGCGCGCCCTCCACCGGCGGCTCCGCTCCGGGAGGGAGGCGTGCCAGGGGCCGCTTGCGCACGGGCAGCGATTCGCCGGTGAGCGAGGACTCCTCCGTCTGCAGGCCCTCGCCGCGCACCACCAGGCCATCCGCCGGAAAGTGGCTGCCTGCCTCCACGCGCGCCAGGTCCCCCACCACCACGTCCTCGGCGGGCACGTCCTCCTCGCGCCCTTCACGCAGCACCGTGGCGCGCGCGGCCAGGCGGGTGCGCAGGCCTTCGGTGGAGACCTGCGTGCGACGGTGCAGGAAGGCGTCCATGCCCAGCAGCGGGGCGATGGCCAGCACCATCACCCACCCCTCGGAGCGCTCGCCCAGCGAGAAGTAGAGCGCGCCCGTGCCCACGAGGAACCAGAGCATCGGGTCGCGCAGGCTCTCGCGCACCGTCTGGAGCGCGGAGCGGCGCGGCCTGTCGGTCACGTCGTTGCGGCCGTAGCGCGCGCGTTGGCGGGCGACCTCGGCCGCATCCAGGCCTCTCACCGCGGCCACGGGACAAGTCAGGCGGCTGACGGGCACGGAGATTCGCATGAGCGGGGACCGTGAAGAACTTGGAGTCCCGCGCCGCGACCGGCAATGCGAACGCCCCCGGGCGGTGCGGGCGAACGGAAGGCGCGCCCGGCTGGTGGCCCTTGCCGGGATGCCGGGGGCATCCCACGCATTGCAGTGCCAGTCGCCAGGGAGGTCCGCGATGCGGGTCCATGTCCATGGCACATGGCACGCGCGCGCCCCATCGTTCGAGGGGAGACTCCGGGAGGGGCACCATGTACTTCGAGGACCGTATCGACGCGGGCCGGCGGCTCGCCCGGTTGCTGCTCGCGCGCGGGTATACGGGAGAGGACACCATCGTCCTGGGCCTGCCACGGGGAGGCGTCCCCGTGGCGTCCGAGGTCGCGGAGGCGCTGGGCGCTCCGCTGGACGTCTGGGTGGTGCGCAAGGTGGGCACGCCGCACCACGAGGAGCTGGGCCTGGGCGCGGTGGCGGAAGGAGGCATCGCCTACCTCGACCGGGACCTGATGCGGCGCGTGGGCGTCGCGGAGCCCGTCGCGCGGAGGATCGTCCTGCGCAAGGCCGCCGAGGTGAAGGAGCGCGTGGCCCGCTTCCGGGGCGGGGCCGCGCCACCCGAGCTCCAGGGCAGGACGGTCATCCTCGTGGACGACGGCATCGCGACGGGAGGCACCGTGCGGGCGGCCCTCCAGTCGCTCCGGTCCCGGCGTCCCGGCCGCATCGTCCTCGCCGTGCCGTTGGCCGGGGATGACGTCCTCGAGGAGCTCCAGCCGCTGGTGGAGGACCTGGTGTGCGTCCTTCCCATGCCGGATCTGGAGGCCGTGGGGCAGGCGTACGTCGACTTCCCCCAGGTCCCCGACGCGGACGTGGTGGACCTGCTGGCGCGGGCACGGGCGCGGGGCCAGGGCCTGCCTCTGGAGCATGGAGCATGAGGGAGGGGGCGGCGCGCGCGGAGGAGCGACGGTGTCCACCGACGCGCCCGTCCGCGCCGTAGGCGGGCTCCCGTTCGGGCGTCGGCGACGTCAGGGCACGGAGCGGGTCCGGACGCCGGAACGGTATTGGAGTCGCCCGGCCCAGGCGCTGTTCGACGCCTTGCGCACGACGCCGGACGGGCTCGCGGAAGCCGAAGCCGCACGGCGGCTGGAGTCCCACGGCCCGAACGAACTGGAAGCCTCCCAGCGGCCCTCGCGCCTGCGCGTCCTCTGGCGGCAGGTCAAGAGCCCGCTGGTCCTCCTGCTCATCATCGCGGCGGTCATCTCCGCGCTCACGGGCAACTGGACCGACGCGGCCATCGTGCTGGCCATCGTCCTGGGCAGCGTGCTGCTGGGCTACTCCCGTGAGTACAAGGCGCAGGTCACCATCGCGCGGCTGCGGGAGCGCGTCGTCACCGGCGTGAGGGTGCTGCGTGAGGGCGGCGTGGCCACCCTGCCCCTCCCCCACGTCGTCCCGGGCGACCTCGTGCTCCTGTCCGCGGGGAGCACGGTGCCCGCGGACGCACGGGTGCTCGAAGCGAAGGACCTGTTCGTCAGCCAGGCGGTGCTGACCGGAGAGAGCTTCCCGGTGGAGAAGCGGCCCGGGGTGGCCGCGCCCGACGCCTCGCTCATCGAGCGCGACAACTGCGTCTTCCGGGGCACCTCCGTGCGCAACGGCAGCGGGATGTGCCTGGTGGTGGCGACCGGACGGGACACGTCCTTCGGTGACATCGCCCGGCGCCTCACCCTGCGCGCACCGGAGACGGAGTTCGACCGGGGCATCCGGCACTTCGGCTATGTGCTGCTCACCACCATGGGGGTGATGGTGCTGGTGGTCATCGGCGCCAACACCCTGCTGGAGCGGCCACCGGTGGAGACGCTCCTGTTCTCCCTGGCGCTCGCGGTGGGGCTGAGCCCGGAGTTGCTGCCCGCCATCCTCAACGTGAACCTCTCCGCCGGCTCCCAGGCGATGGCCGCGCGGGGCGTCCTGGTGCGCAGGCTCAGCGCCATCGAGAACCTGGGCAGCATGGACATCCTGTGCACCGACAAGACGGGGACCCTGACGGAGGGCGTCGTCAGTCTGGAAGGGGCCTATGACGCTTCCGGCGAGCGGTCCGGGGACGTCCTGGACCTGGCGGTCCTCAACGCCACCTACCAGACGGGCCAGTCGAACCCGCTCGATGAAGCCCTCCTCCAGGCACGCCGGACCGGGGCTCCCCCCACCGCGAAGCTGGGCGAGATCCCCTACGACTTCGTGCGCAAGCGCCTCTCCGTCATCGTGCGCCAGGGCGACGTCGCGCGGCTCGTCATGAAGGGGGCGTTCACGCGGGTCGTGGAGACGTGCACCCGCGTGGCGGGAGGCGCCCCGCTGGACGCGCCGCTCCGGGCGGAGCTCCAGCGCCGCGTGGACGCCTGGGGCCAGCAGGGCATCCGCATCCTGGCGCTGGCCACCCGGCCCATCGAGGTCCGGGACGGCTACGCGCGGGAGGACGAGCACGCGTTGACGTTCGAGGGGTTCCTCGCCTTCCTCGACCGGCCGAAGGAGGGAGCCCGCGAGGCCATCCTCGAACTGTCGCGCATGGGCGTGGCCCTCAAGCTCATCACCGGCGACAGCCAGCGGGTCGCGGAGCACGTGGCCCGGCAGGTGGGCCTGGGCACGGAGCGCGTGCTCACGGGCCGCCAGCTGCAGGAGGTGAGCGACGAAGCGCTGTGGCACCAGGCCGAACGGGTGGAGCTCTTCGTGGAGGTGGATCCGACGCAGAAGGAGCGCATCATCCTGGCGCTGAAGAAGCAGGGGCACGTGGTGGGCTTCCTCGGGGACGGGGTGAACGACGCGCCGGCCATGCACGCGGCCGACGCGAGCCTCTCCGTGCAGCACGCCGCGGACGTGGCCCGCGAGGCCGCGGACTTCGTCCTCCTGGAGCAGCACCTGGACGTCGTCCGGCGCGGCATCGAGGAGGGGCGCAGGACGTTCGCCAACACGCTCAAGTACATCCTGACCACGACGAGCGCGAACCTGGGCAACATGCTCAGCATGGCGGCGGCCACGCTGCTGCTGCCCTTCCTCCCGCTGCTGGCGGGGCAGATCCTCCTCAACAACTTCCTGTCCGACATCCCGGCCGTGGGGCTCGCGGGAGACAGCGTGGATCCAGAGCTGGTGGACACGCCCCAGCGCTGGAGCATGCGCTTCCTCGCGCGCTTCATGGTGGCCTTCGGGCTGCTGAGCGCCGTCTTCGACTTCCTCACCTTCGGAGCGCTCCTGCTGCTGTTCCACGCGGGCCCGGCGCTGTTCCGCACGGGTTGGTTCATCGAATCGCTCCTGACGGAGCTGGTGGTCGCGCTGGTGGTGCGCACGCGACGGCCCTTCTACCGCAGCCGGCCCGGCACGCTCCTGCTCGTCTCCACCTGCGCCATCACCGCGCTCACGTTCCTGCTGCCCTTCCTCCCGTTCGCCGGAGCGCTCGGGTTCGTGCGGCCTCCGGGCATGCTGCTGGCAGGTGTCGTCGTCATCACCGGCCTCTACGTCGTGGCCGTGGAGCAGGCGAAGAAGGTCTTCTACCGGCGGACCGCCCCCGGGGGCGCACTCAGCGGGTGACCGTGCGCGCATCCAGCGCTTCGAGCAGGTGCACGAAGGCGGTGAGGTGGCGGGCGCCGGTGAAGTGGGCGAGCGCGTCCTGGTGGGCCTGGGCCCCCAGGCGCTCCGCCAGCACGGGGTCCTCCAGCAGCGAGCGCACCGCGTCCGCGAACTCCGCCACGTCGCCGGGGACGCTCACGAGCAGGCCATTCACCCCGGAGACGACCTGGTCCTGGATGCCGCCCACCGCGCTCGCGACCACGGGGCGCGACTTCCACATGGCCTCGGTGACGGTGAGCCCGAAGCCCTCCTGGAGGCTCTTCTGCACCACCACCGTCGCGTGGCGCTGGAGCGCGTTGACGATGGCCGCGTTCTCCTCCCGGTCCGCCATGGGCAGGCACACCAGGTGGACGCGCTGGCGCAGGGCGTGCGTTTGCTCCCGCCAGACCTTGATGACCCCGTTGAGGGTGGTCGCGGCCTCCGGATCGTCCGCGACGGACGCCACCGACGGTCCCGCCAGGACCAGGTCCGCGCGCAGGCCCGGATGGTCGCGCGCCAGCCGCGCGAACCCCCGCAGCACGCCCGCGGGATCCTTCAGCGGATCCCAACGCGACACCTGCACCACCAGCGGCGTGTCGGGCGCGGACGCGGCGCCCAGCCCGACGATGTCCGCCCGGCGCGACACCCGGGCGGGCACGCCGTCTGCCCGGGTGAAGAGGGGCTCGGGAGCGTCGGGCTCCGACAGCAGAAGCCCCGTATGGGCGAGGATGGCGCGAGAGATCTCCGGCGCCATGGGCTGGTTCTTCACCGCGAAGATGTCGATGGAGGGCTGGATGATGATGGCGCGGTCCGCGCACTGGGGTGGCACGTAGGCCGCCCGGCTGAAGACGGTGAGCCGCGCGGCGGCGAGCCCCGGCGCGAGGAACTCCCAGGCCCGCTCCACCTCCGCGTTGGGGGTGTCACAGCCCACGTGGCAGCGCCACACCACGAGGGCGCCCACCGCGGCGAGCGCCGGCGCCAGGCCCGCGGTCTGCGGATCATGCAGCAGCACCACGTCCCCCGGGCGCACCAGGACGAGCAGCTCCTCCGCGTTGTCGCGGAGCACCTCGTCGTAGAGCGCGCGCTCGCTTCCGCCCAGCGCGGAGCCGTCGCCGCGCGAGCCATGCAGGGCGTGGTGCAACCGCTTGGTGACGTGGAAGAAGTCGGGCGTGCCCTCCAGCACCAGCCAGCGTGCGTCCACGCCGGCACCGCGCGCGTAGGCGAGCAGCCGGGGCAGCATCTCCGCCACGCCTCCGCCCCGCGCCGTGGAGTTCACGTTCCAGAACGTGCGGCCCGCCATCCGGGCGCGGGCCTGCTCCCCGTGCGCCTGGAGCGCGCTCCAACGCGCTTCGCCCAGCACCGGGGCGAAGCGCGTCAGGGACTCGGCCTGGATGTGCACCTCGGTGGGCTTCAGCGTCCCGTCACTCATTCCGTGGCGAAGCGCGGCTCCAGGTGGAGAACGCTCCCCTCGCGGTGGGTGCGGATGGACAGGCCGCTCTCGTGCATGAAGTCCGCGCGGCCCTCCTCCACCAGGGCCCGCACCCGCGTCACCGGCTCCGCCGCCTCCTCGGCCGTGACCACCTTGTCGGCGTACCGCTGGCGCCAGTCGCGTGGGTCGTGCATGTCTCTTCCAGGTAGGCACCGCGAGCCCTGGCGTCGCGGCCCGGGCGGTGGAGCGCCCCGCGCCCTGCCCGTCCGTCGCGAGCGCGGAAGCGTGGGAGGCCGGTTCAAGCGATCGCTGCGCTCGCCCTGGCGGCGCGCGGACCGGGCTGGACCGCCGACGCCCATGGACGGGCCCAGGCCCCTCACCGGGTCAGCGTGAAGAGGAACAGATCGCGGCTTTCAGGCACGAGCGGGCCGGTGCCGAAGTCGACCGTGCCCTCGCGGAACGAGCCGACGACGACGCTCTGCCCGGACGGCGTCGTGGCGAGGTCCGCCACCTCGGCGATGCCCGTGGCGATGCCCCCTCGCGTCCACCGCGGCCTGCCCGTGAGGCGGTCGTACCGGGCGGCGAAGACGTTGTACGGCGAGCCCGGATCGCCTTCGAGCGGTCCCTGCCCCAGGCTGGCGCCGTCCTCGTACGCGCCCGTCACGAACACGCCGTTGTCGTTCATGGAGAGGCCCCGGCCGTCGGCGTCGTGGCTCCTCGCCCAGCGGTCGTCGCCGTCCCCGTTGGAGAACGCGGCGAGGAACATCCCCGCGCCCCGGGGCTTCACCCACCGGCCCGCGAACCGGAACGGATGCGAGAAGTGGCCGAGCGCCACGACGGTGCCGCCCTGCACCGCCACCTCGCGCGCGAACCCCTGTGCGCCCGTCAGGCGCCGCGCCCACAGCTGCCTGCCCGGTGGATTGAACTTGAGGACCATGGGCGTGCCGAAGAGGCGCGGCCCCACGGCCTCCCAGCCCGACAGGAGGAGATCTCCGTCGTCCTCCAGGGCCAGGCCCAGGCCCTCGCTCGGGGTGGGATTCACGTAGACCCAGCGCGTCCGGCCTCGCGAATCAAACCGGGCGAGGAACGCGCTGCTGGCCGGCCCCCCATCCGGCCAGCTCGCCGAGGAGAGCGGACCCGTGCCGAAGTCGAGGACCCCTTCAAAGCTGCCCGCCAGGGCGATGTGCCCGGATCCGTCGATGGCCAGCGCGCTGTCGAAGAGGTTGGGGTCGACGTGGAGTGGCCGCGACCAGACGTGCTGTCCCCCGGCGTCCAGCTTCACCAGGAAGCCCCCCGCGGAGATGGGCCCGCCGCCAAAGTCGATGGGGTTCAGGTTCCGGCCCGCGAAGACGATGCCGCCGTCGCGGTCCACCGCCAGCGAGCGGGCGTAGACGTCTCCAGTGATGCCCGGGGCCGTGCCGAAGGCCCTCGCCCACAGGGCCGTGCCATCCCAGCGGTACTTCACGAGGGCCAGGTTGAACGCCTCGGGGCTTGGGGCGATCAGCGGCCCGGTGCCGAAGTCGGCCACGTTCCGGAAGCTCGCGAGCACGACGATGTTCCGCTCGCGGTCGACAGCGACGGCGGAGGGGCTCTCGTCGTCGAAGCCAAGGGATTGAAGCACGACCCGGGTTTCACCGCTGGAGCCGTGCTGCCGCCCCTCGGAGGACTTCGGGTCGGAGCCCGGGACCTCCTCCCCGCCTTCGGTGCTGGACTCGTGGAACCCACCACAGCCCGCCACCACGAGGAGCGCCGTGATGAGGCCCCATGCGCTGAAGCCGCCGCTCTTCATCTCTCCACCCCTGTTCCCCCCCTTCGACGCGGGGTCGAAGGAGGGGGGCAAGGATGGTCATGCCCCCGGAGCCACGAACGTGCCTTCGAGGGAGGGCCCGGGTGGGCTGGAGGACACCCCTCCGCGTCACCGCATCAGGTGCACATCAACCAGGAGCACTTGCCCGACTGGCACTCGCGGCCGGTGGAGCAGATGGAGCCCCGGGCCCGCTTGTCCACGCACTTGCCGGAGTTGAGCCCCCAGCCGCAGAACTGGCCGGTGGCGCAGTGCGTGTCGGTGGTGCAGATGCAGCTGCCCGGGATGTCGCCGCAGTCGTCGAGCGCGTTGCACGAGCCGCTGCGGCACTCCTGGTCGAAGCGGCAGGTCTCGGAGACGAACTTCGTGGCGGGCGCGTACGCCTTGCCGCAGATCTGCGGGTAGGCCGCTTCACGGGTGGACTTGGGGACGTAGGCCGCGACCCCTCCGGTGTCGATGTCCGCCGCCGCGTCCGCCATGCCGGAGCGGGCGGTGTTCGCGCGCTCCCACATCCGGATGAAGTTCTCCGCGGAGCCCTCCAGGCCGGTGGTGTTGACGCCGAGCTGCTTCAGGTCGCGCACCACGTCCGGCAGCAGGCCCACGTGCGCGAGGCCGTAGATGTCGAAGTCGGTGCCCAGGCGCGCGGGCCCGGACACGCGCTGCTGCTCGCGCTGGGTGTCGGCCTCCGCGCGGAAGCCGGCGGAGCAGGCGCCGAAGTCACCGAAGCGCGGCCGCGTCTGCTGGATGAAGCCGTTCAGGTCCGCGCCGAAGCCCATGTTGACCTTGAGGCCCTGGCGGCCGAACTCGTACGCCTGCGCGAGCGAGCGCGTGGAGCCCTGGCAGGTGTTGGCCACGGTCGTGCGGGTGTAGGCGCGCGTCTCGTCATGCGCGGTGCGCAGGCCGAACATGCCGCCCGTCTGGCGCACGTAGCGCACCACCCAGGAGGGCGTCGTCTTCTCGTTGGCGGCGAGGTCCGGGTTCATCACCTCGCGGAAGTGGCCGTGGGAGATGAACAGCGGGTAGTAGGTGTTCGCCTGCGACACGGCGAACGCGTCCTGCACGCTCTTCTCGGACATATGGGCCATGTCGATGAGCATCCCCTTGCCCATCATCTCCTGGACCAGCGCCTTGCCGTCCGCGGTGAGGCCCTTGGTGTTGCGGCAGTTCGCGTCCACGTCGAAGCCGAGCGTGAAGCCGGGGCCGGTGATGCCGCAGTCGGTGTCGATGTGGCAGTTCTCCAGGAACTGGGCGACCTGGAAGATGGCGTTGTGCGGCGCCGCGCCACCGAAGCGGTTGTCCAGCTGGTGCACGGGCTGCAGCGAGCGCACGCCCAGCGAGTGGACGCGGTTGAGCTCCGCGCGCCAGTCCTTGGAGCCGAACAGCTTGGACGATTCAATGGACAGCACCATGGCGAGCTTGCCGGCGGCGATGATCTGCCGGGCGTGCGCGGGCGACAGCGCGATCTCCGCCCAGTCCGTGCGCGCGTCGAAGTCGCGGGCCATCTGGAGCTGCACGTCCACGTCCGTCATCTCGTCGCAGGGCCGCTTGAGGTTCTGGTACGGCAGCGCCTTGCAGAGGAACTCGTTGCTGACGAGCGACACCATCACCAGGGACATGCCGCCCTGCTTCGCCTGCTGGAGCCAGCCCTCCCACGCCTGCTGATGCGCGATGGTGTCCCAGCGGGGCCACTGCGTGGGCACGTCCTTGCGGCCCAGGTGCAGGCCGGTGTCGCCCTCGGTGCCCTCCGCCTGGCCGATGACCTCCGAGGCCACCGCGCCGCCGACGCCGAAGATGTCCGACAGGACGGGCACGCCGCTCAGGTTCACGCTGCCCGAGTTGGGACAGAGGTTGAGCATGTCGCGCAGGTCCATGCGGACACGGGCATGGTCGCTCTCCGGCTCCCCGCCGTCACAGCTCGCGAGCGTGCCGGTGTGACCGCCATGGAACCAGCCGCCGCCAAAGGCCTCCTCGGCGAACATGTGGTGGTGCATCTCCGCGAAGCCGCCCACGGCCAGCGGCTGCGCCACCGCTTCGGGCGCGACGGGTGGAGCGGCGGGCTCATCAGCGACGGGCCCACAGCCGAGGGCGAAGGCCGAAGCGGCGAGCCATGGGGAGAACAGGCGACGGGAGACGGTTCGGGAACGACGCTGCATGGGTGCACCTTTCGAGGGGAGAGGCACACCGGGCGTATCAGCAACGGTTCCAGGTAATCAATTATCCCCCATTATACTTGGTATGACGGCGCACGGTCGCTGGCATGCGGCGTGCTCTTGGGCGGTCCGCGTCATGAAGCAGACCCCCTACCGGAAGAGGACCTGAAGCACATGAAGACCTAATCGAAACCCCTGAGCGTCGCGGCGCTCGCGCTGGGCTTGCTGGTGCTGGTGGCCGCACCGCGCGCCGAAGCGCAGCTGACGCCCACGGCCGCGCAGGTCCCGTCGAATGCGCCGCCCGCCATTCCCGCGGGGACGAAGGTGACGTGCACGCCGGGGCCCGGCACGGGGGCCGCGTCCCCCACCTGACCCGTGATCCAATGGGGCGGCTACACCTACTGGGCCTTCAGCTATGGGGACAACCGCGTCTCCATGGGCATCGTGGCCTACGACGCGGCGGGCAAGGTCGTCGCGCAGTGGGAGAAGCCGGGCGCGCGCTACGTGTATGCCATTGCCGTGGACCCCACTGGCAGGAACGTGATCCTCGCCGGTCAGTCGGACGCGAAGCTCACCGTGAAGTGGAGCGACCTGTTCCCGCCGGTCGCGCCGCCCGTGACGCCGCGCTGGGAGCTGGTGCTGGTGCTGGTGGCGGGGCCCGTGGGCGCCACGCTGAAGCAGGTCTCGGTGGGCAGCGCCAACGCCGTCTGAGGGCTGGATACAGGGGGCTTCCCCTGGAAGTGGAACGGACTGGCCTGGGAGAAGAAGGCCGGCACCGTCAGCACCCTCTCCGTCTCCTCCGACGGCACCGTGTGGGCGACGAACCCGCCCGACTCGCTGCGCGTGCTGAAGCTGGATGTGGCCAACAACAAGTGGACCTGGAACCTCCCCACCGGGAAGAAGCAGGAGGGGCTCGAAGAACCCTCAGCCATTCCGAAATGACTCTGGGGCGTCGAATCGGCCCCAGGGAAACCATTGCATGAACTCCAGCGAGGGCTTGCCTGGCGATGAGGCTTTGCGGCCAGAATCACATCCTCGCGAGGGGGACGCATGGCACTCATGGACGACTTCCTGTTTCGCACTCACGACTTGGAGGTTGCTTCAACGGGCGCAGCGTCAGGCCAGGACACGACCTCGCCACGCGCCTTCACACGCTTCTGCCTTGAGTTCGATGAGGCCGCGTCCGAAAAGTCCGCGGCAGCGAACGACTTCCTCCAGCGGCACCAGGAGGCGCTGGGCCTGAACCACGGAGAAGGCTCCCTGCTGTCCCGGTTCCTTCAGCGGGTGTGGCCCAACGGAGTCCCCGCCACCCTCATCGCCTCCAACATTGGCGACGACCGCCAGCCCCACAATTGGCTGCTGCGCCCCGTGAGTTGGGGCCCCCTTGCTTCAAGCCATGCCTCCGCGCATCAGACGCTTGGCATGGAGGTCTGCCGCCGTCAGGGCCGACTCGTGGTGACACGCTTCGAAGTAACGCCACACGTGCTTCCACGAGGCCACGAACAGGTCTTCACCGCACCCATGCTCTGGAACCCCCAGGAGCAGTGGATGCAAGCCGAGGATCTGAAGGCGCTCGGGCAGATGCCCTTTCATCGCGAGAAGACACGCCGCCGGCTTGAGCTCTGGCGTGAGTACCTTCAATGGAAGGAGAAGCTCGTCAAGGAGCAGCAGATCAAGGTGCCCTACCTGGCATGGTCCTGGGTGGACACCCACCGGTTGGTCTTCTTCATCAAGGGCCCGGTTCCAGGCCCTCGGGGCCTCGTCGGCCAGGAGCTCGGCGCGACTCCACCGGAGGAGAAGGAGGACACCGGTGTCGTTGACCCCGCCAGGAAGTCGCGCCGGCGCAGTGCCGACGCAGTGGCGTTGGGAGAGGTGGAGAAGGTCGGCCCCCTTTCCACGTACAACACGCCTGCGCTCCAGCGCTGGGAAGGCGTACGGAAGGACAATGCACCGCAAGGTCAGCTCATCCTTCTGCTGGATGAAGACGTCGCGGAGCGCCTCCAACAAAAGGAAGGACTGATCCCCGAGCAAGGGGTTCTCGTTTCCTCCCTCGGAGGGGACCTCGCGCCGCTTCTCAATCAGCGACAGGCCATCCAACGGCTCCAGAACAGCCAGGGCTTCTGTCCCCGGCTCGCGGACTTCCTCTTCACCGCCACGAGCGCGAGCGTGCCCACGGCTCCTGCTCCTGAATGGGTCGCCCTGCCCGGGACCCGAGCGCTGAACCAGGGACAGGTGGAGGCCGTGACAAAGGCCCTGGCCGCACCGGACCTCTGTCTCATCCAGGGGCCGCCGGGAACGGGCAAGACCACGGTCATCGCGGAGCTGTGCCTGCGGGTGACCGCCGAGGGAGGTCGCGTCCTCGTGGCCTCCCAGACCAACCTCGCGGTGGACAATGCACTCAGCCGGCTCGCGGATCGCCCGAACATCCGTCGCCTGCGCCTGGGGAATGCCGACAAGGTCGACGAGGACTTCAAGGACTTCCTGGCCGAACACGTGGTGGACCGTTGGTTCGCCACCATCGCCGAAGCCTGCACGGAGCGGATCGATGAAACCGACCGGCTTGAGTCCGCGCAAGTTCGTACCCGTCAGGGATTGGAACAGCTCCGCCATTCCTTGAAGGACCATGAGGCCTCCCATGCGGCATGGACGCGGCTGGAAGAGCGGCTCACCGAGGCGAGACACAGCCAGGGCGCGGCCTACCGCCAGGTGCAGAGGGCGCAGGAACAGCGGGACGCCACCCATCACCATGCGGAGCTGCTGCGGTCCCTCCAGGCCTGGGCAGATGGAAGTGGGGGCCCTCCCACCGTCCCGGAGACCTTCTCACTTCCGGAGCTCGACGAGCTCGTGCGTGAAGTGCGCGCCGACCTTTCACCGGAGGATCCGGTCAGGACGCGGGGAGGACTGCAGCTTCTGGACGCTGTCGGGAGTCGCGATGGAACGCTGGAGCCACTGCGGCGCCTGATGGCGGAAGGGCGGCGGCTTTGTGAAGAGGGCGTTCCTGGAGCTGCCCAGGACGAGCTGACGGCCCTGCGAGCTCAACGAGATCGGCTCGCCCGGTCCGAGGACGAGGCAGAGACCCTCCAGCTCCCCGCATTGAATCGGAGGATCAAGCAGCTCCAGGGAGAGGAATGGGCCGGGTTCACGAAGCAACTCGACCTGCTCGCCCTCCGCTGCTGGGGGGCCCCGATTCCCCTCTGCGTACAACACCTGACCGATGCGCTCCGGCCGAACGTCCAGCTGCTGCAGCAGCTCGATGCGCTCGAGCGTCTCATCGCCCACACCGAGGCGGCCTGCGCGCGGAGCCAGCAGGCACGGCGGACGCTGTCGTCGGTCCTTGGCACGCGGAGCGGTGAAGCCGTGGCACGCGCGGAGGAGGCGGTGCGTGCGCTGCGGACGGCCGAGGTCGCGCGCGGGCATCTCCAAGCGGAATCCAAGGGGCTGCGGGATGACCAACGCGCACGTCAGCAGGAGGTTGATGCGGCGCGCGAGCGCTGGAGTGAAGCCTGGCGCGCCCTGCACCCCGCGATGGACCCTCCCCCGCCGGTGCCATCATCCACGGCCTTCGAGGCCGCGGCCCAGCAGGTGCGGACGGCCCAACAAGCGGCAGCGCCCCACCTCTTGCGACGCAAGCAATGGCACGAGGTCCAACACGAGTGGCGAGAGCGACTGGGTCAGGCTTCGGATTCGGACCGCGACCAGCTTCAATCGCTCTACGTCCGGCACGCCAACGTCGTGGGGATGACGTGCAACGAGGCTGGCAAGAAGCAGCACTTCCAGGCTCCTGACTTCCGGCCGTTCGACATGGTCATCATCGACGAGGTGAGCAAGGCCACGCCGACCGAGCTCATCATGCCCATGATGCTGGGCCGCAAGGTCGTGCTCGTGGGAGACCACCGTCAGCTCCCGCCCATGTTCCGGGAGAGAGAAGCAAGCTTCGCGGAAGCCCAGGCCGAAGGGGGGATAGAACCCGCCATCTTCCGGAAGTACCAGCGACTGGTGACGGCGAGCCTCTTCCAGGAGCTGTTCGAAGCCGCGCCCCCTGAGCTCAGGGCCATGCTCTGGGTGCAGTACCGCATGCATCCCCAGGTGATGGACGCGGTCAACGAATTCTATGGGGGAAGGCTCCAACCCGGCGCGAGTCCGGGAGATGCGAATCCACGGCAGACACTCGACAGGCAGCGCCAGCACCACCTGCGCATCCCGGATGATCACGGCGGCCTGTTCCTGGAGCCCCACCAGCACCTGTTGTGGGTGGACTCCTCGAAGGATGCGCGAGACCGCCCCCACTGGGAGGAGCAACGCGGAACCTCCAAGGTGAATCGTCTCGAGGTGGAGCTGGTGATGGCAACCCTCCGTCGCCTCAACGATGCGCTCCTGGAACGGGGCTACGGCCAATGCGTCGAGCTACGAGTTGAACCTCCGGATGCTGGCATGCCCCTGCGCGACTTCGTCCGGTACCGACTGGCCCGTCCACACGAGGCCACGCTCGACGATCTCTTCGCGGAGAAGCGGATCCGCATCCAGGGGCGTTCGCGGAAGCCGGAGGACTCCGTCCAACGGGGGGACCTCGTCAATGTGGACGCCCGTCGGCAGATCGGAGTCATCACCTTCTACGGCGCCCAGCTCAAGGCGCTCCGCGAGGCCATTGATCGCAAGCGGAGTGAGCTTGATGCGCTTGAGGTGCGGGCCAACACGGTCGACCGGTTCCAGGGCATGGAACGCCCCATCATCATCGCGAGCCTCGTCCGCTCGGCGCGGGGCAACCTGGGTGAGTTCGTTCGTCAGTTCCAGCGCATCAACGTGGGGTTCTCCCGCGCCCAGGAGCTGTTGGTCATCGTCGGCGCCGCGGACACCTTCAAGCGCGCGCTCATCGAGCTGCCCCCCTTGGAACAGGCTGGGGCGCAGGTAGCGCCCGAACAGAAGGCCGTCTACGAGCGCATCCTCGGCATCGCGACACGCGCGGGAGGGCGGCGCCATGCAAGGCAAGTCCTCTCCTGAGTCGTCCCCCTGGTGGGAGCTTCCGCTGGATTGGCCGGTCGAGCATGTCCCCTGCCAGCTCCAGGTGGTCGAGCCGCGCCGGCTCACCACCCTGGAGTGGGCCGTGCTCCGGGTGCTGGAAGCCTTTGCTGACGCGCCTCCCTCCATGGAGGAGATGACGGAGGAGCTGGGGCTCGGTGAGCCACGTTTCCTCATGGACGTGCTGCAGACCCTCCTGTCGCTGGAGGCCCTCCAGACGCGCGCTGATGCGAGCACCCCTCCCCGGCTGGTCGACGTCCAGTTCACCGAACGTGGGCGGGAGTTGTTTCACAAGGGCCAGGTGGACGCGGAGCCCAAGACCCTCGGCCATCCGTTGTGCTTCGACGCGCTCACGGACGAAGCCCTCCCGGCGACCACCGAGGGGAGGTCCGAGCCCCGGTGTCCCGCCATCGACCCCTCCAGGCTTTCCGTGCCCCGGTCGGAAGTGGGCCTGGAGCGACTCCGCGCACTCGTCAAGAGTCTGGGTCCGCCCGTGGGAGGCAGCGACGCTCTCATCCGGAGCGTGCGAGTGCTCACGCCAGGCGAGGCATCCAAGCTGCGCTCCGGCGTCCAATGGGTAACGCATCCCCTCGCATGGATCGCCCATCCAGATGGGAGGTTCACCCTTCACACCCCGTCACTCACAGCGGCTCAGCGCGAGTGGCTCCTGGCGACCCCCGTGCGCCCATGGAGCACGCCCGCGCGAGCCGTCACCCGACAGTGGGCGCCCCACCCGCCCTTCCATCGCGGGGGACAGCCCCTGGCCATGTGGAGCAGCCTGGCCGAGAGACTCATCCCAGTCTCGCTCGCACTTCAGGAGGCAAAGCGCCTTCTCGACACCGCACGCCGGGAGGTGCTGCTCCATGCCGCATGGGCCGCTGCTCCAGGCCTCGCGGACTGTCTCGCCGCCGCCGCCAATCGCGGCGTGGCCGTCTATGTGCTGGGGACCGCCACCGCTAGCATCAGGGCGTGGTCCACGGCGAAGCAGCGGCCGCCAGGCTTCATCATCGAGGCAAGCGCGGCGAGCCTCGCGCCTGGAGCCCTCGTGGTCGACGGCGGCGTGGCCCTGCTCCTGGATGAAGTGAGGGCCGAGGTGGAAGACCTGGGAAGGGAGTCCTTCGAGGTCGTGGGCATGTTCCGCACCAACGCCATGACGCTCGGCGCGCAGCTTCGTCAGGCGGTCCTGGAGTCCCTGCCCGCTCTTCCCAGGGGCCTCGTCCCGGCATTCGACCTCCGCGAGCGCCCGCTGCCCGGCATCGGTTCGCCAACGCCGCTGGACGAGCCCTCGCTGCGCATGGGCCTTGCCCGTCTGGCGCTGCATCCCACGGCTTCAGGCTGGTCCGAAATCGTGTCGTGGTTGTCGTCCGAATACCAGGGCACGGCGCGGGTCGATGCCCTCCAGCAGGTGGCCAGCGTCACGAGCCAGTTGATCCCGGATGCCAGTCCGGCGCCGTGGCGCGAGGCCGGGGCGCTGGCCTGGCAGGGCCTCCAGAAGGCCGTCCTCGGCCTGGACTCCCAGGACGTCCCGGACGACGTGCTGCGGGCGCTCATCCGGCTCGCGCCCGGAGAGACGACACCGGAGACGGTCGTCGAGGCCCTGGTCGGAGCATGGCTCCCTTTGGAGCGACGCCTCTCGCCCACCGACGCCCTGAGCCTGCTGGGACGGCTGCGCACGCTCATCGACGAGCGCTGGAAGGGGGCCGCGCCGCGCTGTCCGGGCTTCAGCGCGGCCCTGGAACGCGGGCTGGAGGTTTCGACCGCGCGGATGGAGGGCCAGGACCGCGCAGGGCTCGTGCGGCTTGTCGCAAGCGTCGCTCCTGCGGACCGGGCGGTCCGATGGGCCTGGGCCATGGTGGCGCTCGGACCGGAGCCCCACCACCTCCAGGACTTCGATGGGTGGAGGGGACTCCACGAGCCCCTGGAGCCGCTGCTCGGTCCCGCACTGAGTTCCCATCATGCCGCTCGGTGGAAGTCGCTGGTCGCGGCGGAGCCCGGGCGCACCGAAGCCGTCCTGGCCGAGCAGTTGCGAAGGGTGCAGGGCCTCCTGCCGGCAACCGATGCGGTCGCGTGCCTGTTGGCGATTCCCGTCACCGCGGATCTCCTTCAACGGGCCCAGTGGTTCATCCTCGTGAGGAGCGCGTGCCGGACCGTGTGGCCTCGGGGAGCTCCGGATGACGGAGCGTGGAATCAGCACCTGCGAGCGCTCTGGATCGTCCCGCGCCAGGACGACGCCATCGAGGTGCACGGTTCGCTCATCGCGGAGCTCACGCATCGGTTCCAGAGCTGGCCCGGAGCCGACGCGGTGGTGCGGGAGTGGGCCCACGCCCTCGTGATAACCCTGCCTCCGCCGGTCCGCGCGGAGGGCATGACCTGGTGGCTGGAGTCCCTCCAGGCCGTAGCCGCGGCCCTGGGGCCGGAGCTCCTGCGCACCGCGAGCGTGGCCCCCCGCCGGCATGCGGGAGCCCTCCGGGATGCGCGCCAGCAGGCGTCCGTCCTCTGGGAGCAGGTCAACGACGCCTGGAAGGGCCTGGGGCTGGAGCCGGCGTCACTCGAAGCCTTGATTGAACCCTCCGTCGTCGCGACACCGGCGGATCCACCGAGGCGCAACGACAGAAAGCGAAGGAAGCGATGAGCATTCGGGGGGAGCGGGAGTTGCGACTCGAACGTGAGCGGATGGAGGCGCTGCGGCTGGAGCACCTGCGGAGCGAAGGCCGGGCCCTCGTGTCGGTCTGCGAGAGGCGGATCGCCGGAGTGCAGGATGCGGCCACACAACAGTACGCCGCCGCGGGGCTGGGCGAGCTCGTCGTCGCCCTCCGCGACACGGAGGGTCGCCTGCGGGAAGCTCCCGAAGCGGCGCTGGAGCAACTCCGGGGAATCCAACAGCGGCTCACCTCCGTCCTGACCGAAGCCCAGGCTCGCGCCCGGTCCTGGTCGGAGGCGCAAGTCCGGACGCAGGCCCGACTTGAGGCCCTGTCGGGCAGCATCGAAGCGGTGTCGGCCGGCCAGAACCCCGGACACGGGCTCGAGAAGGCCCGTGGATTGATGCAGGACGCACGACGCGACGCAGGACGTGGCGCGGAGGCGGAAGCGCTCCAGCACCTCGACGAGGCGGAGCGCACGCTGGACGCGGCGCGGACCGCGAGCCTCGACGAGAAGGTCCGCAAGGAAGTGGTGCGCGGACTGCTCACGACGTTGAAGGACATGGGCTTCGTCGTCGTCGGCCCACGACTCTCAGAGGACATCGTGTTCCTGGAGGGGCGACTGCCTTCAGGGCGCCGGGCCCGCTTCGAGGTGAAGGTCAACGGCCAGTTGAGCTTCGACCTGGATGGCTATGAAGGACGCACCTGCGCCCAGGAGATGGAGAAGGTCGAGACAGCAATGCGCGACCACTTCGGGGTGATGATGGGCCCACCCCAGGTGGAGTGGACGAACCCAGACCGGCTTTCCCAGAGCGCACTGGACCTCCCCGGGGGCCATCGCTCCCGGGGAGGTCGATAGGAGGCGCGCATGACGACCGAGGCATCCCCCCTTCCTCCCTGGCAACAGGCACTCCTGCGCGAAGCGAAGATCCGCTCAGGCCTCGTGCTCTACGGAAACACCCGCGACGTGTTCTTCGATGCCCGGAGCCGGGACTACGTGACCCTCGCCGAATGGGTGTCACGCCACCTTGGACACGAACCTTCCAGCCGGTTCACGCTCTCCGCCGTCTGGGACCAGGCCGACGGACTCCGGTTTGGCTCCTCCGACCAATCAGGGCGGTGGGATGCGGCGCTGCGACGCCGCATGGGTGGAGGCGCGGACCAGGGGACGGCCTACGACGTCGGAGCGCAAGAGGTCCCGGTACGCGGCGGGAGGAGGCAGGGAACCACGCTGCCGCTGCGGGAGCTGCTTTCGGCCTTTCGTCAGGTGCTGTTGGACGCCTCGGAGTGCCCACTCCTGGTGGTGGACTGGTCGCACCTGCTCGTCACGCAGCCAGCCCACCCGGGCACGGAGGAACGCGAATGGATGCTCAGCCTGGGCAAGGCGCTGGTGGGAGACGCCGTTCAACCGCTCGACAGTGATCGACTGAAGCGGGGCACGGGCCTTCTTGTGTTGATCTCCGCCAGCCTCGGAGCCCTTCCTCCCAGCCTCTACCAGGGAGAACCTCGGATCCGGCTGATTGACATTCCCGCGCCCAGCCGGTCCGAGCGGCGGGACTTCTTCCTCCGCCACGCGGACGAACTCCACTGCGCAAGGCCGCGCCTTCCGCCCGGGGCCGAGGCCACCACGAACCGTACGTCAGCAGCCGAGCCCCTGTCGGAGCTGACGGAGCAACTCGCCACCGCGGATCTGCGACAGGTGCTCTCGCTCTCCCGAACCACCGCCACGCCCCTGCCACCGGACCGACTGCTCAATCTCTACCAGCTCGGCGACCAGCGCTCGCCCTGGGAGGAGCTGTCCGCCGAGAAGCTCCAGGGCGTCGAGGCAGAGCTGCGGCGGAGGGTGGTAGGGCAGGACGGAGCGATCCGCCACCTGTCCACCCTGATCATTCGCGCGTGGCTCGGCCTCGCGGGCCTTCAGCACTCGGCCCGTCGCAGCAAGCCCAAGGGCACGCTCTTCTTCGTGGGGCCTACAGGCGTTGGCAAGACCGAGCTGGCCAAGGCCTGCGCGGCCTTCCTCTTCGGCGACGAGAGCGCCTGCATCCGGTTCGACATGAGCGAGTACAACCACGAGCACAGCGATCAACGACTCGTGGGAGCGCCCCCGGGCTACGTGGGCTTCGAGGAAGGCGGGCAGCTCACCAACGCCGTCAGCCGGCGCCCCTTCTCAGTGCTGCTTTTCGATGAAGTCGAGAAGGCCCACGGGCGGGTCCTCGACAAGTTCCTCCAGGTGCTGGAGGACGGTCGTCTTACGGACGGGCGCGGTGAGACAGCGTGGTTCAGCGAAACGGTCATCATCTTCACGAGCAACCTCGGGGCTGCGAATGCCCCGGGCCCCGACGAGGATTTCCAGACACGGGAACGCCACTTCCAGGATGCGGTCGAAAAGCACTTCGTCCAGGAGTTGAAGAGGCCGGAGTTGCTCAACCGGCTCGGTGACAACATCGTCGTGTTCCACCCCATCCAGGATGAGGCCCTCCGCCGAGGGATCCTCGAGCGGAAGCTCGAGCCGCTGCGAGAGCACCTTCGCGAACGATGGAGCGTGGAGCTTCGGCTCGATGCCAAGGTGGAGGCACGGCTTGTCCAAAACGCGCGGATGGACCATGGCGGACGCGGCCTGTTGAACGCCATGGAGCGAGAGTTGGTGAATCCCCTGTCGCTCTTCCTCTTCAAGCGCCACCACCAGCTGCGCAAGGGGCGGACCGTCACGGTGACCTGCGAAGGCCCGAGCCTTGAATTCGATCTGGAGGACTGAATGCTGCTCAATGTCACGCGTTTGATGCGCCGCTCGCGCGTCAACGGCCCTGGCTGGCGTGCCGCCGTCTGGGTCCAGGGCTGTACCCTGCGGTGTGCGGGCTGCTTCAACCCGGACACCCATGCCCACGAGCGTCGGCATCTCGTGGAGCCGCTGGCGCTCGCCGACAGCCTCGACGTGGAGGCGGTCGAGGGACTCAGCATTCTGGGAGGAGAACCCTTCGAGCAGGCTGAGGCCTGCTCCCGACTGGCGGGACGGGCCCGCGAGCGGGGCCTCTCCGTCGTGACGTACAGCGGGTACACCTGGGCCTTCCTGCGCAGGTCCTCCCTACCCGCGGTACAGGCGCTCCTGGCCAGCACCGACCTGCTCATCGCCGGCCCATTCGTCCAGCGCCTCGCCAACGACGGACGCGGGTGGCACGGCAGCACCAATCAGGAGTTCGTCTTCCTTACGGACCGCTATGGCCAGGACATTTTCCAGCAGGCCCAGGAGGTGCCTGTGGTGGAGGCGAGTCTCGATGGCGGAGTGCTCCGCTGGACGGGCATTCCCGATCCTGGTGACCGGGCCTGGCTGGAGCAGGGAGGGTTTGATCCTCATCTCGGACCAGAAGCGGGCCGCTCGGAAGATTCCGACCTGGGACGGTAGGCCATCAGCTCCCAAGCGGCCGTGCACGGCGCGCTGGGAGTTGGTGGCGGGGCCCTGAATGTCCGGGCTCACGCGTCGTAACAGGGACCGCTCTGGCGGACCTCGACGGTGGACCACTCCGCCGCGGGGCACTGGCTGGCGATCTCCACCGCCTCTTCCCGGGTGCGGACATCAATGAGGAAGAAGCCCCCGATGATCTCCTTCGACTCCGTGAAGGGACCGTCGCTGAAGCTGCGCTTCCCGCCGCGAACGGCAATCCGGACACCGTCTTCATCGGACTTGAGGGAATCAGCGGCCAGGAGCAGGCCGCGGGCCTGGAGGTCCGCGCCATAGCGCTGCATGCGCTCCATCCGCTCGGCGGCGACCCGGCGCTCGTCCTCCGTCCTCGGCCGCGACCCCACCTGCTGTACCAACACCATGAACGACATTGCTGGCTACCTCCTGGGTGCAGTCTATGCCACGGAAGCGGCTGGCCCCTGGGGCATTCCCGCGACGGCACGGTCCGTAATACCTTCGACTCCTTGCCAGCACACCGTGCCCGGAGTTCCCGTCAGCTCCAGACGGACCCGGGCCGCCGAGGAGTCTCTGTCACCATGAAGAACGTCGAGGACGTCTACCGGCTCACTCCTGCCCAGCGGGAGCTGCTGACGCCACCGCCGCCCGGTCCGGAAGCGCCCATCGAGCACCTCGTCGCGGAAGCGCGAGGCCCCCTGGACGAAGCCCTGCTGGAGGAGGCACTGCGGGAGCTGGTCCGCCGTCACACCGCGCTGCGCACCGCGTTCTTCCTCCAGGGCATGCCGGAGCCGATGCAGGTGGTCCGCGAGAAGGTGTCGCCCTCGCTGGAGAAGACGGACGCGCCGCAGGGACTGGAGGCCTGGCTCGAAGCGGATCGCCAGCGCTCCATGGGCCTGACGGCCGCACCGCTGGTGCGACTCTCGCTCGTGCGCACCCCTCCGGCGTCCTCCTTCCTCGTGTTCGCCTGGCACTCCGCGGCGCTGGACGCGGGCGCCGCGCGACTCTGCGTGGAAGAGCTGCTGCGCCTGTATCAAGCCGCTTTGGGCAAGACGGACGCCGGCCTGGAGAAAGCGCGTCCGTTCCGCGAGTACCTCGCTTGGATGGAGGCCCAGGGCTCAAGCGACGCGGAGGCGTGGGTGCGGGACACGCTGAAGGATCCGCGCCCCACCCTGTTGCCCGAGCGTTCAGCGCCAGGCACCTCGCCCGTGCGCGGCCTGCAACAGCTGCTGCTGCCGTCGGCGGAGTCGGGCAACGTGCTCGCGTTCCTGCGCAAGCACAAGCTGGGGCTGGGCACGCTGATCCAGGCCGCGTGGGCGCTCATGCTGCGCCACCACACCGGCAACACAGAGGTCGTCTTCGGAGCCCAGGTGCCCGGCCGCACCGCCGCGCTGGCCCAGGGTCGTCCACTCGTGGGCCGCTTCGCGCACCTGTTGCCGCGCCGGTTCGTCGTCCCGGCCCAGGGCACGCCCCTGCGCTGGCTGCGCGCGCTCCAGGCCGAGCTGTCCGAATCCCAGCGCCACGAGCACGCCTCGGCGGGCCAGGTGCGCCCGTGGCTGAAGCTGCCGGAGGACACTCCGCTCTTCCAGAGCGCCGTCACCGTGTGGGAGCCGCCCGAGGAGGACTCGCTCAAGCCGCTGGCGCGCGGCCTGGGCCTGGGCTCCTTCCGGCACGTCGCGGCCCCTCCGCCCTGCCCGCTGTCGGTCGAAGCCGTGGCCGGTGAACGGCTGGCGCTGCGGCTGCACCATGACGCGAACCGCTTCGCGCCCCTGGATGTGATCCGCCTCGCGGGGCAGCTGTCTGCGCTGCTGGACGTGCTCGTCACGCAGCCGGACCGCGAGCTGTCCTCGCTGGGCGAGGTGCTGGACTCCGCGGGCGGTACGACGCGCAGCCCCGCCACCGCGAGCACCTCCGTGGGTCCGGAGGAGCTGCGCGCCCTCCTGGCGTGGCATCCCGAGGTGCGCTCGGTGGACGTCCGCGTCGAGGGCTCCCGACTGGTGGCGCACGTGGTGCCCACGCGCCGTCGCGCGAGGAAGCTCGACTTCGGCCTGTTCTTCTTCGCGGACGAGGACGCGGGCACCACCGACAAGTACCGCCTGCTGCTGGAGGCCGCGAAGTTCGGGGACGCGCACGGCTTCTCTTCCGTCTCCACGCCGGAGCGCCACTTCCACGAACACGGCGGCATCTACCCCAACCCGTCGCTGCTCGCCGCGGGCATCGCCACGATGACGAAGAACATCGGCCTGCGCGCGGGCAGCGTCGTGCTCCCCCTGCAGAGCCCCTTCCGCGTCGCGGAGGAGTGGTCCATCGTCGACAACCTCTCCGGAGGCCGCGCCGGCATCTCCATCGCCTCCGGCTGGGTGCCCAACGATTTCGCCCTCTATCCGGAGCACTTCGCCCGCAAGCGCGACGTCATGTGGGAGAACCTGGAGAAGGTCGAACGGCTGTGGCGCGGCGAGTCCGTGACCGCGCGCGACGGCGCGGGCAAGGAGGTGGAGCTGAAGGTCTTCCCCCGCCCCATCCAGCCCCGCCTGCCCACGTGGGTGACGTGCGCCACGGACCCCGCCCTCTTCGAGCGCACCGGCACCGGCGGCTACAACGTCCTCACGTCGCTCCTGGGCCAGCCGCTGGAGGAGGCACTGGAGAAGATCGGCCTCTACCACGCGGCGGCGGACAAGGCCGGCCACGCACGCAGCGCTCGCACCGCCACGCTGATGATGCACACCTTCGTCGGCCAGGACGTGGACGACGTGCTGGACACGGTGCGGGGCCCGCTCACCGCGTACCTGCGCGCGCACGTGGCGCTGATGCAGACGATGGTGAAGAGCCTGGACCTCCAGGTGGACATCAACGAGCCCAAGTGGGCGGACTACCTGGCCTCGTACGCCTTCGAGCGCTACTACCGCTCCGGCGCGCTCATCGGCACCGTGACGTCCTGCCTCCCCATGGTGGACAAGCTGCTGGCCGGCGACGTGGACGAGGTGGCGTGTCTCATCGACTTCGGCGTCGGCACCGACGCGGTCCTCCAGAGCCTCACGCACCTGGCCGAGCTCAAGCGACTGGTGCAGGACGAGTCCCTGCGCATGGAGCGCGTGCTCACCGGGTACCTCGCGGAGCGACTGCCCGGCGCGTGTCCCGACCTGTCGGTCCGACTGTCCGACAGCTTGTCCGCCGAGCATCCGGGCTTCACCCGCTGATCCCCAAACGGGAAGCGGTGTCAGGGCCCTGATGTATCAAGGGGCCTGAGCAGGAAATGCCTGCGTACATGGACAGTTTGTAACGTGCCGTGTTAACAGTACTGCTCGTTTTTCGAGAAAGATTCCGCTAACACTGTATCGGTTTCGTGACGCCCCCGGAGTGCTTGGGGGCGCCCTGGGATTGATACGTCTCGTTCGGCCCAACGCATGCGTCCGCCAGGGTTGTTGCTGGAAGTCTCCACGTTGGTGGAGCTCTCACGTCTCAGGGCGGAGCAGCGCCCGGATCAGCTCGCCTACACGTTCCTCGTGGATGGTGACTCGGAGGAAGCGCACCTCACCTACGGCGAGCTGGATCAGCGGGCGCGAGCCATCGGCGCGGCGCTCCAGGCGCGCGGGGCGCGGGGCGAGCGGGTGTTGCTGCTCTACCCTCCGGGTCTTGAGTACGTGGCCGCCTTCGTGGGTTGTCTCTACGCGGGCGCGGTGGCGGTGCCGGCCTACCCGCCGGATCCGATGCGGCTGGCGCGCACGCTGCCCCGGCTGGAGGCGGTGATCCAGGACGCGCGGGCGCGGTTCGCGCTCACCACCGGGTTCATCCAGGGCTTCATGGAGTCGATGGGCGAGCAGTCCGCCGCGCTCTCCGGCCTGTCGTGGCTGGCCACCGACGCGGTGGAGGACGGCGAGGCGGGCGCGTGGAAGGACCCGGGCACCTCGCGCGAGGCGCTGGCCTTCCTCCAGTACACCTCCGGCTCCACCGGCACGCCCAAGGGCGTGATGCTCAGCCACGGCAACCTGCTGGCGAACTCGCTGGCCATCCACCAGTGCTTCGAGCACTCGGACGACAGCCGCGGCGTCATCTGGCTGCCGCCGTACCACGACATGGGCCTCATCGGCGGGGTGCTGCAGCCGCTGTGCGGAGGCTTCCCCGTGGTGCTGCTGTCGCCGCTGGACTTCCTCAAGCGGCCCGCGCGCTGGCTGGAGGCCATCTCGCGCTATCGGGCGACGACGAGCGGCGGCCCCAACTTCGCGTTCGACCTGTGCGTGCGCAAGACGACGCCCGAGCAGCGGGCGGCGCTGGACCTGAGTTCGTGGGACGTGGCCTTCAACGGCGCGGAGCCGGTGCGCGCGGAGACGCTGGAGCGCTTCACGCGGGCGTTCGCGGACTCCGGCTTCCGCAAGGAGGCCTTCTACCCGTGCTACGGGCTCGCGGAGACGACGCTCATCGCCTCCGGAGGGCGCAAGGCCGCGCCGCCGGTGGAGCAGGTGTATCGGCAGGAGGCGCTCCAGCAGGGCCGCGCCGAGAAGCTGTCCCCGGGTGACGTGACGGATCCGACCGAGGCGCGCACGCTGGTGGGCAGTGGCGCGAGCATCCCCGGGCAGGAGCTGATCGTCGTGGAGCCCGAGTCCCGCATGCCCGTGCCCGAGGGCCGGCTGGGGGAGATCTGGCTGCGCGGCCCGAGCGTCGCGGGCAGCTACTGGGAGCGGCCCGAGGAGAGCGAGGCCACGTTCCGGGCGCGCCGCGCCGACACCGGTGAAGGCCCCTACCTGCGCACGGGCGACCTGGGCTTCCTGTCCGGCACGGAGCTGTTCGTCGCGGGCCGCATCAAGGACCTGATCATCCTGCGCGGGCGCAACCACTACCCGCAGGACCTGGAGCTGACGGCGGAGTCGAGCCACCCGGCGATGCGTCCGGGCTGCTCGGCCGCGTTCTCCGTGGACCGGGGCGGCGAGGAGAAGCTCGTCGTGGTGCTGGAGGTGGATCGCAAGCTGCTGGGTGAGCCCGCCACCGCCATCGACGCCCTCCGGCGCGCCATCGCTCAGGCGCACGAGGTGGCCGTGGACACGGTGGTGCTCATCCCCGCGGGGGGGCTGCCCAAGACGTCCAGCGGCAAGGTGCAGCGGCGCGCATGCCGCACGCAGTTCCTGGCGAACGAGCTGGAGATCCTCGCGCAGGAGGTCCTCGCCGAGACGGGAGATGCACCCGAGGCTCCCGGAACCGTCGCGCCGGAGGAACCCCGGCTGACCCGTGGGGCACTCCTTTCCGCGTCCGAGACGGAGCGCGCGGAGCTGCTGGGCACGTATCTGCGACAGCACCTGTCGCGAGCGCTGTCCGTGCCGCTGTCGGCGCTCGAAGCGACCCGTCCCCTCACCGCGCTGGGCCTGGACTCCATCCATGCCGTCGAGCTGAAGGCCGCGCTGGAGGAGGAACTGGAGCTTCACCTCCCGGTGGCGCTGCTGCTGGACGGCGTGCACCTGGAGGCGCTCACCGCGCGGGCGCTCGCGGAGCTGCGGCATCCCACCGCCGCGCCGCCGCCGTTGGTCGCGGGGGCTCGTGGGGACGCGCCGCTGTCGCCGGGGCAGGAGCGGCTGCTGTTCCTGGATCAGCTCGCGGCGGGCAGCGCGGCCTACAACATCCCGGCGGCGGTGGAGCTGGAGGGACGCCTGGACGTCGCGGTGCTCACACGCAGCCTGGAGGCCATCGTCCACCGGCATGAGGCCCTGCGCACACGCTTCCCCCGCGTCCAGGGCCGCCGCGTGCAGGACATCCTCCCGTCTTCGGAAGTCCCGGCGGGCGGACCGCTGGCACGCCCCGGTGCGGTGGTGGACCTGAGCGGACTGCCGCAGGAACGACAGGCCGCGGAGACGGAGCGCCTCACCGCCGAGGAGGCACGCGGGCCCTTCGACCTGGAGCGCGAGCTGCCAGTGCGCGCGAAGCTCCTGAAGCTGTCGGAGGAGCGGCATCGGTTGCTGCTCACGCTGCACCACGTGGTGTCGGACGGCTGGAGCATGGGCGTGGTGGTGCGGGAGCTGGGCGCGCTCTACGCGGCCTTCGCGCAGGGGCGGCCGTCGCCGTTGCCGGAGCTGCCCGTGCAGTACGCGGATCATGCGGCGTGGCTGCGGCGTCGGTTGGAGGGTGGCCTGCTGGAGGAAGAGCTCGCGTGGTGGAAGGAGCGCCTGATGAGCGCACCGCCGCTCCTGGAGCTGCCGCTGGACCGCCCCCGTCCGGAGCGCCAGCACTTCGAGGGTGCCCGGCAGCCGGTGGCGCTCTCCGCCGCGCTCAGCGAAGGGCTGCGGCAGCTCGGCCGGGCCGAGGGCACCACGCCCTTCATGTCGCTGCTGGCGGGCTTCCTCGTGGTGCTGCACTCGCGCACCGGCCGCGCGGACCTGGTGGTGGGCACGGACGTGGCCAGCCGTGAGCACGCGCGCACGCAGAACCTCATTGGCCTGTTCGTCAACCAGCTCGTGCTTCGCGTGGGCCTGGAGGGCAACCCCACCTTCCGGCAGGTGCTCGGGCGCGTGCGCGAGGTGGCGCTGGGTGGACAGGCGCATCCGCACGTTCCCTTCGACAAGCTGGTGGAGGCGCTGCGCCCGCCGCGCGACGCCCGCTACAACCCGCTCTTCCAGGTGATGTTCGTCCTGGAGAACGCGCCGCTGCCCGCGCTGCGCCTGCCTGGGCTGAAGCTGCGCCAGCTGGAGATCGACGACGGCGGTTCACCGTTCGACCTGTCCGTGCTGTTGGCCGAGTCCGAGGGTCGCTTCCAGGGCGTGCTGCGCTTCGCCACCGCCCTCTTCGACGCGGCCACCATCGCGCGGTTGGCGGAGGACTACGAGGCCACGCTGGCGGCGGCGGTGGCCCGGCCGGACGCGACTTTGGAGGAGCTGCACGGGGTGCTCGTGGAGCGCGAGCGTCAGCGGCAGCAGGAGCGGGCGCAAGCGCTCCAGTCCTCACGCAAGGAACTGTTCCGCGGCGTGCGCCGTCGCGGTGGGAGCGAGTCATGACGGATGGTCAGCCGAAGCGCGCACTCCCGAAGCTGCGCAGGCGCGAGGTGGACGGCTCCGGTCAGGACTTCGTGCGCTTCGAGGAGCTGCGGCCCGGACTGCACCTGCCCGTGGTGGGCCGCCCTTCCCTGCCGGGCGTCGAACTGGCCGAGTGGTGCCGCACGCACCGCGCGCGCGTGGATGAGCAACTCCATCGTCACGGCGCCGTGCTCTTCCGCGGCTTCGACGTGGTGACGCCCGAGGCCATGGATGGGGTCATCCGGGCGTTGGCGGACGAGGCGCTGGCCTACGAGGAGCGCTCTTCGCCACGCTCGCAGGTGAGCGGGAACATCTACACGTCCACGGACCACCCGCCGTCCGAGCGGATCTTCCTGCACAACGAGCAGTCCTACAACCAGACCTTCCCAGCGCGCCTCTTCTTCGCCTGCGTGTTGCCGTCGCAACAGGGTGGCGAAACGCCGCTCGCGGACACGCGGCGCATCTTCCAGCGCCTGCCGGCCGAGGTGCGCGCGCGCTTCCTGGAACAGGGCTACACGTACGTCCGCAACTTCGGCCACCAGCTGGGGTTGAGCTGGCAGACGGCGTTCCAGACGGAGGACCGCGCCGAGGTGGAGGCGTACTGCCAGCGCAGCGGCATCCAGGTCGAGTGGCGCGACGGCAACCGCCTGCGCACGCGGCAGGTGCGCAGAGCGGCGGGGCTGCACCCCGTCACGGGCGAACCCGTCTGGTTCAACCACGCCACGTTCTTCCACGTCTCCACCCTGCCCGCGCCGGTGGCCTCCGCGCTGCTGGCGGACCTGGGCGAGGAAGCGTTGCCGAACCACACGTATTACGGCGACGGCAGCCCCATCGAGCCCCAGGTGATGGAGACGCTGCGCGCCGCCTACGAGGCCGAACAGGTGATGTTCCCGTGGGAGCGCGGGGACCTGCTCGTCATCGACAACCTGCTCGCCGCCCACGCGCGCTCGTCCTTCGTGGGGCCCCGGCGCGTGCTGGCCGGCATGGCCCGACCCTTCCCATGGAGCGAGGTCGCGCCGGTCACGGATGCGCCCCGCGATCCCCCGCCAGGCTGAACGCCTGAACTCCGCGGGCCTCGCGCCCGCCCCTGTCCCCAGGAGCCCTCAGCTTGACGCAGACCACCGGATTCCGGCTCTCCCCCCAGCAGGCAAGACTCTGGTCCCTCCTCGCCGCCGTTCCAGGAGCGCCCTCGCGCGCCCGGGCCGTGCTGTCACTGGAAGGACCGCTCGACGTGCAGCGCCTGGAGCGCGCCGTGCGCGAGCTGTGCGCCGCGCACGAGGTGCTGCGCACGACGTATCGCCATCTCGCCGGGACGACCGCCGCGGTGCAGCTGCCCGGTGACGTACCGGCGACCGTCCTGGAGGTGCTCGACTGGAGCACCCTCTCCGAGACGGAGACGACCGCGCGGTTCGGTGCGCTGCACGCGGAGGCATCGCTGGAGGTGCTGACGCCGGCACGGCTCGTGGTGCTCGGTCAGGGTCGGCATGCGTTGATCCTGGACCTGCCCGCGCTCTCCGCGGACCGCCAGACGTTCGCTGTGATCGCACGCGAACTCGGACGTGCGCTGGATGCTTCGGCGAGCGCTTCGGCGACCTCGGATGACGAGCCGCCTCCGCAGTACGCGGACGTCGCGGAGGTCTTCCACCAGATCCTCGAGTCCGACGACGGCGCGGACGGTCGGCGCTTCTGGAAGGGCCGTGACCTCACGGGTGCCACCGGTGCGACGCTGCCCACGCGCCGCACGGGCCCGGGCTCGCATGGCCTGCGCACCCACCGCGAGGCGCGCGCGCTGGCCCCCGAGACGGCCAAAGCCCTGGAGGATCTCGCCAACCGACTGGGAGTCCCGGTCGCGGACGTCGTGCTCGCGGGCTGGTCGCGTTTGCTGGCACGCATGGGTGGCAACGCCGACGCGTGCATCTCCGTGCGTGTCGAGGGCCGTGGCTACGACGGACTGGACGCGGCGCTCGGCCTCTTCGAGCGCTGGCTGCCCGTGCGCACCTCGCCCGAGCTTCGCGGCGCGAGCTTCGAAGCGCTCGTGCGCGACATGGCTCGGGCCGTTCGTGAAACCGCCGCGTGGCAGGACGACTTCGACGCGCTGAGCGCCTTCCCCGCCATCGGTGGCATCCCGCCCTCCCGGTCCTTCGCCTTCGAGGACCTCGCGTGGCCGGAGCCCGTTCGCGCAGGGGGGCTGACGCTGTCGTTCACCCAGTTGGACGCTCGCGGCGAGCGTGCCGAGCTGACCCTGGTGCTGGTGCGCGGGCGGGGGCCGCTGACCCTGGAGCTGCACCACGACGAAGCCGCGTACGCGCCCGTTGAGGCGGCCCGGCTGCTGGAGCGTGTGGAGACCCTGCTCGCCTCGGCGGTGGCCTCGCCCGAGCGCGCGCTGGAAGCCCTTCCCTGGGTGGGCCCGCGTGAGCTGGAGCGGCTGGCGGACTTCAACCGCACCGCCCGCGATCACGACACGCAGGACACGCTGCCCGCGCGCTTCGAGGCCGTGGCCCGCTCCCGTCCAGACGCCGTGGCCGTCGCCTTCGAGGACGAACAGCTCACCTTCGCCGCGCTGTCCGAGCGCGCCAACCGACTCGCCTGGCACCTGCGCTCGAAGGGCGTCGGGGCGGAGACCCGCGTCGCGGTGTGCCTGGAGCGGTCGGTGGAGCAGCTCGTGGTGCTGCTCGGCATCCTCAAGGCCGGGGGCACCTTCGTGCCGTTGGATCCGACCTACCCGCGTGAGCGTCTGGCCTACGTCATCCAGCAGTCCGGCGCCCCGCTCGTCGTCACCCGCTCCCACCTGCGCGCGTCGCTGCCCGAGGGCACGCACGCCTTCGTCTGCCTGGACCAGGAGGCGGACACCCTGGCCACCGCGTCGACCCACGCGCCCGACGTGACGCTGGCGCCGGAGAACGCCGCCTACGTCATCTTCACCTCCGGCTCCACGGGGCGCCCCAAGGGCGTGATGATCCCGCACCGCTCCGCGCTCAACCTCGCGGCCACGCTGCGCGACGTCGTCTACCAGGGCCGGGGCCCCGGCCTGCGGGTGAGCGTCAACGCGCCGCTCGTCTTCGACGCCTCCGTGAAGCAGTGGCTCCAGCTCCTCAACGGCCACTCGCTGCACATCGTCCCGGAAGAGGTACGGCCGGACGCGGTGCGCATGCGCGCGTGGGTGCAGCGCCACGCCGTGGACGTCGTGGACTGCACCCCGTCCCTGCTGGGACCCATGCTGACGCAGGGGCTGGGACGCGACGCGGACTTCTCCCCGGCCCTCGTGCTGGTGGGCGGAGAGGCCATCGACGCGCGCACCTGGGCGGAGCTCACCCCGCTCACCCGCACGCGCTTCGTCAATATGTACGGCCCCACCGAGTGCACCGTGAACGCCACGGCGTGCCCCATCGCGGACTCCGCGCAGCCGAGCATCGGCGGGCCGCTGGGCAACGTGCGCGTGCACGTGTTGGACACGGGCCTGCGGGCGCTTCCCCTTGGCGTCCCTGGAGAGTTGTTCATCGGCGGCGCGGGCGTGGCCCGGGGCTACGAGGGCCGACCGGACCTCACCGCCGAGCGCTTCGTGCCGGATCCGTTCAGCCCCGTGCCGGGCGCGCGCCTGTACCGCACGGGCGACGTGGGCCGCTACCGCGACGACGGCCGCATCGACTTCCACGGCCGCGCCGACTTCCAGGTGAAGGTGCGGGGCTACCGCATCGAGCCCGGCGAGCTCGAAGCGCTGATGCGCACGCACCCGGAGGTGGGCGAGGCCGTCGTCGTCGTGCGCGGAGAGAAGGAGGACGCGCGACTGGTGGCGTACTTCGTCCCCCGTCGCGGCATGCCCGCGGGCAGTGAGTCAGCGTCAGCGCAGCTCGCGCTGGAGCTGCGCGGCTTCCTGCGCGAGTTCGTGCCCGAGTTCATGCTCCCCTCCCTCTTCGTGCCGCTGGCGCGACTGCCGCTCAACCGCAACGGCAAGGTGGACCGGGGCGCGCTGCCGGAGCCGACCCCGGTGCAGCAGGAGGCGGTGCCCTACGAGGCGCCCGTCACCGAGCTGGAGCAGCGCATCGCGGCCATCTGGCAGGAGACCCTCAAGGTGGAGCGGGTGGGCCTGCACAGCAGCTTCTTCGACCTGGGGGGCCACTCGCTCCTCATGGTGCAGGTGCACGAAAAGCTTTCGGTGTTGATGGGCCGGCGCCTCTCCATGGTGGAGCTGTTCCAGCACCCCACCGTGGCCTCGCTGGCGAAGTACCTGGGACAGGCGCAGGCGAATCCGGCCCAGGAATCCCGGCAGCAACAGGCGCGTGATGAGCGCGCGAAGAAACAACTTCAGGCGATGCAGCAACAGGCCCTCTTGATGAAGGCCAGGGGTAAGCGATGAGCAGCGACATCGAGCAGGACGCTCCTTCGATGGAAGGCGTGGCGATCGTGGGCATGGCGTGCCGGTTCCCCGGAGCCAGCACCCCCGAGGCGTTCTGGAAGAACCTCCAGGAGGGCGTGGAGTCCATCACCTTCTTCAAGGACGAGGAGCTGGACCGCGCCGCCATCGATCCCGCGGAGCTGAAGGATCCGAAGTACGTCAAGGCCCGGGCCACGCTGGACGGCATCGAGCAGTTCGACGCGCGCTTCTTCGAGCTGTCCCCGCGCGAGGCGGAGATCACCGATCCGCAGCAGCGCCTCTTCATGGAGTGCGCCTGGGAGGCCCTGGAGTCCGCGGGCCATGACCCCGCTCGCGCGAAGGGTCCCATTGGCATCTACGCGGGCGCGGGCGCCAACGGCTACCTGCTCTACAACCTGTCGTCGGCCGGGCACCTGATGGGCACGGTGAACGCGTTCCAGGCCGTCATCCACAACAAGAACGACCACCTGGCCACGCGCGTCGCCTACAAGCTGGACCTCAAGGGGCCGGCGGTGACGGTGCAGACCGCGTGCTCCACGTCGCTCGTGGCCGTCTACCACGCGTGCCAGAGCCTGCTGAGCCTCCAGTGCGACACGGCCCTTGCGGGCGGCGTGACGGTCAGCGTCCCGCAGAAGACGGGCTACCTCTACACCGAGCGCGGCATCGGTTCCCCGGACGGGCACTGCCGCCCGTTCGACGCGAACGCGCAGGGCACCGTGGGCGGCAGCGGCGCGGGTGTCGTCGTCCTCAAGCGCCTGTCGGATGCGATTGCCGACGGTGACGTCATCCACGCGGTGATCCGCGGCGGCGCGCTCAACAACGACGGCACCGACAAGGTCGGCTACACCGCGCCCAGCGTGAACGGCCAGGCCGAGGTCATCGGCATGGCGCATGCGCTCTCCGGCGTGGACCCGGACACCATCACCTACGTCGAAGCCCACGGCACGGGCACGCCCATGGGCGACCCGATTGAAGTGAAGGCGCTGACGAAGGCGTTCCGCGGCGGCGGCGCCACGCGCAACGGCTACTGCGGCCTGGGCTCCGTGAAGAGCAACGTGGGCCACCTGGACACGGCGGCCGGAATCGCGGGCCTCATCAAGACGGCGCTGACGCTGAAGCACCGGCAGCTTCCGCCCAGCCTCGGCTTCGAGCGGCCCAACCCGGAGATCGACTTCGCGAACAGCCCCTTCTACGTCAACGCGAAGCTCCAGGACTGGAACGCCCCCGCGCCCCGTCGCGCGGGCGTGAGCGCGTTCGGCCTGGGCGGCACCAACGCCCACGTCGTCGTGGAGGAGGCACCGGAGCGCAAGCCGTCCGGCCCCTCGCGCGAGTACCAGTTGCTGGTGGTGTCCGCCCGCTCGGACGCGGCGCTGGAGACGGCGACGACGCGGCTGGCGGAGCACCTCAAGGCGCACCCGGACCTGAACCTCGCGGACGTGGCGTTCACGCTCCAGGTGGGCCGCAAGGCCTTCGAGCACCGCCGCTTCGTCGTGGTGCGCACCGTGGAGGAGGCCGCGCAGGCGCTGGCGACGCTGTCCCCGGACCGCGTCATCACCCGCACGCAGGAGCGCGTCACCCGGCCCGTGGTGTTCATGTTCCCCGGCCAGGGCTCGCAGCACCCGGGCATGGCCGCGTCGCTGTACCGCACGGAGGCCGTGTTCAAGCAGGAGGCGGACCGCTGCCTGGAGCTGCTGTCGAAGCGCCACGGCCTGGACCTGAAGCCGCTGGTGTTCGGCTCGGACACCCAGGACGCGCAGGCCGCCTCGAAGCTGGAGCAGACGGCGCTCACGCAGCCCGCGCTCTTCGTCGTGGAGTACGCGCTCGCGAAGCTGCTGCTGTCGTGGGGCCTGGAGCCGTCGGCGATGATCGGCCACAGCGTGGGCGAGTACGTCGCGGCCTGCCTGGCCGGCGTCTTCACCCTGGAGGACGCGCTGGAGCTGGTGGCCACGCGCGGCCGGCTGATGCAGTCGTGCCCTCCGGGCGCCATGCTGTCCGTGCAGCTCGCGGAGGCCGACGTGCGGCCGCTGCTGGCTGACGGGCTGGAGGTCGCCGCCGCCAACGCGCCGGGCTCGTGCGTCGTCGCGGGCACTCCGGCGGCGATTGAAGCGCTGGAGAAGCGGCTCGCGGCGAAGGACGTGCTGGCCCGTCGGCTGCGCACCTCGCACGCGTTCCACTCCGCGATGATGGACCCCATCGTCGGCGCCTTCCGCGACGCGGTGGCGAAGGCGAAGCCGTCCGCGCCGAAGCTGCGCTTCATCTCCAACGTGACGGGGACGTGGATCACCGCCGAGCAGGCGACGTCACCGGACTACTGGGCGAAGCACCTGCGCCAGCCGGTGCGCTTCGCGGACGGCCTGGATGAGCTGCTGAAGGAGTCCGAGGCGGTGTTGCTGGAGGTGGGCCCGGGCAAGGCGCTCCAGTCGCTCGCGCGCTGGCACCCGCGCAAGAAGCCGACCCAGTCCATGCACACCACGCTGCCGACGGTGGGCGAGCCCACGCCGGAAGCGGAGTTCCTGCTGCGCACGCTGGGCTACCTGTGGCTGCTGGGCGTGGACGCACCGGGGTACTTCGACGGCGAGACGCGCCGCCGCGAGCTGCTGCCCACCTACCCCTTCGAGCGTCAGCGCTACTGGGTGGACCTGCGCGCCTCCGCGGGCGCACAGGGTGCGAAGCGCGGCGGTTCGCTGGAGAAGCGCCAGGACGTCGCGGGCTGGTTCTGGCTGCCCGTGTGGAAGGAGTCCGCGCCGAAGGTGGCCGCCGTCGGGGCCCTTGCTGCGGCTGATGCGAAGGCCGCGCCGTGGCTGCTGTTGCACGACCGTGCGGGCCTGGGCTCGAAGCTGGCCGCGAAGCTGCGCCACCAGGGCCACGCGTTGGTGGAAGTCACGCAGGGCCGCGAGTTCCGCCGCACGGGCGCGGACGCGTATGAGCTGAACCCCGGCCGCCGCGAGGACTACGCCGCGCTGCTGTCGGAGCTGGCCGCGGATGGACGGCTGCCGGAGCGCATCGTCCACCTCACGGGCATCACGGCCGAGGGCTCGGGCGCGTCGACGGAGGACGTCGTCGAGCGGTCCTTCTTCAGCCCGCTGCACCTCGCGCAGGCGCTGGGCGCGCACGCGGCGGGCAAGCCGGTGCGCCTGACGCTGGTGTCCAACGGCATGCAGGAGGTCATCGGTGGGGACCTCGTGTCGCCGGAGCAGGCGGTGGCGCTGGGGCCCACCAACGTCATCCCGCGCGAGCTGCCCCACGTGCACTGCCGCAGCGTGGACGTCACCCTGCCGCCCGCGGGCAGCTTCCAGGCCGGACGGCTGGTGGAGCTGCTGGCCGCGGAGCTGGCGTCGGACGCGGAGGAGCCCGTGGCGGCCTTCCGTGGCGGCCGTCGCTGGGTGCGCGACTTCGAGGAGGTGCGCCTGGAGGCAGGCCCCGAATCGGCGGTGCCGCTGCGTGAAGGCGGCGTGTACCTCATCACCGGCGGCCTGGGCGGCATCGGCCTGTCCTTCGCCGAGGCGCTGGCGGAGAAGTTCCACGCGCGGCTCGTGCTCGTCGGGCGCGCGGTGGTGCCTCCGCGTGAGGAGTGGGCGAAGCACCTGGAGTCCGGCGATGAGGCGACGCGCCGACGCATCCAGGCCGTGCAGCGCCTGGAGGAGAAGGGCGCGAAGGTGCTGGCGCTCAGCGCGGACGTGACGGACCTGGAGCGCATGCGGGCGGTGGTGGCCACCGCGCGCGAGCGCTTCGGCGCGCTCCATGGCGTCATCCACGCGGCGGGCGTGCCGGGCGGCGGCCTGCTCCAGCTCAAGACGCGCGAGGCGGCGACGGCGGTGCTCGCGCCCAAGGTGACGGGCACGCAGGTGCTGGCGGCGGTGCTGGAGGGCGAGCGGCTGGACTTCTTCGCGGCCTGCTCGTCGCTCACCACGGTGGTCGGGCGCTTCGGCCAGGTGGACTACACGGCGGCCAATGCGTACCTGGACGCCTTCACCCGCGCGTTCCAGGCGCGCACGGGCACCTACGCGGTGTCCATCAACTGGGGCGCGTGGGACGAGGTCGGCATGGCCGCGAGGCCGGCGACGCAGACGGGCGAGGGCCGCGCCATCCCCCACCCGTTCGTCCACCGCTGCCTCTTGGACACGCCGCAGCGCAAGGTCTTCTCCGGCACCTTCGGCGAGCCGCGCTCGCAGTGGGTGACGGACGAGCACCGCATCCTCGGCAACCCCACGGTGCCGGGCGTGACGTACTTCGAGATGGTGCGCGCCGCCGTGGCGGACGAGGCGAAGGGCCGCACCATCGAGCTCTTGGACAACTACTTCCTCGCGCCGCTGCGCGTGCCGGAGAACGAGACGCGCGAGGTGCGCCTCACCCTGGAGAAGGACGGAGACGGCTACCGCTGGGGCGTGAAGAGCCTGCCGCCGGGTGGCGTGGGCAAGGGCACGGATCACTCGGCGGGCCGGGTGCGCTTCGGCGGGCCCCGCGTGGCGCGCGTCGAGGACCTGGAGGCCATCCGCAAGCGCTGCGACAAGCCGCGCCCGCAGTCGCTGGAGGCCGAGTACGAGCAGGAGCTGGGGCCGCGCTGGCGCAGCGTCCAGGCCATCCTCCCGGGTGAGAACGAGCTCTTGATGGTGCTGGAGCTGATGCCGGAGTTCACCGGCGACTTCGAGCAGCTCCTCTTCCACCCGTCGCTCATCGACCGCACGTCGGGCATCGCCAAGAGCTTCCTCGCGGAGCACGGCTACTACCTGCCCTTCGGCTACAAGGTCCTGCGTCTGCACGGAGAGCTGCCGCGCCGCGTGTACAGCCACGCGCGCTTCCGGGCCAACGAGTCGTCCAATGGCGACGAGACGCTCGCCTTCGACCTCACGATGATGGACGAGCAGGGCCGCGTCCTGGTGGAGGTGGAGCGGCTGACGCAGAAGCGCGTCAACGATCCCGCCGCCGAGCTGCGCGCCCTGGCCGCCGCCGCCCGCGAGTCCGCGCTGGCGAAGGTGCTCCCCACCGACGAGCGCAAGGAGATCGCTCCGAGCGAGGGCGTGACGGCGCTGGAGCGCATCCTCGCTTCGGCGGTGGCGTCCCAGGTGGTGGTGTCCGTGCGCGACCTGCACGCGACCATCGCCCACACCGACGAGGTCGTCCGCGAGCGCGTGCTGCAGGCGGTGGGCGAGACACGTGCCCCTGGCGAGCAGCAGGCCCGCCCCAAGCTGAAGACGGAGTACGTGGCGCCGCGCAACGACATCGAGCAGCGCATCGCCGAGGCCTGGCAGGCGGTGCTCGGCATCGACAAGGTGGGCGTGAACGACAACTTCTTCGAGCTGGGCGGCGACTCCGTACAGGCCATCCAGATCATCGCGCGCGGCAGCCAGTCCGGCTTGCAGTTGAGCCCGCAGCAGTTCTTCCAGTACTCCACCATCGCGGAGCTGGCGGCGATGATCGCCGGCATCGTGGCGAAGCAGGCCGAACAGGGCCCGGTGGTGGGCCCTGCCCCGCTCACCCCCGAGCAGCGTCGGCTGTTGGAGGCGCCCGTCGCGGCCTCCACCCGGGTGGCTCGGGTGGCGGTGCGCGGGTCGGTGGACGCGTCCGCGCTGTCCCAGGCCCTGGGCACGGTGCTGTCGCACCACGACGCCCTGCGCCTGCGCTTCACGCGCGGCGTGTCCGGATGGCAGCAGGCGGGCGCGGCTCCGGGCGCGGAGGTGCCCTTCGCGGAGGTGGACCTGCGCGCGCTGCCGGCCGCTGAACACGAAGCGGCGTTGCACGGCGAGGAGGAGAAGCTCCGCGCGAAGCTGGACGTGGGCGCGGGCCCGCTCGTGTCGGCCGCGTGGTTGCGGTTGGAGGGCGGCGCGGGCAGCCAGTTGCTGATCGCGGCGCATGGGCTGGCGGTGGACGGAGCCTCGTGGCGGCTCCTGGTGGAGGACCTGTCCGCGGCCGTGCGCCATGCGCGCGGTGGACCGGGCCTCCGCGCGAAGACGGCGTCCTTCAAGCGCTGGGCGGAGCGGCTGGCGGAAGAAGCCGCCTCCGAGTCGCTGCGCAAGGAGGAGTCGGTGTGGACGGGTGCCCTGGGAGAAGGCACCACGAAGCTGCCGGTGGAGCGCACGGGAAGCGCCTCGGGGGCGGCGCGGGTCGTGGAGGTGTCGCTGTCTGAGGACGAGACGCGGCGGCTCCACGAGAAGCTCACCGGGACGTGGCGCGCGGACGTGGCGGAGGGCGCGCTCGCGGCGCTCGGTCAGGCCCTGGCGGCCTGGACGGGTGGAGGCCGGCTGCGCGTGGATGTCGTGACGGACGGACGCGACGCGTTCGACGGCCAGGACTTCTCGCGCACCGTGGGCTGCTTCGACGTCACCTGGCCGCTGCTGCTGGAGCTGGAGCGCGGACAGGGGGCCAGCGACGCCCTCAAGGCCGCGAAGGAGCGCATGCGCCGTGTGCCGCGCCGGGGCATCGGCTTCGGCCTGCTGCGAGACGGGGCGCATGGCGAGCTGTCCGAGCGTCTGCGCCGCCTGCCCCGGGCTGAGGTGCTCGTACGGCACCTGGGACCGGTGGAGCCCGCGGAGGACGCGGTGCCCTTCAGTGCGGGTCTGGTGCCGGGGGCCCACCGTTCGACGGGTGGGTACGCGTTGGAAGTGGAGACGTTCCTGTCCGGCGGGCGCCTGCACGTGCGCTGCGCCTACGACGACGGGACGTACACGCAGGCCACGGCGTCGAAGCTCGCGGAGGACGTCCTCGGTGCGCTGCGCACGCTGGGCAGCGAGGAGCAGGACACCCGCGCGGCGCTGTCATCCGTCGACTTCCCCCTGGCGGGACTGGATGACTCACAGCTGGGGGCGCTCGCGGCGCTCATCAACGATGCGGACGGGTCGGAGGGCTGAGGCAACACCATGAAGAACGTCGACGACATCTACCGTCTCTCGCCCATGCAGCAGGGCCTGCTGTTCCACACGCTCGGCGCGCCGGGCACCTACGTGGAACAGGTCTACTGGTCCTGGCGCGGTGAGCTGGACGTGCCCACGCTCCAACAGGCGTGGCAGCGGATGGTGGGGCGCCACACGCCCCTGCGCACGGCGTTCTTCTGGGAAGGCATGAAGGAACCCCTCCAGGCGGTGCGCCGACTCATCGAGCCGACGTGGCGTCTGGAGGACTGGACCCAGGTGCCGCCCGAGGCGCAGGAAGCGCGCTTCGCGGCCCGCCTGGAGCAGGATCAGCGCGAGGGCTTCAACCTGTCCGCGGCGCCGCTCCTGCGCTTCACGCTGGTGCGCTGCGGGCCCGCGCTCACGCGGTGCATGCTCAGCTACCACCACCTGGTGATGGATGGCTGGTCGCTGCCCGTGTGCATGCGGGAGCTGTTCCTCACCTACGACGCGCTCAGCCGGGGCGAGGAGCCGAAGCTGGAGCCGGCACGTCCCTACCGCGACTACATCGGCTGGTTGTCGAAGCAGGACCGGGGACAGGCGGAGCGCTTCTGGCGTGAACGGCTGGGGGGCTTCCGCGCCGCCACGCCGCTCGCGGTGGACCGTCCGTCCGCGCCCGGCACGGAGGTGGAGGCGTACGGCACCCAGTCCCTGCGTCCCGGTGCGGGGCTGAGCGGTCGGCTGGCGACGTTCACGCGCCAGTACCAGGTGACGTTGAGCACGCTGGTGCAGGGCGCGTGGGCGCTGACGTTGGGCCGGTACAGCGGACAGGACGACGTGGCCTTCGGCACGGTCGTGTCCGGACGTCCGCCCTCGCTGCCCGGCGTGGACAGCATGCTGGGCACGTTCATCAACACGCAGGTGAGCCGCGTGCGGCTGCCTTCGGACGCGTCGGTGCTGTCGTGGCTGAAGGCGCTGCAAGCGGAGCAGTTCGCCGCGCGTGACTACGAATACGTGTCGCTGGTGGACGTGCAGGGCTGGAGCGACGTGCCCCGCGGCCAGCCGCTCTTCGAGAGCCTGGTCATCTTCGAGAACCTGCCGCGTCGCGGGCTCGCGCCGGAGATGACGGCGCGGCTGCCGGTGGACGGCTTCTCGCGCACGCACGCGCGCACCGGCTATCCGTTGAGTTTCGTGGTGCTGCCGGACGCCACGGACCTGGAGTTGCAACTCACCTACGACAAGGCCCGCTTCGACGCGGCCACGGTCCAGCGGATGCTGGGCCACGTCGCCACGTTGCTGGAGTCCATCGTCGGAGCACCGGAGGCGCGGCTCGCGGACGTCACGCTGCTCACGCCCGAGGAGCGGCAGCAGGTCCTGCACGCCTGGAACGACACCCGCGCGGAGTTCCCGGCGTCGGAGAGCCTCCCCTCGCTCTTCGAGGCCCAGGCCCGCGGGACGCCCGACGCCATCGCCCTCTCCTTCCAGGGGCAGTCGCTCACCTACGCGCAGCTCGATGCGCTCTCCAACCAGCTGGCCCGGCGGATCCAGGAGCTGGGAGTCCGCCCCGGTGACTTCGTCGTCCTGGGCCTGGAGCGCTCCTTCGAACTGGTGGTGTCCCTGCTCGCCATCCTCAAGGCGGGCGCGGCCTATGTCCCGCTGGAGGTCTCGCATCCGCGCGAGCGTCTGGCGCTGATGCTCCAGGATGTCGGGGCACGTCTGCTGATCACCCGCGAGCGATTCGCGGACACGCTCTCCCCGCTCGTCCCTGCGACACTCTGCCTGGACGCGGACTGGCGTGCACAGCTCGCCTCGCGGCCGGACTCCGCGCTGGACGTCCCGGGCGTGGGCGGCGACAGCCTCGCCTACGTGATGTTCACGTCCGGCTCCACGGGCCGCCCCAAGGGCGTGTGCGTGCCCCACCGCGCCGTCGTGCGCCTGGTGCGCGGCAACGGCTTCATGCGCTTCGGGCCGAAGGAGGTCTTCCTCCAGCTGGCCCCCGCCGCGTTCGACGCTTCCACGCTGGAGCTGTGGGGCGCGCTGCTGCACGGCGCCCACCTGGTGCTCGCGCCCGCGCAGGACCTCTCGCTGTCCGAGGTGGCGGAGCTGCTGCGCCACCACCACGTCACCACCCTCTGGCTGACGGCGGCCCTCTTCGAGCAGATGGTCCTGCACCACCCCGACGCCCTGGCGACCGTGCCCCAGGTGCTCGCGGGCGGTGACGTGCTGCCTGTCCTCCGGGTGCGTGAGCACCTGGCTCGGGTTCCCGCCCAGGCCGTGCTGATCAACGGCTACGGCCCCACGGAGAACACGACGTTCTCCACGACCCACACCGTGCGGCCCACGGACACGCTGGCGGCCGCGGTGCCCATCGGTCGTCCCATCGCCAACTCCACGGCGTATGTGCTGGACGCGACGCTGCGGCCCGTGCCCGTGGGCGTGCCCGGCGAGCTGTACGTCGGCGGCGAAGGCCTCGCGTGGGGCTACCTGCACCAACCGACGCTGACGGCCGAACGCTTCGTCCCGCATCCCTTCAGTACCACGCCGGGCGCGCGCCTCTACCGCACGGGAGACTCGGTGCGCTGGCGTGCCGACGGCACGTTGGACTTCCTGGGCCGCACCGACTTCCAGGTGAAGCTGCGCGGCTTCCGCATCGAGCCCGGCGAGGTCGAAGCCGCCGTGCGCCAGGTGCCCGGCGTCCGCGAAGCCATCGTCCTCGTGCGCGAGGATGTCCCTGGCGACAAGCGCCTCGTCGCGTACGTGGTCCCGGCCGGGCCGGATACCACCCACCCCTCCCCGTCCGAGCTTCGGGAGCACCTGCGCCAGCGGGTCCCCGAGTACATGGTGCCCGCGGCCTTCATGCTGCTGGAGGCGCTGCCGCTCAACGCCAACGGCAAGGTGGACCGCAGGGCCCTGCCCACGCCCGACGCGAGCGCCGTGGTGCGCGTCCCCTCGCGCCCGCCCTCCACCGACACCGAGCGCCGTCTCGCCGGGCTCTGGACGGAGGTGCTGAACCTGGGCGCGGTGAACGCGGAGGACGACTTCTTCGCGCTCGGTGGCCACTCGCTGCGGGTCACCCAGCTCGTCTCCCGCGTGCGCGCCGTCTTCGACGTGGAGCTGCCGCTGCGCGCGGTCTTCGAGGCCCCGACCCTCGCCGCCCTGGCCGCGCGCCTGGACTCCGCCAACACCGACGCCACGAAGCAGGCACCGCCCCTGGTGCGGGTGTCGCGTGAGGGCGCCCTGCCGCTGTCGTTCTCGCAGCAGCGCCTGTGGTTCCTGGATCAGCTCCAGCCCGACAGCGCCTTCTACAACGTGCCCGGCGTGGTGTGGCTGGAGGGAGAGCTTGACCCGAAGGCGCTCGAACAGAGCCTGCGTGCCCTGGTGGAACGCCACGAAGTCCTGCGCACCACCTTCCCGCCCGACGGCGACTCCCCCGTCCAGGTCATCCACGCCACGGGGCTGACGGAGCTGCCCGTCATCGACCTCGCGCACCTGTCCCCCGAAGCGCGCGAGACCGAGGCCCGGCGCCTCGCCACCAAAGAGGCCCTGCGCCCGTTCGACCTGAAGAACGGCCCCGTGCTGCGGGCCACCCTGCTGCGGCTGGAGCCCACGCGGCATGCGCTGCTCGTGACGCTGCACCACATCGTGTCGGACGGTTGGTCCCTCGGCGTGATGGTGCGCGAGCTGGCCGCGCTCTACCGCGCGTTCTTCACCGAACAGGCCCCGAACCTGCCCCCGCTGCCGGTGCAGTACGCCGACTTCGCGGTGTGGCAGCGACAGTGGTTGCAGGGGGACGCGCTCGAAGCGCAGCTCGACTTCTGGCGCCAGCAGCTCGCGGGTGCGCCCGCGGCCTTGGAGTTGCCCACCGACCGGCCCCGTCCCGCGGTGCAGTCCTTCCGGGGCGCGTCGCTTCCGGTCCTCCTGCCCCGCGCCGTCGTGGATCCGGTGCAGGCCCTGGCGCAGCAGGAAGGCGCCACGCCGTTCATGGTGCTGCTGGCCTCGTTCCAGCTCCTGCTCTCGCGCTACTCCGGCCAGCAGGATGTCTCTGTTGGCGCGCCCATCGCCAATCGCAACCGCGCGGAGACCGAAGGCCTCATCGGATTCTTCGTCAACTCGCTCGTCCTGCGTGCGCGCATTGATTCCCGCGCTTCCTTCCGGGCCCTGCTGCGTCAGGTGAAGCAGTCCACGCTCGCCGCCTATGAGCACCAGGACGTCCCCTTCGAGAAGCTCGTCGAAGCGCTCCAGCCCCAGCGCGACCTGAGCCGTTCACCGCTGTTCCAGGTCATCTTCGCGCTGCAGAACGCGCCCATGGGCGTGATGGAGCTGCCCGGCCTGCGCCTGAGCCTGCGCGAGCCGGAGACGGCCACCGCGAAGTTCGACCTGGACCTCAACTTCCAGGAGACGACCGAGGGCCTCGCCGGCTCCATCGGCTACAGCACCGACCTGTTCGACGCGTCCACCGTTCGCCGGATGATGGAGCACTACGGCGTGTTGCTGGCCGCGCTCTGCGCCCGGCCGGACGCGCCGCTGTCCACGCTCTCGCTGCTGACCGGCGATGAGCGCCAGCGCGTGCTCGTGGACTGGAACGCCACGGCCCGCGACTATCCGCGCGAGCCGTCCCTGGCTGCCCTCTTCTCACGGCAGGCCTCGCTCAGCCCGGACGCCATCGCCCTCGTGCAGGGCAACCGCGAGCTGACGTACTCGCAGCTCGACTCGCTCTCGAACCAGCTCGGGCATCAGCTCCGGAGCCTCGGTGTCGGGCATGGCTCCAGCGTTGCCCTCTCGCTGGAGCGTTCGTTCGAGCTGGTCGTCTCCATCCTGGCCATCCTCAAGGCGGGGGGCGCCTACGTCCCGCTGGACGCGTCCCTCCCGCATGAGCGCCTGGCCCTGATGATCCAGGACGTCGGCGCCAACCTGCTCCTCACGCAGGAGCGGTTCACCGCGTCCCTGTCGCCCCTCTTCCGCTCGACGTTCTGCTTCGACGCGGATTGGCGCGCGCGGCTCGCGTCGAAGGCGTACTCCGCGCTGGACGTCCCGGGCGTGGGCGGCGACAGCCTGGCCTACGTGATGTTCACGTCCGGCTCCACGGGCCGGCCGAAGGGTGTCTGCATTCCCCAGCGCGCCGTCACGCGGCTGGTGCGTGACAACACCTTCCTGCGCTTCGGGCCGCAAGAGGTCTTCCTCCAGTTGGCCCCCGTCGCCTTCGACGCCTCCACCCTGGAGCTGTGGGGTCCGCTGCTCCACGGCGCGCGGCTGGTGCTGCCGCCTCCGCACGCGCTGTCGCTCGAAGAGGTCGCCGAGCTGCTGCGGCACCACCGCGTCTCCTCCCTCTTCATCACGACCGCCCTCTTCGCCCAACTGGTGCAGCACGAGCCCGAAGCCCTGGCGAACGTGTCCCAGCTCATGGCCGGCGGCGAAGCCATGCCCCTCGCGCGCGCTCGCGAGCACCTGCTGCACATGCGCCCGGGCACGCGCTTCTTCCACGTCTACGGGCCCACGGAGAACACCACGTTCTCCACCAGCCAGCCCCTGGAGCCCGGAACGCCCGTCGGCGGTTCGCTGCCCATCGGCCGGTCCATCTCCAACTCCACGGCCTACGTGCTGGATCCGGAGCTGCAACCCGTACCCGTGGGCGTGCCCGGCGAGCTGTACGTCGGTGGCGAAGGGCTCGCGTGGGGCTACCTCCAGCAGCCGGCGCTCACGGCCGAACGCTTCCTGCCGGATCCCTTCGGCACCACTCCCGGCGCGCGCCTCTACCGCACCGGCGACAAGGTGCGCTGGCTGGCCGACGGGGCGCTCGACTTCCTGGGCCGCACCGACTTCCAGGTGAAGCTGCGCGGCTTCCGCATCGAGCCGGGCGAGATTGAAACCGTCCTGCGCCAGGTGCCCGGCGTCCGCGAAGCCATCGTCCTCGTGCGCGAGGACAGCCCTGGAGACAAGCGCCTCGTCGCGTACGTGGTCCCGGCTCCGCTCACACAGGGCACTGAAGCGCCCACGCCGGACACGCTGCGCACCACGCTCAAGCAGCACCTGCCCGAGTACATGGTGCCCGCGGCCTTCGTCCTCATGGACGCGCTGCCGCTCAACGCCAACAACAAGGTGGACCGCAAGGCCCTGCCCGCGCCCGACGCCGGCTCCGTGGTGCGCGCCGCGTCGCGTGCGCTCGAGACGGACACCGAACGCCAGCTCGCGACCCTCTGGGCCGACGTGCTGAAGCTCGACTCGGTGGGCGCCGGAGACGACTTCTTCGCATTGGGTGGCCACTCGCTCCTGGCCACGCAGCTCGTCTCCCGCCTCCGCGCTGCCTTCGGCGTGGAGCTGCCCCTGCGCGCGCTCTTCGAGGCTCCCACGCTCGAAGCGCTCGCCGGACGCATCGATGCCGTGCGCACGCAGTCCCTCGCGCCACGGGCTCCGCCGATGGTGCCGGTGTCGCGCGATGGCGCCCTGCCGCTCTCCTTCGCGCAGCAGCGGCTGTGGTTCCTGGATCAGCTCGAACCCGGCAGCACCGTCTACAACGTCCCGGGTGTCCTCCACCTGGAGGGAGACCTCGACGCCGCCGCGCTCCAGCAGGCGTTGGATGCGCTGGTGCGCCGTCACGAGGTGCTTCGCACGACCTTCGCTCCGGGCCCGAGCGGCCCCGTACAGCGCATCGCGCCGCCTGCTCCGTGCGCCTTCGAACGCATCGACCTGGGGTCCCTGTCGGCGTCCGAGCGTGAGCTCCGCCTGCGCAGCCTCATCGCCGAGCATGCGTCGCGTCCGTTCGACCTGTCGCGGGGTCCGCTCTTCCGCGCCGTGCTCGTGCGCCTGGAGGCGAAGCAGCACGTGCTGGTGGTGCTCACCCACCACATCGCCTCGGACGGTTGGTCCGTGGGCGTCATGGTGCGCGAGTTCGCCGCGCTCTACCGCGCGTTCACCACGGGTCAGACTCCGAACCTCCCCGCGTTGCCGGTGCAGTACGCCGACTTCGCGGTCTGGCAGCGACAGTGGCTCCAGGGGGACGTGCTCGAAGCGCAGCTCGACTTCTGGCGCCAGCAGCTTGCCGGTGCGCCCGCCGCGCTGGAGCTGCCCACCGACCGGCCCCGTCCCGCGGTGCAGTCCTTCCGGGGCGCGTCGCTCCCGGTCTCGCTGTCTTCGTCTGTCTCCAGCACCCTCAAGACCCTGGCGCAGCAGGAAGGCGCCACGCCCTTCATGGTGCTGCTGGCCTCCTTCCAGCTCCTGCTCTCGCGCTACTCCGGCCAGCAGGACGTCTCGGTTGGCGCACCCATCGCCAATCGCAACCGCGCGGAGACCGAAGGCCTCATCGGCTTCTTCGTCAACTCGCTCGTCCTGCGCGCGCGCATTGATTCCCGCGCTTCCTTCCGCACCCTGCTGCGTCAGGTGAAGCGGTCCACCCTCGCCGCGTACGAGCACCAGGACGTCCCCTTCGAGAAGCTCGTCGAAGCGCTCCAGCCGCAACGCGACGCCAGCCGCTCGCCCTTGTTCCAGGTGTCCTTCGCGCTGCAGAACGCGCACGTGGGCGCGCTGGAGCTGCCCGGCCTGAGCCTCAAGCTGCGTGAAGCCGAGGCCACCACCGCGAAGTTCGACCTGGACCTCAACTTCCAGGAGACGGCCGAGGGCTTCACCGGCTCCGTCGGCTACGGCACCGACCTGTTCGACGCGTCCACCGTCCGCCGGATGATGGAGCACTACGGCGTCCTGCTCGACGCGCTCTGCGCCCGTCCGGACGCGCCGGTGTCCACGCTCTCGCTCCTCGCGGGCGCGGAGCGTCAGCGCGTGCTCGTGGAGTGGAACGCGACGCGCTCCACCGTCCCCGTGGAGGACACCCTCCCGAGCCTCTTCGAGTCGCACGCCCGCCGCGCCCCGGACGCCGTGGCCGTCGAGCACGAGGGCCAGACCCTCACGTACGCGGCGCTGGACGCACGCGCCAACCAGCTCGCGAACCACCTTCGCTCGCTCGGCCTCCCGCCGGAGGCGCGCGTCGGGCTGTGCGTGGAGCGCGGGCTGGACCTGATGGTCGGTCTGCTGGGCATCCTCAAGGCCGGCGGCTGCTACGTGCCGCTGGAGCCCGCCTATCCCCGGCAGCGCCTGGCCTTCATGTTCCAGGACTCCGCCGTGTCGGCGGTGGTGACGCAGCAGTCCCTGCGCGACTCGCTGCCGGAGCACACGCTCCCCACGGTGTGCCTGGACTCGGACGCGCCGGTGCTCGCACGTCTGTCCACGCAGGTGCCCCAGGGTCCTCGCGTCGCGGCGGATCAGCTCGCCTACGTCCTCTACACCTCCGGCTCCACCGGCCTGCCGAAGGGCGTGGGCATCACCCACCGGTCCATCGTCCACCTCGTGCGGGACACGGACTACGTGGACCTGCGCCCCACGGACTGCATGGCCCAGGTGGGCACGCCGTCGTTCGACGCGGCCACCTTTGAAATCTGGGGCGCGCTGCTCAATGGCGCAAGGCTGGCCGTCATCCCGCGCGACGTGACGCTGTCGCCGCGAGCGCTGGCGAAGCGCCTGAAGGACCAGGGCGTCACCACGGCCCTGCTCACCACGGCCCTCTTCCACCAGGTCGCGCGCGAGGTGCCGTCCGCCTTCGCGGGCATGCGCTACCTCTTCTTCGGCGGAGAGAAGGCGGATGCACGCGCGGCGCTCCAGGTGGTTGGCGCGCAGGGTCCCCAGCATCTGGTGAACCTCTACGGCCCCACCGAGGCCACCGTCTGCTCCACGTCGCAGGAGGTCGCGGGCCTGCCGGCCGATGCCACCTCCATCCCCATCGGCGGCCCGCTGACGCGCATGCGCGCCTACGTGCTGGATGCCCACGGCCAGCCCGTCCCCACCGGCGTCCCCGGGGAGCTGTACCTGGGCGGCGTCGGACTCGCGCGAGGCTACCTGGGGCAGCCCGCCCTGACGGCCGAGCGCTTCGTGCCCGACGCCTTCAGCAACGTGCCCGGAGCGCGGCTCTACCGCACGGGTGACCGCGCACGTTGGAATGCCCACGGCACGCTCGACTTCGTGGGCCGCGTGGATGCGCAGGTGAAGCTGCGCGGCTTCCGCATTGAACCGGCGGAGGTGGAGGCCTTCCTCCTCCAGCACCCGCAGGTGCGTGAAGCCGTGGTGCTGGTGCGCGAGCAGTCCCCGGGCGACCACCGCCTCGTGGCCTACGTGGTGCCCACGGCTCCGGAACCGGACACCGCGGCGCTGCGCGCCTTCCTCAGCGAACGGCTGCCCGCGCACATGGTGCCGTCGGCCTTCGTGTCGCTGCCCGCGCTGCCGTTGACGCCCAACGGGAAGCTGGATCGCCACGCGCTGCCGGCACCGGATGCCCGCGCCCTCGCCACCGCGTCCACGCCCGCCGCGCCGGAGAGCCTGACCCTCTTCCAGCAGCGCATCGCCGCCCTCTTCAGCGAGCTGCTGAACGTGGAGCGCGTGGGGCTGCACGACGACTTCTTCGCGCTGGGAGGCCACTCGCTGCTGGCCACGCAGCTCGTCTCGCGCGTGCGCTCCACCTTCGGCGTGGAGCTGCCGCTGCGCACGCTCTTCGACGCGTCCACCGTCGCCCGCCTCACCGGGCACGTGGAGGCGCTGCTGCTCTCCCGCGCGACGACGTCCCAGCTTCCGCCGCTGCGCCCGGTGCGCCGCGACGCGGACCTGCCCCTGTCCTTCTCCCAGCAGCGGCTGTGGGTGGTGGATCAGCTCCAGCCCGGCGGCAGCCAGTACAACATTCCCGTCGCGGTCCGGCTGGAAGGCACGCTGGACGTCGAGTCCCTCCGCCGCGCCCTGGAGCACCTGGTCGCGCGCCACGAGTCCCTGCGCACCACCTTCGCGCTGAAGGACGGCCAGCCCATCCAGCGCGTCCACCCGGCCTCCACGTGGACGCTCCCCCTCACCGACTTGGAGTCGCTGCCGTCCGGGGACCGCGAGGCCGAGGCGCACCGCGTGTCCGCGGAGGAAGCCGGCGCGGCGTTCGACCTGGGCACGGGCCCGCTGCTGCGCACGCGCCTCTTGCGCCTGGACGCGAAGCTCCACGTCCTGCTGCTCAACATGCACCACGTCGTCTCCGACGGCTGGTCCATGGGCGTGCTCGTGCGCGAGGTGGCCACCGGCTACGCGGCCTTCTCCACCGGGACGACGCCGTCGCTGCCGCCGCTGCCGGTGCAGTACGCCGACTTCGCCGCGTGGCAGCGCCAGTGGCTCCAGGGCGACGTGCTCGCCCAGGAGGTGACGTGGTGGAAGGAGCACCTCGCCGGGGCGCCGCGCGTCCTGGAGCTGCTCACCGACAAGCCCCGTCCAGCCCTGCGCTCCTCGCGCGGTGGACTGCTGCCCGTGCACCTGCCGCTGGAGCTGACGCAGCGGCTGCTGTCACTCGCGCGGCAGGAGAACGCCACGCCGTTCATGGCGCTGCTCGCCGCGTGGCAGGTGCTCCTGTCCCGGTACACGCGCCAGGAAGAGCTGCTCGTCGGGTCGCCCGTCGCGGGCCGTCGCCACGGTGAGCTGGAGGGGCTGGTCGGCTTCTTCGTCAACACGCTGGTGCTGCGCGGGCGCGTCCACGCGAAGGACTCCTTCCGCGCGCTGCTCTCCCAGGTGCGCGACACCACGCTCGCGGCCTACGAGCACCAGGACCTCCCGTTCGAGAAGCTCGTCGAGGAGCTCCAGCCCCAGCGCGACCTGAGCCGCAACCCGCTGGTGCAGGTCATCCTCGCGCTGCAGAACGCGCCGCAGGGCGAGCTGAAGGCCCCGGGCCTCACGCTGCGCCCGGTGGAGGTGGAGAACGCCACGGCCCGCTTCGACCTGGGGCTGTTGCTCTCCGAGTCTCCCGACGGCCTGCGCGGCGTCCTCGAATACAGCACCGACTTGTTCGAGCACGCCACGGCGGTCCGCATGGCGGGCCACCTGCGCCGGTTGCTGGAGTCCATCGTCTCCGCGCCGGAGGCACCGCTGTCCACGCTGGAGTGGCTCACGCCGCCCGAGCGTCAGCAGCTCCTGGTGGACTGGAACGCCACCGACGTGGACTACCCGCGCGAGGGTTCCATCCCGGAGCTGTTCGAGCACCAGGTCGCCCTGCGTCCGGACGCCATCGCGCTCGAGTTCGCGGACGAGCGCCTGACCTACGCACAGCTCGATGCGCGTGCGAACCAGCTCGCCCACCTGCTGCGCGACAACGGCATCGGGTTGGATTCGCTGGTGGGCGTGTGCCTGGAGCGGTCCACCGAGATCGTGGTGTCGCTGCTGGCCATCCTCAAGGCCGGTGGCGCCTACGTGCCGCTGGATGCCGCGTACCCGACGCAGCGGTTGACGTACATGCTGGAGGACGCACCGCCCCGGCTGTTGCTCACCACGCGGGCGCTGCGTCCCAGCCTGCCGGTGTCCGACGCGGTGCCCTGCCTGTTCGTGGAGGAGCTGCGCCTGGACGGACAGCCCACGTCGCCCACGGGCGTCCGGCCGCTCCCGCGCAACCTGGCCTACGTGGACTTCACGTCGGGCAGCACCGGCCGACCCAAGGGCGTGGCGGTGGAACACCGGGGCGTGCTGCGCCTGATGTACGGCGCGAAGTACGTGGACATGGGACCCCAGGAGACGCTCCTCCTCATGGCGCCCATCTCCTTCGACATCTCCACCATGGAGGTCTGGGCCGCGCTGCTGACCGGCAGCAAGCTCGCCGTCTTCCCGCCCCAGCCGCCCACGGACCTGGAGCTCTTGGGCAGCGTGCTGCGGCGCCACGGCGTCACGACGCTCTACCTGTCCACGGGCCTGTTCTCGCAGGTGGTGGACGTGGGGCTGGAGATGCTGCGCGGCGTGCGGCAGGTGATCGCCGCTGGCGACATCCTCTCGCCCACGCACACGCGCAAGGTCATCGACACGCTGGGCATCCCCGTCACCAACGGCTACGGCCCCACCGAGGGCACCGTCTTCGCCAACTGCCTGCGCGTGACGCGGGCGGAGGACGTGGGCACGAGCGTCCCCATTGGCCCGCCCATCTCCAACACGCAGGTGTACATCCTGGATGCGCACCTGCGTCCGGTGCCGGTGGGCGTGCCCGGCGAGCTGTGCATCGGCGGCGACGGCCTCGCGCGAGGCTACCTGTCGCGCCCGGACCTGTCGGCCGAGCGCTTCGTGCCGGATCCGTTCAGCGGCCGGCCCGGAGAGCGGCTCTACCGCACGGGCGACCTGGCGCGCTGGCGCCCCGATGGCGCGGTGGACTTCCTGGGCCGCATCGACACGCAGGTGAAGGTGCGCGGCTTCCGCATCGAACTCTCCGAGGTCGAAGCCGCCGTGATGTCCACGCCCGGCGTGCGCGAGGCCATCGTCCTGGTGCGCGAGGACGTGCCCGGCGACAAGCGGCTCGTCGCCTACGCCGTCCCCGCGACGCCCGCGACTTCGCTCGCGTCCACGGACCTGCGCGAGCACCTGCGCCAGCGGCTGCCCGAGTTCATGGTGCCGTCGGCCTTCGTCGTGCTGTCCGCGCTGCCGCTGAACCCCAACGGCAAGGTGGACCGCAAGGCCCTGCCCGCGCCCACCGCCACCGCGTCCGGCGGCACGGGCCGCTTCGTGGAGCCCGGAAACCCACTGGAGGAGAAGATCGCGGCCATCTGGGCCCGAGAACTCGGCCTCGAACGCGTCGGCGTGCACGACCACTTCTTCGAGGACCTGGCCGGCACGTCCCTCTCCGTGGTGCGCGTCTCCACGCGCCTGCGGCAGGAGCTGAACCACGAGCTGCCCGTGGTGTGGCTCTTCGAGCACCCCACCGTCCACGGCCTCGCCCTGCGCCTGGAGCGCGAGTCGGGCGGTGCGCTCGGCCGCACCAACGCCGCCACGCCCGCGCCGTCCGCGCCCGTGGCCCCTCCGCGCACGCGCGCACCGCAGGCGTCCGGGTCGTCCGACATCGCCATCATCGGCATGGCGGGCCGCTTCCCCGGCGCGGGCTCCGTGGAGGACTTCTGGAAGAACCTGCGCGAGGGCGTGGAGTCCATCTCCCGCTTCACGCCGGAGGAGCTGGAGCACCTGCCCGGCCTGCCCGAGGGCATGGAGCTGTGGCAGCACCCGGGCTTCGTCCCCGCGGGCGGCGTGCTCGACGACATCGATCAGTTCGACCACGCCTTCTTCGATATGTCCCTGCGCGAGGCGCAGTGGACGGATCCGCAGCAGCGCCTCTTCCTCCAGTGCACCTGGGCGGCCCTTGAAGACGCGGGCATCGAACCGGAGCAGTTCCCCGGGGACATCTCGCTGTACGCGGGCGCGAACGACTCCGGCTATGCGCAGGCGGTGCAGCAGAACATGCCGCTGGACGGGGCCGCGTTCTTCGAGCTGTACGGCACCGCGACGCACCAGAGCCTCGCGCAGAAGACGTCCTGGAAGCTGGGCCTGCGAGGTGAGAGCACGCTCGTGTACACCGCGTGCTCCACGGGGCTCGTGGCGGCGCACCTCGCCTGCCAGAACCTGCTGGCGGGGCTGTCGGACGTGGCCATCGCGGGCGCCACGCGCCTGAGCGCGGCCCAGCGCACGGGCTACGTCTATCAGGAGGGGTTGATCTTCTCTCCGGACGGACACTGCCGCGCGTTCGACGCGAAGGCGAAGGGCACCATCTCCGGCAACGGCGTGGCCGCGGTGGTGCTCAAGCGGCTGGACGACGCGGTGCGGGACGGCGACTCCATCTACGCCGTCATCCGCGCCACGGCGACGAACAACGACGGGCGCGACAAGTCCGGCTTCACCGCGCCGAGCGTGCAGGGCCAGTCCTCCGTCATCACGCAGGCGCTGTCGCGCGCGGGCGTGCAGCCGAAGGACATCGGCTACGTGGAGGCGCACGGCACGGCCACGCCGCTGGGAGACCCGATTGAGGTCGCGGCGCTCCAGCGCGCCTACGGCCTGGGCCCGGAGCACAAGGGCACCATCGCGCTCGCGTCGCTGAAGACCAACATGGGCCACCTGGACACGGTGGCCGGGCTCGCGGGCCTGATGAAGGCCGCGCTCGCGCTGCACCACGGGGAGATTCCCCCCAGCCTGCACTTCGAGAAGGCCAACCCGCAGATCGACTTCGACGCGGGCCCCTTCTTCGTCAACACCACCCTTCGGCCCTGGCCGGCGGGCGAGACCCCGCGTCGCGCCGCCGTCAGCTCCTTCGGCGTCGGCGGCACCAACGCCCACGCCGTGCTCGAGGAAGCACCCATGTCGCACAGCGGTTCCACCACGCGGTCCCACCAGGTCGTCCTGCTCTCGGCGCGCACGCCCGAGGCGCTGGAGGCGGCGTCCCAGCGGCTCGCGTCGCACGCGGAAGCCCGCGCGGACCTGTCCATGGCGGACGTGGCCTTCACGCACGCGGTGGGCCGCAAGGGGTTCGACCACCGGCGCACCGTGGTGGCACGTGACGCGGCGGACCTCGCGAAGCAGCTGCGCAAGCCGTACACGCCGGTGACGGTGAAGGACGCGGAGGCCGCGCGCCGTCGCCGCGTGGCGTTCGTGTTCCCCGGCCAGGGTGCCCAGCAGGTGGGCATGGGCCGCGAGCTGTACGAAGCCGAGCCCGCCTTCCGCAAGCACCTGGACGCGTGCCTCGCGCTCCTGGAGGCCCCGCTGCGCGAGCGCGTCACCACCCTGCTCCAGGCCACTCCCGGCCCGCAGGCTCCGGAGTCCGCGCTGCTGGCGGATACGCGCGTCGCGCTGCCCGCCCTCTTCGCCGTGGAAGTGTCACTGGCGCGGATGTGGATGGACTGGGGCGTGAGGCCCTACGCCGTCATGGGTCACAGCTTCGGTGAGTACGCGGCCGCGTGCGTGGCCGGCGTGCTGTCGCTGGAGGACGCGCTGAAGCTCGCGGTGACTCGCGGGGCGCTGATGCACAGCATGCCGCCGGGCGCGATGCTCGCGGTCGCGCTGTCCGAGGCACAGGTGGTGCCGCTCTTGACGGGCCGCCTGACGCTGGCCGCCCACAACTCTCCGGACCGGTGCGTCGTCTCCGGGCCGGTGGAGGAGATCGAGCGGCTGCAAGAGGAGCTGAAGCGCCGCAACGCGGGTTCGGTGCGCATGCCCGCGCCGCATGCGTTCCACTCGTCGGACGTGGAACCGCTGATGCCCGAGCTGGCGAAGGTGGTGGGCTCGATGGGCCGCGCCGAGCCGACGGTGCGCTACGTCTCCGGACTCACCGGCACCTGGGTCCGCCCGGGCGAGCTGAACGCGCCGCGCTACTGGGCGGATCAGATGCGCCAGCCGGTGCGCTTCACCGACTCCGTGGGCGCGCTGCTGGAAGAGGGTTGCAGCGTGCTGCTGGAGGTGGGGCCGGGACAGGACCTCACCCCGCTGATGCGTGCGTGCCTGGGCCAGGACAAGGACCGCGTGAAGGCCGTGCCCTCGCTCAAGCGCGGAAGCACCACGCCCGAACACGCGGGGCTGATGGCGTCGATGGGCGAGCTGTGGACCACCGGCCTCGCGCTGGACTGGAAGGCGTTCTACGCCCACGAGCAGCGCCTGCGAATCCACCTGCCCACGTACCCGTTCCAGCGCAAGCGCGTCTGGGTGGAGGCCTCGCGCACCGCTGCGCCCACGGCCATCGCACCGGCCGCCGCGCCGCTCCCGCCCCAGGCGCAGGGAGCCCTGTCCGCTCCCGCGTCCACGTCCGCGTGGACCGCGGCCCAAGCACAAGGCTCGGTCCCCGGGGCAAACCCGCCTGCACAGGCGCGGACGGCGCCACCGCATGCGCCCGGGCAGGCGCAGGTGGCGGCGGCCCCCATCGTCACCGTCTCACCGTCTTCGCAGGGCACCCTCGCCGCTCCCGTGGGAGAGGTGTCCGCGCGCACGGTGGTCCCCGCGCAGGCACCGGCGGCCCTGGTCCCCGTGAGCCTCCCCGCCGCATCGGGCGCCCCCGCGCGTGCGGACGCGCCGCGAGGTGACATCGAGGAGCGCGTGGCCGCGCTCTGGCGCGAGCGTCTGGCGCTGGAGTTCGTCGGCCGCGATGACAACTTCCTGGAGATTGGCGGCAACTCGCTGATGGCCGCGCAGCTCCTCAACCAGCTGCGCGACACCTTCGGCGTGCAGGTTCCCCTCGCGGCCCTGTTCGAAGCCCCCACGGTGGCCGGCATCGCCGCGCGCATCGAGCCGATGTTGAGCCAGGCACCCGCAGCGACGCAGACACGCGAGCTGCCCCTGGAGGCCCTGCCGCGCACGGGCGAGCTGCCCCTGTCCTTCGTGCAGGAGCGCGTGTGGCGGCTGGAGCAGCACCTGCCCGGCCTCTCCGCCTACAACATCCCCGTCGTCCTCAAGCTGGAAGGCGACGCGGCCCTGGAGCCCCTGGAGCGCGCCATCCAGGAGATCGTCCGCCGCCACGAAGCGCTGCGGACCACCTACGACCTCGTGGACGGTCGCCCCGTGCAGCGATTCCACGCGCACGTGCGCATCCCGCTGGAGCGCGTGGAGCTCACCGGCACGCCCGAGGAGCGCGAAGCCGAAGCCCTGCGACTGGCCCGTGAGGACGCGGCGCGGCCCTTCGATCTGGTGAACGGACCCGTGCTGCGCACGACGCTGCTGCGGCAGGCGGAGAACGTGCACCTGCTGCTCGTCTGCATCCACCACGTCGTCTGCGACACGCTGTCCATCGCCATCTTCATCCACGAGCTGAGCCAGCTCTATGGCGCCTTCCGCCAGGGCAAGCCTTCGCCGCTGGCGCCGCTGACGGTGCAGTACGCGGACTTCGGCGCGTGGCAGCGCCGCACCATCGCCGAGCACCTGGTGCCGGAGCAGGAGCAGTGGTGGCGCACCCGGCTCGCGGGCATGCCGCGCCAGCTGGGCGTGCCCACGGACCGGCCGCGTCCGGAGAAGTGCCCGCTGACGTCGGAGCGCATGAGCGTGGCGTTCCCGCAGGCGCTCGCCCGGGAGCTGGTGTCCTTCGGCAAGCGCGAGGGCTTCACCGGCTACATGACGGTGCTCGCCGCATGGAACGTGCTCCTGCACCGCTACACGGGGCAGACGGACATCATCGTCGGGACGCCCATCGCCAACCGCACGCGGCCGGAGCTGCTGTCGCTCATCGGCTACGTGGCGCACTCGGCGGCGTTCCGCACCAGCCTCGCGGGCGACCCGACCTTCCGTGAGCTGCTGGAGCGCGTGCGCCAGGAAGTGGCGGACGCGCAGGCGCGCCCGGACGTGCCGTTCGAGTACCTGGTGGAGCAGCTCGTCCCGGGCAAGGACATCGGCCGCGACCGCATGGCCGACACCGTCTTCGTCTACCACAGCAACGCTGTCTCCAGCGTCGACTCGCAGGACACGATGGGCGTGCGCACCTCCATCGTAGAGGTGCCCGGCACGCCGGTGCAGTGGGGCACCACGCTGTCGGACCTGACGCTCATCCTGTCGGAGGGGCCCGCGGGCGTGCACGGCGCGCTGGAGTACGCCACCGAGCTGTTCGACGCGTCCACGGCCCGGCGCATGCTGGAGCACCTCCAGACGCTGCTGACCTCCGCGCTCGCGAAGCCCGATGAGCGGCTCTCCCGCCTGTCGCTCTCGACCGAGCTCGAACGCAACGCCTGGCCCCGCCCCCTGCCCGTCCCCACCG
>NZ_RAWA01000180.1 GCF_003611675.1 Corallococcus sp. CA053C
CCACCCCCCTCCCCCTCCAAGGGCTTTCACGCCGGAGGGTCGTCCGGTGAAACCCCTGGGGTCACCTGTGTCACCGGCTCTGGGGCCGTGGCCTCGGCTGTCAGCACGACGTCCGTCACCGGGTCCGGGGCCGCGGCGGGCGCGGACTTGAGGCGCTCCAGGGTGGTGCGCGCGGCGGACTGCTCGGCCTCCTTCTTGTTGCGGCCGGTGGCCCGGGCGTACACGCCCTCCCCGATACACACCTCCACCTCGAACACCTTCGAGTGCTCCGGCCCGCTCTCCGCCACAACCCGGTAGCGCGGGGACAGCTTGAGCTTCTCGTGGGACATCTCCTGGAGGAGCGTCTTGTAGTCCAGGCGGCCCGCGCCGGAGGCCACCTCCTCCAGCATGTCCCCGAAGCACCGGTCCACCAGCACCAGGGCCGGCTCCAGGCCGCCACTCATGTAGACGGCGCCCAGCACCGCCTCCAGCGCGTCCGCGAGGATGGAGTTCTTGTCCCGGCCGCCCGACTGGGACTCGCCCCGGCCCAGCAGCAGCAGCTCGCCCAGACGCAGGGTGCGGGCCACGCGCGCCAGCCCCTCCTCATGGACGATGCGGGCGCGCATCTTGGTGAGCTCGCCCTCGGGCACGCCGGGGCAGCGGTCCATCAGCCGGTGGCTGACCGCGAGGTCCACGACGGCGTCGCCCAGGAACTCCAGGCGCTGGTTGTCCTTGAGGTTCTGGTCGCGGTTCTCGTTGGCGTACGTCTTGTGCGTCAGCGCCTCCAGCGCCAGGTCTCGCTTGGAGAACGCCACGCCCAGGCGCTCCTCCAGCACCTGCACGCGCTCCACCAGGGTCATCTTCTCCACGGGTGTCACTCCTGGGGTGCGTCCGGGCCCACGAGGCGCACGGCCTCGGGAGCGACCTTCAACAGGTCCGCCACCATCCGCACCACGCCCGGGAACTCGTCCAGCTCGAAGCGGCCCGCCCACACCTTGCCCTGGGTGCCCGCGAGCAGCCCCCGGAACGTGCGCCCGGCGATGCGCGCCGCGGCGAAGCGGTACGCCTTGCCCTCCACCTGGAGCTGGGCCAGCAGCTCCAGGCTGCTGCGCGGCGGCACCAGGGCCTGGGGACCGAACTTCTCCACGATCTCCACGAAGCGCACCGGCCCCGCGCCCGCCACCACCGGCGCCCGGGCCACGGGCTCTCCGAAGAGGGCCGCCAGGTAGCCCGTCAGCGCCGCGCGCTCGCGGAACTCCGACAGCTCGATGATGTGGCCCGCCGCGGTGGGCAGGTCCTCACCGCCGCGCACGGCCTCCGCGACGCGGAAGTTGCCCTGCCGGTCCGCCACCAGCCGCACGGACAGGTGGCCCTCCTTCACGGTGGTGGACAGCTCCAGCGACTGCGGATCCACGTCCGCGGGCAGCCCCAGCAACTGGAGCTCCTCCGAGCGGCGCTGCAGGTGGAAGATGTGGTCGCTGAAGGTGTCCAGCAGGAGGACCTGCATCTCCTCCGCCGCGTCGATGGCGCTCAGCAGGATGGGCGTCATGCCCACCACCGCCGCGGGCGCGATGGGGATGAGCCGGTCGCCCATCACCTGGAAGGTGATGTCGGTGATGAAGTCCTTGGTGATGGGGTTCACCAGGGACGCGGCCTCCAGGTCCAACACCACCTCGGTGCCGGAGGCTTCCTCCCGCACCTTGAGTCCCAGCTCACTCAGCCGAGCGGTATCCATCAGGCCCCTTTGAAGGTCTCGCGGGCGATGATGGTGCGCTGGATCTCGCTCGTGCCCTCGCCAATCTCACAGAGCTTGGCGTCCCGCAGGTAGCGCTCCACCGGGAACTCGCGCGTGTAGCCGTAGCCGCCGTGGATCTGCACGGCCTTGTTGCAGCCGCGCGTGGCCGCCTCGGAGGCGAACAGCTTCGCCATGGAAGCCTCCTCCGAGTACGGCTGACCCGCATCCGCGAGCCGCGCCGCGCGGTGCACCAGCAGGCGCGCCGCCTCCAGCTCCGTCTTCATGTCCGCCATCATCCAGCGCAGGCCCTGGAACTCGCTGATGGGCTGACCGAAGGCGGTGCGGTCCTTCGAGTACGCCACCGACTCCTCCAGCGCCCCGCGCAGCAGGCCCACCGACAGCGCGCCAATGGTGATGCGGCCCTTGTCGAGGATCTTCAGCGTGTCGATGAAGCCCCGGTCCACCTCGCCCACGATGGCGTCATCGCCCACTTCCACGTTCTCCAGGATGAGCTCCGCGGTGTCGGAGGAGCGCATGCCCAGCTTCCCGTGGATGGAGCGCTGGCTGAAGCCCGGCACGCCCTTCTCCAGCACGAACGCGGTGATGCCCTTCTGGCGCTTCTCCGGCGACGTGAGCGCGAGCACCACGAACACGTCACCCACGGTGCCCTGGGTGATGAACATCTTCGCGCCGTTGAGCACCCACTTGTTGCCCTTGCGGACCGCGGTGGTGCGCATGCCGGACGCGTCGGAGCCGGATCCCGGCTCGGTGAGGCCCCACGCACCCAGCCACTCGCCGGACGCGAGCTTGGGCAGGTAGCGCTGGTGCTGCGCCTTGTTGCCGAAGACGCGCACGTGGCTGGTGCCCAGGCCGTTGTGGCTGGCCACGGTGAGGGCGAGCGAGCCGTCGTAGCGGGCGATCTCCTCCACGGCCACCGCCACGGCGAGCGAGTCCATGGCCGCGCCGCCGTACTCCTCGGAGACGAGCATGCCCAGCACGCCCAGCTGGCCCAGCTCCTTCACGACCTCCATGGGGAACTTCTCGTCCCGGTCCCAGTCGCGCGCGTACGGCTTCACGCGGCGTTCACAGAATTCACGGAGAGAGGCCTGGAGGGCGCGGTGGCTGTCGGGAAGGTCGAAGTCCATGGTCGGGGCGGGAATCTAGCTCAGGTGGGGCTGCTCAGACGGGATAGACACCGTGCTTCTTTTCCGCACGGGGCTGGAAGCGTTCGGCGTACAGCGCATAACGCTGCAGCAGCTCGCCGCGCAGCGAATCGCCGGGGATGACGGCGTCGATGATGAGCTCGCTGGCCAGCTTGTAGATGTCCACGTCCTGCTTGTACTCGTCGCGCAGCTTCTGGACGAAGGCCGGCCGCTCGGCCTCCGGAAGCTCCTGTATCTTGTTGAAGTAGACGGCGTTCACCGCCGCCTCCGGGCCCATCACGGCGATCATCGCCTGGGGCAGCGCCAGCGTGGCCTCCGGGGCGAAGCCCGGGCCGCTCATGGCGTAGAGGCCCGCGCCGTACGCCTTGCGCACCACCACGCAGATGCGCGGCACGCTGGCCTCGGACACCGCGGAGATCATCTTCGCGCCCGCGCGGATGATGCCCGCCCGCTCCACCTTGGTGCCGATCATGAAGCCCGGCACGTCCGCCAGGTAGAGCAGCGGGATGTTGAACGCGTCACACAGCCAGATGAACCGGGCCGCCTTGTCCGCGCTGTCCACGAACAGCACGCCACCCTTGTACTTGGGCTGGTTGGCCACGATGCCCACCGGCTGACCGCCAATGCGCGCCAGGCCCGTGATGATCTCTTGTGCGAAGAGCTTCTTCACCTCGAACCAGCTCCCCTCATCGATGAGCTCCGTGATGAGCGCATGCATGTCGAAGGGCTTGTTCTGATCCGGCGGGATGATCTCATCCACGCGCTTGCCGCTGTGCTTGGGGGCCTTCACCTCCACGCGCGGCGGCGGCTTGGTGAAGTTCTCCGGGAAGTACGCCAGGTACTGCTTCGCCGCGGCGATGGCCTCCTGCTCCGTCTTCACCAGCACGTCGCCCACGCCGGACACGGAGCAGTGCATCTTCGCGCCGCCCATCTCCTCCAGCGTGACCTTCTCGCCAATGACCATCTCCGCCATGCGCGGGCTGCCCAGGTACATGGACGCGTTGCCGTCCACCATGATGACCAGGTCGCAGAACGCGGGGATGTACGCGCCACCAGCGGCGGACGGGCCGAAGAGGAGGCAGATCTGCGGCACCACGCCGGACAGGTGCACCTCGTTGTAGAAGATGCGGCCGGCGCCACGGCGGCCAGGGAACATCTCCACCTGGTCGGTGATGCGCGCGCCTGCGGAGTCCACCAGGTACATCAGCGGACAGCGCGACGCCTTCGCCGTCTCCTGGATGCGGAGGATCTTCTCCACCGTGCGCGCGCCCCAGCTGCCCGCCTTCACCGTGGAGTCGTTGGCCATGATGGCCACGGTGCGGCCCGCGATGCGCGCGAGGCCCGTGATGACGCCGTCGGAGGGCAGGTCCACGTCCAGGTTGTTGGCGAGCTTGCCGTCCTCCACGAACGAGTCCGCGTCCACGAGCAGGTGGATGCGCTCGCGGGCGAAGAGCTTGCCCGCCTCGGCGTTCTTGGCGTGGTACTTCTGGGCGCCACCCTTCTCCACCTGGGCGATCGTCTCGAGCAGCTTCTGGTCGTAGGACATGGCCGGGGCGACATACCAAAAACCCCCTGGCCTGGCTGCCTTCTTGCCGTGGGAGCCACCAGCCGAGCCGTCCAGAGGACGACGCAAGGGCTCGGCGCGCTGCATTCCGGGGGATGGCGCCAACGGCCTCCCTGCCTACCTTGATGTTGCACGAGGGGGGTGCACCCAGGCGGGCCACCCCTTCCCGTGAATCATCCGGCCCAGGAGGGACCCATGTTCAGAGCGAAGAAGGCGACGTGGCAGGCGAAGGCTTTGGCCAAGAGCAAGCTGTACCGTCAGTTCCTGGCCCACCAGCTGCTCGACCAGCTCCCCGAGTACGCCGACGTGGCGAAGAAGAAGGCCCAGAAGTCCTGGGACAACTTCGACGCGGACGACGCGCTGCGGTATGTGGGATTGACGACGTACAAGCCGGCGAGCGCGGGCCTGGGCGGCATCGGCGCGTTCCTGCTGGGCGCGGCCGCGGGCAGCATCGTGGCGCTCCTGCTGGCGCCGCGTCCGGGCACCGAGCTGCGCACCACCGTCAAGGACAAGGCGATGGGCTACATCAACAAGCAGGGCGTGAACATCGGCGGCGAGAAGACCGCGAGCGCCTAGTCACACCGTGAAGCCGTGACGTCAGGGGCGGAAGGTCCGCGGGCAACCGCGGGCTTGCCGCCCCTGTCGCTTTCGTGGGGCTCAGCGGCCTTTATAGACAGGAGGACGCTTCTCCGCGAAGGCGCGGAGTCCTTCCAACCGGTCCTCCGTCTTGAGCACCTCCTCGTACTTCTTGAGCTCCAGCGCGAGCGCGTCGTCCAGCTCCAGGCCCGTGCCCTCGTCGATGGCGTGCTTCGCCGTGGCCACCGCCACGGGCGCGTTGTCCACGACGGCCTCGGCGAGCTGGAAGGCGACCTCCAGCAGGTGCCCTTCCGGGGCCAGCCGGTTCACGAGCCCGATGCTGAACGCCTCCGCCGCGTTGACGCGCCGGGCGGTGAGGATGAGGTCCTTCGCGCGCCCCGGGCCAATGAGCCGGGCCAGCCGCTGTGTGCCGCCGCCGCCGGGGATGATGCCCAGCTTGACCTCCGTGAGGCCCAGCTCCGTGGCGGGCGACGCGACGCGCAGGTCGCACGCCAGGGCCAGCTCCGTGCCTCCGCCGAAGGCCGCGCCGTTGATGGCGGCGATGAAGATGCAGTCGCTCTTCTCGATGGCGCGGAAGGCGAGGCGCAGCCCGTTGAGGAAGGCGCGCACTTCTTCTTCCGCCATGCCGGTGCGCTCCTTCAAGTCCGCGCCCGCGCAGAAGGCCTTGTCGCCCGCGCCGGTGATGATGACGGCGCGCACGTCGCGGCTGGAGGAGACGCGGGCCACCAGCTGGCCCAGTTCCTGGAGCATCGCGCGGCTGATGGCGTTGCGGCGGCTCTCCCCGTCGATGGTCCAGATCTCGATGGCGCCCCGGGCGTCGACCTTGAACTCCGGCATCTTCGCTCCCCGTGGCGGGCCGCGCCTGGCGACCCGCGTGAATGGCGCGCAGCCTGCGACCGGTTCTCCAGTCTGGCAAGCCGTAAACGGATAGGATTTCGCCCATGCCTTCGTGCCCTCCGACGAAACGCCCGTGGCGGTGGCTGCCGGGTCTCTTCACCGTCTCCACCCTGCTCGTGCTGGCCCTGCCGCTGGTGGCCCTGGCGCGCGGCGGTGGCGGCGAGCACTACACATCCGGCCGCGACCGGGGGGGCGGAGGCGGAGGGGGCGACGGCCTGCCCCTCTGGCTGATCTTCGACCTGATCCGGATGATCTTCCTGTACCCGAAGGTCTCCCTCCCCCTGCTCCTCATCGGCGGTGGCCTCTACTGGTTCTACAAGCGCAACCTGCACCCCACCGCCACCACCCAACGCGCGTTCGATCAGCGCGAGGCGGAGGTGCGCACGGAGGTGTCCGGCCGCGACGTGCAGGGTTGGGTCAACGCGCTCAAGCTCAAGGACCCCTCGTTCGAACTGCAGCCCACGCTGGACAAGGTGCGCTGGCTCTTCCTCGAGCTGCAGAAGTCGTGGTTCCGCCGCGACATGACGCCGGTGCGCCCCTTCCTGTCGGACGCGACGTGGCAGCGCTTCAACGTGCAGCTGCAGCTCATGAAGGCGCAGGGCGTGCGCGACGCGCTGGCGGACATGACCGTGCAGGACGTGCAGCTCATCGGGCTGCACCAGACGGCCTGGTACGACAGCATCCACGTGCGCGTGCGCGCCAGCATCCGCGACACGGACGTGCCCGCGGATCAGACGGACGCACAGGCCATGGCCGCCGCGAAGAAGGTGGCTGCGGAGTCCTTCACGGAGGTGTGGACCTTCGTTCGCAAGCCCGGCGCGCAGACGCGCATCGGCGAGGACCTGTTCCAGGGCAAGTGCCCCCACTGCGGCGCGCCCTACAAGGGCGGCGCGTCCAACACCTGCGAGTTCTGCAACGCGGTGGTGAACTCCGGCAACTACGACTGGACGCTCTCGGAGATCACCCAGGGCGTGGAGCACGTGCGCCACCACAAGCAGGTGGACGGCCTCATGCAGGCTCGCGCGGACGACCCGGCGTTGAACCTGGAGATGCTGGAGGACCGCGCGTCGCTGGTGTTCTGGAAGTGGATCGACGCGCAGAGCCGCAATGAGACGAAGCGCCTGTCCAAGGTCGCGAACGCGGATGTCATCACCCGGCTGGAGGGGGAGCTGACGGAGCTGTCCAAGCGCGACCGCCGCCGCGTCTTCCTGGAGTGCGCGGTGGGCGCGGTGGACGTGCGCGCGCTGGAGGTGCACCCGGAGTCCTTCGACGAAGCCCAGGTGGAGATCCGCTGGAGCGCCCGCATGGGCGTGGGGCCCGCGAACCAGCGGCCCCCCAGCCTCCCCACCGTGCCCCAGCGCTGGGTGTTCACGCTGGTGCGCCGCCATGGCGCGCAGACGAACACGGACACGGGCATGGCCACGGACCGCTGCCCGCAGTGCAACGCGCCCCTCACGGACAGCGCCGCCAACACCTGCGAGTTCTGCGGCACGGTGCTGGGCAACGGCGAGCGCGACTGGGTGCTCGCGTCCGCCCTCCCCTTCGAGTCCTGGAACGTGCAGCACGCGCAGCGACACTCCGTCGCCGCGGCCCGGCACCGGCAGGCGCGCGAGGAGGAGCGCGGCGCCGTGGTGGCCCCGGTGGAGGGCGACCGGGTGATGACGGACGTGAAGGAGCGCGAGCGGCTGCTCTACATGATGGCGTCCATCGCCGCCGCGGACGGCGAGGTGTCCAACGCGGAGCGCCGCCTGCTCAAGCTGTGCGCGGAGCGCTGGAGCGTGGCGTGGCCCAACGTGGAGATGGCGCTCAACGCGGGCCCCCAGCTCTTCGAGCGGCTGGTGCCGCGCGGCAGCCCGGAGGCGGAGGTGTTCCTGCGCCACATCGTGGAGATGGCGCTGGTGGACGGCCGCATCGACCGCAAGGAGCGGAAGATGCTGCAGATCGCCGCCCAGCACCTGGGCCTCGAAGCCCGGCTGCCGGCGATGCTGGGAGACAACTAGGCGAAGCGTAGGCGGGGCTCAGCCCAGCTTCGCCTGCTTCGACTGCGCGCCGGAGACATCCGGGAGGGCCACCTCCAGGCACAGCTTGAGCTCCGGCGTCTTCTCGTAGTCCGCCAGGCGCGTGTTCTCCTTCTCTTCGAGCGCGCGCAGGATGAGGCCCAGGCCGATGCGGGTGTTGAAGTCCTGCCCCAGCAGCGCGTCCGCCGTCAGCGCGACGCCGTCGCCGTCGGCCACGGGCTGCTTGCGCACCTTCCAGCCCTGGCGCACGTACTCCTTCTTCACCGCGTAGCCGAGCAGCGCCGCCACCTGGGTGCCCACCGTGTCCACGATGACGTCGCGGTTGTCGCTGTCGATGTTCCCGCACATCTCCAGCGCCACCAGCACGCGCTCGCCCGCGAGCTGGTAGGTCGCGTCCTGGTGGTAGCCCCGGTAGCCCTTGGGGTCGGCCACCGCGCTCTTGAGCATGTCGAGGAAGGCCTCGAAGTGCCGGGCGAAGCGGTAGTTCGTCAGCACGCGGCGCAGGTTGTCGCGGGTGACGATGCTCACGGCGCCTCCCGCGGCGTACGACACGGGCCTGCCATCGAGCATGTCCGCGAAGCTCACGTAGGTGGCCCACGGCGTCGCGTTCCGCATGTCCTCCGCGAGCGCGACCTGGGCCCTCTGCGCCTTGCCCACGAGGGCCGCGCGGATGAGGTAGATCTCATGGGAGTTCTCGCCGGACTTCGCGCCCATGGGACGCGGCAGGCGCTCGAGCGTGCCGGGGGTGTAGCCGCCGGAGCCCAGGCGCGCGCCCGCCCAACCCGCGGCCCCGGTGTCGCCGAAGCTGACGCTCTTGGAGCACTCCACCACGGGATCGCCCGCGACGTACGGGGCCACCACCCGGCCCGCCGCGTTCCCGTTGTACCCGGTGCAGTAGTCCTTGTTGCCCACCGGAGGCAGCGCGAGGAGGTAGCCCTGCACGGCGTCCAGCGCCCCTCTCCAACCGGGCAGCGCCTTGCGCAGCTCCACGCCCGGGGTCCCCGAGGTGAGCGCGCCGATGCAGAGCGAGGCCAGCGCCGCGCCCAGGCTGTGGCCGGAGACCTGGATCGTCTGGGGCGCGCCGTACTTGCGGTTCAGCTCGCGCAGCGCGGCCTGCAGGGTGCCCATGCAGCGCTTCAGCGCCGCGGCGAAGCCCACCGCCACGGTCCCGTCGCCGCCCACGTAGGCATCGCGCTGGAGCCCGCTGGCCATGTCGGTGACCCAGTCCGCGTTGCCCGTGGGGCCGTTGAAGTAGCCGTCCCGGCCGCCCAGCAGCGCCCGCACCGCGTTGCCGCTGCGGCTGCCCCGGAAGACGATGTGCGCGTCGTACGTCCCGTCGTCGCGCGTGCGCTTGAGGACGAAGCCCATCGGGCTCCACGCGGCCGCGCTGTCCTTGAATGATCCGGTGCCGCCCTCGAAGGCGATGAGCTCGTCCTGGCCTCCGCCCTCCTCCACCAGCGGCGTGAGGACCGTCTGCGCATGAGGCCACGCGCTCCGCCACGCGGACGTGTACGTGCACGCGCTCACTCGCGAGATCGTGTTGACGAGGTAGGCCGGGGCCTGGAGCGCGATGAACACCGCGCCGTCGCCCGTGAACGCGGGGTCGCGCGGCCGCAGCTGCGAGAAGTTGGTGAGGACGGGGTCGAGCGTCGCGTTGGAGTCGCCCTGCCCTCCCACGCAGGCCGGGCCCGCGTAGAGGTCACCGCCAGCGCGCCCCAGGCCGCGGGCATACGCGTGCGTCTTCTCCATGAAGCGCGTGCGCCTGTTGGTGGCGCCCCGCGCGAGCACTTCGTACCAGGGGTCCAGGGGCCAGAGCACCGACTGGTGGTAGAGCTGGTACGCCAGGATGCAGAGGTCGCAGTTCAGCAGCTCGTCGGTGACGGCCATGGACGCCTTGGAATTTTACGGGGGCCCTGGAACCATAGGCCACCCGTCACCCCGGCGTCGAAGGCGGTCCCCTGCGACTCAGGTCTGCGCGCGGCGCGAGGCCTTCTTGTCCCGCTCGCCCAGCGCCGCCTGGAGGTACTTGCCCGCGAGCTTTCGCCCGATGAGCTCCTGGGCGATCTCCCCGGCCTCCACCAGCCGATCCAGGTCGATGCCGGTGTCCACGCCCATGCCGTGGAACATGAACACGGCGTCCTCGGAGGCCAGGTTGCCCGCGGCCCCGGGGGCGTAGGGGCAGCCGCCCAGCCCGCCGATGCTCGCATCGAACGTGGTGACGCCCGCGGACAGGCCGACGAGCGCGTTGGCGAGCGCGGTGCCGCGCGTGTCGTGCAGGTGCAGGGCCAGGGTGTCCACCGGCATGTGCTGCAGGAGCGCGGAGAGGATCTCCTCCGTCTGCCGGGGCGTGCCCACGCCAATCGTGTCGCCCAGGCTGAGCTGGTAGATGCCCGCGTCCACCAGCTGGCGGCAGATGTCCACCACGCGCTCCACCGGGACGTGGCCCTCGTAGGGGCAGCCCCACACGGTGGACAGGTAGCCGCGCACGCGCATGCCGGCCTTGCGGGCGGCGCCGGTGACTTCCTTCGCCCCGGCCAGGGCCTCCGCGATGGTCTTGTTGATGTTCTTCTTGGAGTGGGCCTCCGACGCGGAGATGAACACCGCGGCCTCCTCCAGGCCCGCCGCCTGCGCGCGCTCCAGGCCCTTCAGGTTGGGCACCAGCGCGGAGAAGACGACCCCCAGACGGCGGCCCACCTGCTTGAGCAATTCCTCCGCGTCCGCGAGCTGGGGGATCCACTTGGGCGACACGAACGACGTCACCTCGATGCGCTTCTCCCCCGCCGCGACGAGGGCGTTGATCAGCCGCGCCTTGTCCCGGGTGGGCAGCGTGCGCAGCTCGTTCTGCAGGCCGTCGCGGGGGCCGACCTCGTACACGTCGACCTTGCGGGGCAGATGCCCCAGCAGGCCGACCCGCGTTCGCGCTGGTTCTTTCGGATCCACTTGGACGTGTCCCGGGCCGTCACGCGGGAAGCTTCAGTCCCGCCGCAGCCCTGCTCCCACGATGAGGTCGGTCGACTCGGGTGTCATCGGCCCACCCTCCAGGCCTCCGTGCACCCACGTCGTCGAAAAGCCCGTGCTTTCCAACAGCCGTTCCAGTTCCGCAAGAGGATAGTAACGAATGGCGTACGCCGCCCGCAGCACGCGCCCATCCGGCAGCGTCAATTGACGCTGCCCCACGTCCCTTCCACGCGTCGCGTCGAAGCGGCTCTCCTCCTCCAGGAGACTCCCATCCGGTAACCGCTCGCGGAAGGCGGCGCCCGGGGATCGTGCCAGCCGCTCGTATGGCACCGTCTGGAACACGAGCCTTCCGCCGGGCCGCAGGACCCGCGCCACCTCGCGCAGGATCTGGACGTGCTCCGCGTCGCTGAAGGCGAAGAGTGTCGAATACCAGGCGTACGCGCCCCCCAGCGCCCCGGCCTGGAAGGGCAGCGCCCGCAGGTCACCCCGCACCACCGGGAAGCCGGGGCGGCGCAGGCGAATGGAAAGCGCATCCCGCTCCAGGCCCACCACCCGTCCGGCGAGCGCTCCCTCCGCGTTGAGCCGCGCCGCGTGCCGGCCGTGGCCACAGCCCAGATCCACCACCGGGCCGCCCACCTGCGCGAACGCCCGGGACAGGTAGTCCACTTCCCGGGCCGTCACCGCCTCGGAGAGGAACGGCAGCGTGCTGCGCAGGTACAGCTCCCCGAAGAAGTCGTCCACGGCCCGGGCTCCATGACCTCAAGACTTCGATGCTCCGGCGGATCAGCGCTTCAGCGCGGGCAGCTTCGCGCCCAGCCGGCGCGAGGCTTCGTCCAGCACGCCCTCCGTCTTGCAGAAGGCGAAGCGCGCGAAGCCCTGGCCCAGGTGCCGGTGCTCGGGGCCGTAGAAGACGCTGGGCGGGATGGCGGCCACGCCCACCTCCGTCACGAGGTGCCGGCAGAAGGCCACGTCGTCCGCGAAGCCGTAGCCCGCGATGTCCGCGAGGATGAAGTAGCTGCCCTCGGGCGAGTACACCTTGAGGCCCGCCGCGCGCAGCCCCGTGAGCAGCCGCTCGCGCTTCTCCGTGTAGAGCGCCGTGAGCCCCTGGAAGTAGCTGTCCGGCAGCCGCATCGCCACGGCCATGGCGGCCTGGAACGGCGACGCGGTGGCGAAGGTGACGAACTGGTGTGCGCGCTGCACGGCGTCCCGCAGCGGCGGCGGCGCGATGATCCAGCCGATCTTCCACCCGGTGAGGCTGAACGACTTGCCCGCGCTGCTCACCGTCACCGTGCGGTCCGCGAGCACCGGCACCGTCGCGGCGCGGATGTGGCGCGCGGGGCCGAAGACGATGTGCTCGTACACTTCATCCGCGAGCACCTTCACGTCGAACTCGGCGCAGAGGTTGCCCAGGAACTCCAGCTCCTCGCGGGTGAACACCTTGCCCGTGGGGTTGTGGGGCGAGTTGAGGATGAGCAGCCGCGTGCGCGGACCGATGGCCGCCTTCACTTCGTCGCGGTCGAACCACCACGTCGCGTGCGCCGCGTCCGGCGGACGCAGGGGCACGTAGCGAGGCGTCGCGCCCACGAAGGCGATGTTGGCGTCGTAGGAGTCGTAGAACGGCTCGAAGGCCACCACCTCGTCGCCCGGATCCACGAGCCCCAGGATGACGTCGAGGATGGCCTCCGTGGCGCCGCTGGTGACGGACACCATGGTGTCCGGATCCACGGCGTGGCCGTAGAAGCGCTGCGAGTGCTCCGCGATGGCGACGCGCAAGTCTCTGGCGCCCACGCCGGGGGCGTACTGGTTGACGCCGCCCTGGATGGCCTTCCACGCCGCTTCCTTGATGGCGTCCGGCCCGTCGAAGTCGGGGAACCCCTGCCCCAGGTTCACGGCCTGGTGCTTGAGCGCCAGGGCGCTGAACTCGGAGAAGACGGTGGTGCCGAAGCGGGAGACGCGTTGCGAGAGCACGGGCCGGGAGGACATGGGGGGGCGGGCCTCTGGAAAGGCGCCAGCCCGAGTCCACCCCGGCCGTGGGGCGACCGGCTGGCGGTTCAGGGCCGGACGATAGCGTCCACGGGCACGGAACGCGCGCCCTGTTCCACCGCGCGTTGCCGGGCGGCCCGGGACAGCGCCAGGGCCAGCCCCGTCACCACCATCACCAGCGGCACCGCGCACACCAGGTCGATGGTGTAGTGGAAGCGCCCCGCCAGGGTCGCGAAGATGAGGCCCAGGCCGGGGAACAGCATCACCCAGAAGAAGCGCCGCGCGAACCGGAACGCGTAGATGAGCACCACCAGCGCCACCCCGGTGTGCCCGGAGGGGAAGCAGTCCCGGGTGTACACCGGCGAGCGCATCATCGACTCCAGCAGCGGCGTGAGCAACCACCCGCGCAGGGGCGCGTCGAAGGAGCCGATGAGGAAGTAGCGCGGGCCCACCGCGGGCACCAGCGAGTAGGCCGCGTAGTTGAAGCTCAAGAGCAGGCCCAGCCCCAGCAGGTACTCGTCGAAGCCCGGCGTGGGGCCCCGGCCGCGCGCGTACAGGAAGATGCCCAGGAGCAGCGGCCAGGCGAAGTGGCCGTAGTAGCAGAGCATCAGCACGTCGTTGGCCCACGGCGGCACCGCGTGCGACAGCGACACCGACGCCTGGAAGCCGAAGAGGCGCTCATCCACCGCGATGAGCTGGGCGTCCTTCACCAGCGGGTTCATCCAGTCCACGATGGGACCCAGCCAGCCGTGCGACAGGGCGGACACCGGCAAGAGCCAGAAGTCCGCCGCGATGGCGATGAGCGGCTGGCGCGGGAAGCGCGCCTCCAGGATGCGCAGGAGCGCCACGCCCAGCGCCATCAGGCCGAACAGGCACGCGCTGCGGGTGGCATGCGGTGCCCAGCGGGCCGGGCCCACGCACACCAGCGCCGCCACCGAGCAGGCGGCCATGAGGACCACGTCCACCTGCCGGAAGCGCACGAGCGCCTCCTCGGATTGACCGTGGACGACGGGCCGCACGCGGCCCTGGCTGAAAGACCAGATGTTCACGCCGATTTGCGCTCCCCCGGCGACTCGGCCGGCAGCTCGCCGGCCCCCCCGAGATTGAGGCTCCGCACCACCGCGCCCGCTTCAGGCGCCACCGCGGACCGCCGCCCCTTCCACCGCTCCAGCAGCGCCAGCATGGCCGGGAAGAACACCGTCGTCCCCAGGAAGGTGCACACGACCCCCAGCAGCGCAATCTGACCGATGCTCCGCAGGCCCTGGTGGTTCGCCACCAGCAGCGCTCCGTACCCCGCCGCGTTGGACAGCGTGGCCACGACCGCCGCGAAGCCCGTGTTGCGCACCACGCGGCCCAGCGACCCGGGGCCCTCCTCCTCGTACCGGTGGAACAGGTGCACCGAGTTGTCCACCGCGATGGCGAGCAGGTTGGGCAGCACCACCGCGTTGATGAAGTTGAGCTGCACGTCGAAGAGGTACATCCCTCCCGCCAGGCAGGTCATTCCCAGGAACAGCGGGCCCGCCACCAGCAGCGCGCGCTTGAAGCTGCGAAGGCTGGCCAGGATGACGAGGAACACCACCGCCGCCGCGGACCAGAGGATGAACGGGCCGTCCCCCCGGACCAGGGAGAAGATGCGCGCCGCGATGCGGTTGCTGTCCAGCACCGCCAGGTCGATGCCCTTCTCCTTCGCCCCGGCCACCACTTCGTCCAGCTGCGCGGCCCAGCGGTGCAGATCCTGCGTGTCGTAGTTGGACACGGACGGGAACAGCAGGAGGAACATCCCCTTGCCGTCCAGCGCCTCGAACCGGCGGCGCGCCTCCACCGGCACCTGCTCCAACCCGTAGGGCTTCGCGTCCACCAGCGTCCGCAGGTCCTGCACGCGCGCATCCGCCTGCGCGGACTTCGGCAGCCCGTCCAGCAGCGCGCGGATGCGGCCCAGCTCCGCGGCATGCCCCGCCGAGTCCGAAGGCACCAGGTCGCTCAGGGACGCGGTGCGCAGGAACACGGAGTCCGCGCCGTTCTTCGCCTTCACCCGGGCGATGACGGCCTCCACCTCACGCACCTGCGCCAGCGAGTCCACCGCGAGGATGGCCGGGTTGAGCGGCGCGCCGATCTGCTCCGTGATGTGGTCGTCCAGCCGCGACGACGGGGAGTCACCCTTCAGGTTGCGAAGGTTCGTCTCGAAGCCCAGCCGCGGCGCGATGCGCACCGAGTACGCCGCGAAGCCCACCACCAGCAGCGCCACCGCCGTGATGAGCCCGGTGGGCCAGCGGCGCCACTCCTTCTCCCGAGCCACCGGAGCCGCCGGAGCCACAGGCGTCGCCGAAGCCGCGGGAGCGCCAGCCTCCGCCGACTCCCGCCGGAAGGGGCGCAGGCGCTCCGCGATGGCGAGCAGCGACGGGCCCAGCGCGTACGCGGACAGCACCGCCATCAGCACGCCCAGGCCCGCGAGCAGGCCGAACTGCTGGAAGGCGTGGAACTGCGCCAGCATCAGCACGAAGAACGCCGCCGCGTTGGTGAGCGCGGACGTGAGCGCCCCGCTGAAGGTGCCGCGCACCGTCGCCTCCAGCGCCTCGCGCACCCCGTGCCGCTCCCGCTCCTCCCAGTAGCGCATCGCCAGGTGCACGCCGTACTCGATGCCCAGGCCGATGAGGATGGCGACGAGGAAGCCCGTCACGATGTTGAGGTGCCCGATGGCGCCCTGCGCGAACGCGAACGTCAGCACCAGCCCCACCACCACCGGCACGCCCACCACCGCCAGCGCCGACACCCGCCGCGTCGCCAGCAGGATGAGCCCGATGGCGATCAGCGCGGACAGGCCGCCCGCGTTGGACAGGTCCCTGCGCATCACCGCGTCCTCTTCGATGCGGCTCTGGAAGTTGCCCGTCGCCTCCAGCGTCACCCCGGGGTAGCGCTCCTGGGCGAGCTTGCGGCCGGTGTCCAGCGCCGTCGCCACGAAGCGCCGCGCGAAGTCCAGGTCCCCCGCCATCCCCGACGGCTTGATCATCAGGTAGACCTCGGTGCCCTCGCTGTTGGCCAGCGTCTCCGGCAGCGCCGTGGCGGGCGTGTGCTTCCGGGCGATCTCCTCGAAGGAGGGCGGCGCCTCTTCCGCGCCCAGGTCCACGAACAGGGGGCTCGCGCGCTCCTTCTCGTAGCGGACCCGGGCCTCCAAATCCTTGCGGAGCGCGGCGACCTTGTCGGTGGGCAGGAGCAGCAGGCCGTGGCGGCGGAAGAAGGCCACGTCATAGTGGTGCTCGACGTAGCGGACCTCCGGGAGGGCCTCCAGCCGGCGCTGATATTCGGTGGCGTAGTTCTTCAGCGCCTCCGGTGTTCCACCCTTCGCCATGACGACGAGGTACCCGTCCCCCCCCGCCTTCTCTGACACGCGTGTCAGATCCCGGACCTCTGGGGCACCCTCCGGGAGGAGTTCGACGAAGGAGCCCCGGAACTCCAACCGGGACGCGAAGAGCCCCGCGGCGACGGTGATGAGCCCCACGACGAGCAGCACCTGCCAGGGCCGCGACATCGCCGTCCGGATGAAGCCTTCGAACCACCGCTGTCGTCGCGCCTGGGACACCGTCACTCCTCTGATGCCAGCCGGCAAAGCAATAATCCGGCCACAGTCCAGGCCCCGAAACAGTTGGCCTGCGGGAACCCATTCCCCGTGTGAACCCGTGTGTGCACGCGGGGTTGAAGCATCCACCGGTCAACAGGATTCCGGAGGCGCGGCGTGCCACCGTTGGGCCCTGGCTGTCAAGGCGCGCCCTGACACGGACGCCCCGGGTGGCGAGCATGGGAACCGTCCCCGCCTTGACAGTGTGGATTTCCCTCTTTATTCACCCCCACGCGTCGTTCCCTGGGTGAGCGCGCGCGCCGGGCGGTCCAAAGACGGAACGAGCCCTGCATGTGGAGAGCGGCTCGGATCACCCCCCGACGCGTAAGAAAGACCACCATGAGCGACGTGTTCGACAAGTGCCGTACCTGGAAGGACTACCGCATCGCCAAGGCCACGGGCCTGTATCCGTACTTCCGGGCGATCGAAGCGTCGCATGGCGCTACGGAGGTGGAGATCGAGGGACGCCGGGTCATCATGGTGGGTTCGAACAACTACCTGGGCCTGTCGGCGGATCCGCGCGTGAAGGAAGCGGCCATCAAGGCCACGGAGAAGTTCGGCACCACGTGCTCGGGGTCGCGCCTGCTCAACGGCACGCTCGCGCTGCACGAGGAGCTGGAGGCGCGGCTGGCGAAGTTCCTCAACCGCGAGGCGGCCATCGTCATCTCCACCGGGTTCCAGACGAACCTGGCGCTCGCGTCCATCCTGGGCCGGCACGACATCGTCTTCAGCGACCGGCAGAACCACGCCTCGCTGGTGGACGGCGTGCGCCTGTCGTTCGCGACGGAGCGCAAGTTCCGCCACAACGACATGGATCACCTGGAGCAGCTGCTGGCCGCCGCGGACGCGGGCGCGGGGAAGATCGTCGTCACGGACGGCGTGTTCTCCATGGAGGGCGACGTCTGCAACCTGCCCCGCATCGTGGAGCTGGCGAAGCACTACAACGCCCGCGTGATGACGGATGACGCGCACGCCATGGGCGTGCTGGGCGCGCTCGGCCGGGGCACCTCCGAGTACTTCGGCCTGGAGAAGGACGTGGACCTCGTGATGGGGACGTTCTCCAAGAGCTTCGCGTCGCTGGGCGGCGTGCTCGCGGGTCCGTTCGACGTCATCAACTACATCCGCCACAAGGCCCGCTCGGTCATCTTCTCCGCGTCCATGACGCCCGCGTCCATCGCGGCGGCGCTCAAGGCGACGGAGATCATCGAGGCGGAGCCGGAGCGCCGCGCGCGCCTCCTGGACATCGCGGAGAAGATGCACAACGGCTTCCGCGCCATGGGCTTCGACACGGGCGTGTCGGTGACGCCGGTGGTGCCGGTGCACATCGGCGACCAGGTGAAGTGCTTCCGCTTCTGGCGCGCGCTGCACGAGGCGGGCGTGTTCGCGAACCCCGTGATTCCCCCGGCGGTGGAGGCGGGCCACGCGCTCATCCGGACCAGCTACATGGCCACGCACACCGACGCGCAGCTGGACCAGGTGCTGGACACCTTCGAGAAGATCGGCCGCAAGCTGAACGTCATCCCGGAGACGCGCCCCACGGTGTACGAGCCGGTGCAGATTGCCCGGCCGGGCAGCGGGGTGCGCGGCAACAAGGCGAGCGAGACGTGGGCCGCGGGCTCCGCGGGCCTGCTCGCGGACAAGGGCTTCTCGCTGGAGCAGCTGTCGCGCATGTCGTCGCGCGAGATGGCGGGCAAGTTCTTCGACGCGGTGGAGCAGCTCACCTGGCGCGCGGCGAACCTGCAGCCGGAGGACCTGCGGCGGCTGGGCGGCGCGCCCAAGAAGCTGTGGGAGAAGCGCAGCGAACTGGGGGGCCTGCTGCTGGAGAAGGGCGCCCACCTGTTCATGCGCAACGGCGACGGCTCCGAAGGCAACCCGGCCGAAAGGAACTGAGCCTCCCCCATGGCCCACCCC
>NZ_RAWA01000181.1 GCF_003611675.1 Corallococcus sp. CA053C
CCCGTGGCCCCGGCCGTCCCCGAGGAGGCCCCGACCGCCCAGGTTCGCTGAAGGCCGTAGCCAGGCCTTTCCCCCGCGCTTGCCGGCCGCCACACACACCAGCCGTTCTCGGGCGACCGACTTTCCCTCTCCGCACGTTCCGTGATTGCCTGCGGGGATGGAAGTAGCTGACTTAATACTCGAATTCCAAGGCGTCCGGAAATGCCGTAAAATTACAATTTTACTTGACTCGCACCGGGGGTACGGCCGCATAACATCCCGCGCGGCGTCAGGAGCCTTGGGATGAGCAACCATCGAGCCATGTCAGTGCGTGGGTGGGTGTGCTTGAGCCTTGTGGTGGTGCTGGGCGGATGCGACTTCGGCGGCGGGCCGGATGAGCCTGTGCTGCCGGACACGCCCCCCGAAGCCCCGCGGGAAGTCGTGGCACAGCCGGGGGATGCCTCCGCGCTGGTGACGTGGAAGCCGCCCCCTTCCGACGGCGGCCAGCCGCTCATGTACTACGTGGTGCGCTGCGTGCCCGAGTGCGGTGGCGCCCTGGTGACGGCGCCCGACACGCAGGCCACCATCCTGGGGCTCAACAACGGCTTCACCTACGTGTTCAAGGTCGCCGCGGTGAACGCGATGGGCGAGGGCGCGACCTCGGTGGAGACGGGGCTCGTGACGCCGAGGGCCGGCATGAGCATCCCGAACCCCACGGTGCCAGGGCAGCCGCGCTCGGTGGTTCCCACGGCGGGCAATGGCCAGGCGTACGTGAGCTGGCTGACGCCGGCGAGCTATGGCGGGCGGCCGCTGTCGTACTTCAAGGTCATGGCGGAGCCGGGGGGCGCGACGGTGACGGTGAACGCGCCGGTGTCGGGCGCGCTCATCCCGGGGCTCACCAATGGCACCGCGTACACGTTCAGCGTCTGCGCGGCCAACGACCTGGGTGAAGGCCCCTGCGTGCGCACGTCCGCGCCGGTGACGCCGCGTCCGGGCGGGGCTCCGGCGAGCTGGGTGATGGGCTACTGGGTGGGCTACCAGCGCGACCTGTACCCGGTGAACTCCGTGGACATGGCGCTGCTCACGCACGTGGTGGTGGGCCGCATCCGTCCGCGCATCGATGGCACGCTCTACACGGACTTCGACGTGTCCGCCGCCGAAGGCCCCGTGCTGGCGAAGGCGCTGGCGCAGCGGGCGCACCAGGCTGGCAAGAAGGCCCTGCTGATGCTGGGCGGCATGGGCGAGTACGACGGCTTCAAGGCCGCGACGGAGACAGTGGAGAAGCGCCGCAACTTCGTGCGGAACATCATCACCGTCATGCGCGAGCTGGAGTTCGACGGCGTCGACGTGGACTGGGAGCCCATCCTCCTGCCGCAGGACGGGCCGCCCCTGCTCGCGCTGCTGGACGACCTGCGCGCCGCGGACGAGAACATCCTCATCACGGTGCCCGTGGGCTGGGTGAACTCCAACTTCACGTTGGGCAAGAAGGACGCGGACTTCCACCGGGAGCTGGCGGCCCGCGTCGACCAGATGAACGTCATGGCCTACAAGATGAGCGGCCACTGGGGCCAGTGGGACAGCTGGCACTCCAGCGCGCTGTTCGCCGAGTCCCCGGGCCACCCCAGCTCCGTCTCCAGCTCCGTGGAGGCGTTCATCAAGGCGGGCGTCCCCCCGCAGCGCATCGGTGTGGGCATCGGCTTCTTCGGCACCTGCTGGAAGGGCGTCACGGAGCCCCGCACGCCCCTGGACGGACTGCAGTACGTGAGGGAGGAGCAGAGCGACAACGCGATGAGCTACGCCAACATCCAGTCGCTCTACTACTCGCCGGAGGCCTACCGCTGGGACGCGCAGGCGAAGGTGCCCTACCTCTCCTTCCCCACCGCGTTCGGCCCGCAGGCGTGCAACTACATCTCCTACGAGGACATCCCGTCCGTCACGGAAAAGGGGCGCTGGGCCCGCGAGAAGGGCCTGGGTGGCGGCATCATCTGGACCATCAACCAGGGCCACTTCCCGAAGGCCCCGGAGGGCCAGCAGGATCCGCTGATGCAGGCCGTGCGGACGGCCTTCCTCCAGCCCTAGACGTAGCGCGCTTCGAACAACTGGCGCAGCGACGGTTCGGTGCGCAAGAGGTCCAGCGTGAGGGCGGCGTGGCCGGGCACGTACCCATTGCCCACGAGCATGGTGACGTCCTTGCCCACGCCCTCCGCGCCCAGGGCCGCCGTGGTGAAGCTGGTGGCCATGGAGAAGAAGATGACGGTGCCGCCGTCCTTCACGGACAAGAGGGACGCCATCTCCGTGTTGCCCACGCTGGCGCAGTTGACGACCAGGTCGCAGAGCTGACCGCCCGTCGCGCGCTGCACGGCCTCCATCACGTCCACGCCCTGGGTGGCGTCCACCTTCAGCGCCTCGTCACACAGGCCGATGGCGGACAGCGCGTCCAGCGCCTTCTGGGAGATGTCCATCGCGAGCAGCTTGCCGCGGCTCTCCAGGCTGCGCCGCGCCTGCGCGAGGCACAGCGCGCCGCTCTTGCCCGCGCCCAGCACCGCCACCGTCATGCCCGGGCGCACGTAGCGCGCCACCAGCGCGGGCGCGCCGCACACGTCCAGCGCCGCGAGCGCCAGCGTGTCCGGCATGTCCTCCGGCAGCTTCGCGTAGATGCCGCTCGCGAAGAGGAGCGCGTGTCCGCGGATGTCCACGCGGTCGATGTCCGCGTGCACCGCCTTCACCTCTTCGATGACGAGCGGCGTGAGCGTCAGGCTCACCAGCGTGGCGATGCGGTCGCCCTTCTTGAGCACACCGTTGGCGGGGTGCTTCGCGCCCAGCTCCTTCACCCGGCCAATGAGCATGCCGCCGGAGCCGGTGACGGGGTTCTGCATCTTGCCGCGCTCCAGCACGATGTCCTGGATGCGCCGGGCGATGCGGGCCGGGTCGCCGCCCACGTCGTCCTTGATCTGCTTGAACGACGCGGCGTCGATGTTGAGGCTCTCCACGTCGATGAGCAGCTCCGCCTCGCGGCACGGCAGCGAGGGGTCCAGCTTGCGAGCGCGCTGCGGCAGCACGCCCTTCTCACCCACGACGCGCGACAGCCCGTACGAATCAGTCCCCATGGTGTCCTCTTCAGTCCTGCGACAGGCGCGGCACCAGCACCGCCAGCGAGCGCTCGAAGCGGTATGACACGCCGGAGTGCCCGTCCTCGAACTCTTCGTGCACCACGTCCACGCCCGCGGCCTTCAGGTCGTCCGCCACCATGCGCGTGCCCCAGCGCAGGTTGAACTCGTCACGGGTGCCGCAGTCGAGGAACACCGTCTTCAGCTTGCGGAACGCGTCCAGGAACTTGGGCACGAAGCGCACCGGATCATGCACCAGCCACCGGTTCCACACGTCCAGCCGCATCTTCGCGGTCTGCAGGTCGAAGGGCAGTTCCAGGTTGAGCGGCTCGCCCTTCTTCGGCGAGTACGCCGCCGCCATGGCGAGGATGTTGACGACGGGGAAGTCGTCGCCGCGCAGCTTGGTCTCCTGCGCGCGCGTGCGCATCTCCGTCACCCACGTCTCCGTGCCGCCGGACTTGAGCAGCGCGGTGGCCGCCTTGGGCAGATCGGGCAGGTAGCAGTATTCGAAGTAGGAGTCCGGCGCGTGCGCGCCCACCAGCGAGAACAGCTCCGGGTGGTAGCGGCCCATCACCAGCGCGCCGTACCCGCCGGAGCTGTGGCCCACCACCGCGCGCGACGCGGCCTTGGGCAGCGTGCGCCAGGTCTTGTCCACGAAGCCGACGATGTCCTTGGCCAGGTAGTCGCGGTAGCGGCCAATGGCGTCGCTGTTCACCCACTGGCTGCCGCCCAGCTTCGTCCACGCGTCCGGGAAGACGCCGATGACGGGCGGCACGGTGCCGTTCGCGATGAGCGCGTCCAGGCGCTCCGGCACCGACGGGGCGAAGCCGGACGCGTTCGTCCAGGCGGCTCCGCCGCTGCCGAAGGCGTGCAGGAAGTAGACGACCGGGTAGCGCTGGGTGCCCTCGCCGTAGCCCGGCGGCAGGTACACGGTGAGCCGGCGACGGGCCGGATCCCCCAGCGGATTGTTCTCCAGCGCGGGCGACTGCACTTCGCGCGTCTCGAGCACTCCCTTCATCGTCGCTCCCCTCCTTCGCGGCGCTCCCAGCGACTCTAGGCGCTGGAGCCCGGCTGCTTTCCGAACAGCTTCATCACCTGTTGCAGGTCCTCCCACGCCTTGCGCTTCTCCGCGCTGTTGCGCAGCAGATAGGCGGGGTGGAAGGTGGGCATGAGCTGGATGCCCTCGTATTCGCGCCACGTGCCCCGCATCTTGGTGATGGGGGTGGTGTCGCGCAGCAGCGTCTGCGCCGCGAACTTGCCCAGCGCGACGATGGCCCGGGGCTGGAGCGCGAGCAGCTGCGCGCGCAGGAACGGCTCGCACGCGGCGATCTCGTCCGGCTCCGGGTTGCGGTTGCCCGGCGGGCGGCACTTCACGACGTTGCAGATGTAGACGTCGTTCCGGCTGAAGCCCATCGCGGAGATCATCTTCGTGAGCAGGTCTCCGGCCGGGCCCACGAAGGGCACGCCCTGGATGTCCTCGTTCTCACCGGGGCCCTCGCCCACGAACACCAGCTCCGCGCGCGGGTTGCCGGAGCCGAACACGATGTTCTTGCGGCCCGTGCACAGCTTGCAGCGCCGGCAGTCGCCCAGCTCGCGGCGGATCTGATCCAGCGTGGGCCGCTCGCCTTCCACCACGCCCGGCAGCGCGCCGTTGTAGCGGGGCGTCTTCCGGGGCACGTCCACGAGCATCCCCGTGGCCGGAGGCGCGGCGGTGGCGACCATCACCGGGCGTGACGGTGGCGCGGCCTGGGGCGTGGATGCCAGCGGGCGGCCAGCAGCCAGCGGAGCGCGCGGGGGGCGGCTCGGGGGCCTTGTTCCGGGCGATCATCGTGCGCACGGACGCGGAGGCGGCGCGCTGCTGCTGGAGCTCGGCGGCGACCTTCGCGTCGACGAGCAGCACGCGACCGCCGTTCTCCTCCTGCCAGAGGAGGTGGCGGCGCACGTCCTGGAGCACGTCGGCCAGCTCCTGCGAGGAATCGGGCGTGTCGTCGTTCACGGTTTCGGATCGGTAGCGGAGGGCCCGCCCCGGCGCAAGGAAGCAGCCGGAGAAGTTGCCCGTACGCTTAGCCCAGGGTCGGGCCCTCCGCCACCTTCCGGGCGGAAGGTCGGGCCCGGGTCGGGTGCAGGACAGACCCGGGCATGTCTCCTTTTCCCGGTGCGACGCGCGGTAGAAGGTCGGACGTGGCGGCAGTCCCCAGCCCGTTTCCAGGAGCAGAGCGCACATGATCAAGGTGGCCATCGTCGTGGGAAGCACCCGGCCCGGTCGCAAGGCGGACGTCGTCGCCCGCTGGGTCCACGACATCGCGAAGAAGCGGAGCGACGCCGAGTACGAGATCGTCGACCTCCAGGACTTCAACCTGCCCCTGCTGGACGAGCCGTTCCCCCCGTCGATGGGCAAGTACACCCTGCCGCACACGAAGGCCTGGGCCGCGAAGGTGGCCGCGTATGACGCCTACGTCTTCGTCACGCCCGAGTACAACCACAGCACGTCCGGGGCGCTGAAGAACGCGCTCGACTACCTCTACGCCGAGTGGAACAACAAGGCCGCCGGCTTCGTGGCCTACGGCAGCGCGGGCGGCGTGCGCGCGGTGGAGCACCTGCGCCTCATCGCGGCCGAGCTCCAGATGGCCACCGTGCGCGCCCAGGTGCAGCTGTCGCTCTTCACCGACTTCGAGAACTTCGCCGTCTTCAAGCCCGACCCCCACAAGGAGAAGTCGGTGAACGGGATGCTGGATCAGGTCGTTTCCTGGGGCACGGCGCTCCAGACGGTGCGCGTGAAGAAGTAGCGCCTGGCGCCCTACGTATCCTGGCGGGACCGCTCGGACGCGGCCCGCCGCAGCACGTCCGCCGTGTCGGGGTCGGCCGGGAAGAACGACTCGATGGCCAGTTCCGCGAGCGTGATGTCCACCGGCGTGCCGAACACGGTGGTGGTGCTGAAGAGGGACAAGAGCCCCAGCGACGTGCGCACCCGCAGCGGCACCACGACGCCCGCGAAGTCGCGGGGGTTTCCCTCCGTCCGCGCCTCCGGCACCGGATAGCCCCGCAGCTCCTCCAGCAGCGCCGCGAGCGTGGCGTCCGCGGAGACATCCACCTGCCGGCCCAGCCGCATGAGGACGTGGTCGCGCCACTGGCGCAGGTTCTCGATGCGGGGCGCGAGCCCGGACGGGTGCAGGCTCAGGCGCAGGACGTTGACGGGCGGCTGGAGCATCTCCGGGGCCACGTCCGCGAGCAGCACGGCCACCGCGCGGTTCGCGGTCACGAGCGTCCAGTGCCGGTCCACCGCGAGCGCCGGGTACGGCTCATGGCCCGCGAGCACCAGGTCCACGGCCTCGCGCGTGGCACGCAGCGCGGGGTCGTCCAGGGAGCGCTCGGCGTACACGGGCGCGAAGCCCGCGGCCACCAGGAGGCCGTTGCGTTCACGCAGGGGCACGTCCAGCGCCTCCGCCAGGTGCAGCAGCATGTCGCGGCTGGGATGGGAGCGGCCTGTCTCCAGGAAGCTGACGTGACGGGCGGAGACCTCCGCGCGCAACGCGAGCTCCAACTGGCTGAGGCCGCGCCGCTGACGCCAACCGCGCAGCAGTTCTCCCACGGGGCGGCTCTGCTGAAGGCTCGTCATGGCCCGAAGATAGGGGGCGCACGTCATCGCTTCCATTCCCTCGGAGGTAATCGACAGCGACACGCCCGGCTCGCATCTTGAGCCCCGTCGTCACCCACCTCCTGCAAGGGAATGTCTGCCATGAGCATCAAGAACGTGTCGGGAAGCCTGTTGCGTCGCGCGCTGCTGTTGGACGGGGTCGCCAGCGGAGCCATGGGCCTGTTGATGGCGGCGGCCGCGGGTCCCCTGGCGCCCCTGCTGGGCCTGGATCCGGGACTGCTGCGCGGGGCGGGGCTGGGCCTGATCCCATTCGCCCTGCTGCTCGGGTACCTGGCGTCGCGGGCCACCCTGCCCTCCTGGCCGGTGTGGTTCGTGGTCGCGGTGAATGCGCTGTGGGTCGTGGACAGCGTGCTGCTCTTGACGCACGGCCCGACGACACCCACGGGGCTGGGGATGCTGTTCGTCGCGGCGCAGGCGGCGGCGGTCGCGGCCTTCGCGGTGCTGGAGTACGCGGGCCTGCGGCGCGGGACGCCCGCGCTGGCCTGAGCAGGTGTCTGGCTCGCGCGGCGATGCTTCACGTCGCGCCGCGCGGGCGTCGGGGCCTTGTTATCGTGACGGGACATGGCCTCCTTCCTTCGCCCGTGGCTCGCCGTCGTCGTCCTGTCCGCCGGAGCCTCCGGGTGCGCCACGCTGGGAGGTGCCCGGGGCAAGGACCTCGTGTCGCTGCGCTACGGCTGGCCCGAGCAGGCGTCCATGCGGGTGATTCACACGGTGGACGTGCGCACGGATTGGAGCGGCCGGCAGACAGCGGAGCGCCGGTTCACGATGATCCTGGGCCCGGTGGACGCGGAGGGCCAGCGGCGGCTGGTGGTCCGCGACGTGGAGATCATCGGAGCCCCGTTCCCCGCCTTCGTGGAGCCCCTGGCCACGGCCATCATCGACGCGCAGGGAGACTTCCAGGGCATTGATCCGCTGGAGGACCGCCGGAGCCAGGCCTTCCTGGAGGCGCTGCCCTTGAGCCCCCGGAAGAAGGCCCAGCTGACCGCCAGCATCACCGCCGGGCTGGAGCGGGAGGCTCGGGACAAGTGGAACCAGTGGGTGGGGAGCTGGCACGGGGCACGTCTCAAGCCGGGCAAGCTGGAGGTCGGCGAAATGACGATGGACGTAGGCTCCGGCCGCAAGAGCACCCAGTCCGTCCCCGCGGAGGAGCGAATCCGGCTGGACGTGGGCGTGCCCTGCTCCGACGCCGACCCGGAGCCCCGGTGCGCGAGGCTGCATGTCGTGCGGGAGCCCGTGGGACAGACGGACGACACGCCTGGAAGGTTCGCGCGGGTGGAGCTGGAGCTGGTGACGGAGCCCACGACGCTGCTGCCGCACTCGGCACGCATCCTCCGCATGGACCGCGTGGACTGGAACGCGCCGGACGGCGAGCCTGACTTCCACGAGTCCGTGCACGTGGAGCAGCACACGTTCATCCACGGCGCGGACACGATGACGGGACCGATGGCGCGGGTGATGCCGCGTCAGCCAAGCCCTACCTTGGAGAAGTAGTCGAGGAACGCGCGGACGCGGGCCGGCAGATGGCCCGCTGCATCCAGGAACACCGCGTGCACGGCTTCCGTGTCGCCGGAGTTCTGGTCTTCGAGCACCTCGACCAGGCGGCCGGCCTTCAGGTCCTCGCGCACCTGGAAGCCCGCGAGCCTCGCGAGTCCGACACCTCCGAGCGCCAGGTGCCGCAGCGCTTCGCCATCACTCGCCTGCACGTTGCCGACGCAGGGCACGGAGACGGTGGCCCCGCGCTCCACGAAGGGCCAGTGCTGGACGGCGCGCACGTAGCTGAAGCCCAGGCGGTTGTGCCGCTCCAGGTCCGCGACCTTCCTGGGCATCCCCACGCGCTTCAGGTAGGCCGGTGAGCCGACGATGGCGTAGCGGGTCTCCCCCAGCTTGCGCGCGATGAGGTTGGAGGGCTTGAGGGGACCGGCGCGGATGGCCACGTCCGTGCGCTCCTCCAGCAGGTCCACCACCTGATCCGTGAGCGTGATGTCCAGGGTGATGGCCGGGTGGAGCGCGAGGAAGTCCTGCACGCGCGGCAACAGGATGTGCGTGCCGAAGGGGACGTTGGCGTTGATGCGCACGCGGCCGGAGGGCGTCTCGCTGGTGGTGACACCGCGCTCGGCCTCCTCCAGGTCCGCGAGCAGGCGGACGCTGCGCTCGTAGAAGACGCAGCCCTCGGAGGTGAGCTGGAGGCCCCGCGTGTTGCGGTGGACGAGCCGAGCACCCAGGCGGTCCTCCAGGCGGGCGACGAGCTTGCTGACCGCGGATGGCGTCATCCGGAACGCGCGGGCCGCGGCGGAGAAGCCACCCAGTTCGACGACCCGGACGAAGACTTCCATCTCGCCGGAGCGGTTGATGTCCAGACGCGCCATGGAATTGAACTCACAGGTGCTGTGCTCCCGGCCGCTCTACTCCACGCACCGGAGCGCGTCCATGGTGGTGGCCACAACTGGAGGACAGCATGAACGCGCACAAGAACGTGGCCCTGGTCGTCGGGGCCCATGGAATCATCGGACTCAACCTCATCGCCCACCTGGAGACGCTGGAGGGGTGGGAAGTGATTGGCCTGTCGCGGCGCGGCGGCGAGGCCCGCGACCGCGTGCGCTACGTGTCGGTGGACCTGCTCGATGCGGAGGACTGCCGGAAGAAGCTGGGCGGCCTCACGCAGGTGACGCACATCTTCTACACCGCGTTCCAGGACCGGCCGACGCCGGTGGCGATGGTAGCGCCCAACCTCGCCATGCTCGTCAACGTGGTGGAGGCGGTGGAGCCCGTGGCGAAGGGGCTGAAGCACGTGAGCCTGATGCAGGGCTACAAGGTCTACGGCGCGCACCTGGGCCCGTTCAAGACGCCCGCACGGGAGACGGACGCGGCCCACATGCCGCCCGAGTTCAACGTGGAGCAGCAGGACTTCCTGGAGCAGCGGCAGCAGGGCAAGGCGTGGACGTGGTCGGCCATCCGCCCGTCCATCGTGGCGGGCTACGCGCTGGGCAACCCGATGAACCTGACGCTGGCCATCGCGGTGTACGCGGCGATGTCGAAGGACCTGGGCATCCCGCTGCGCTTCCCGGGGACACCGACCGCGTACGACATCCTGCTGGAGGTGACGGATGCCGGGCTGCTGGCGCGGGCCACCGTATGGGCGGCGACGGAGCCGAAGTGCGCCAACCAGGCCTTCAACATCAACAACGGTGATCAGTTCCGGTGGAGCGAGATGTGGCCGAAGATCGCGCGCTCCTTCGACCTGGAGGTGGCCCCTCCCCTGCCCCTGTCGCTGGTGGACGTGATGGCGGACAAGGGGCCGCGCTGGAACGCGATGGTGGAGAAGCACGGGCTCGCGAAAAACTCGTACCAGGACGTGTCCGCGTGGCCCTTCGCGCAGGGCGTGCTGTCCACGGGCTACGACTTCGTCGCGGACGGGTCCAAGGCCCGCCGGTTCGGGTTCCACGAGCACATCGAAACGGAGGCGATGTTCCGCGACGTGTTCGCGGACTTCCGCCGCCGCAAGCTCATCCCTTGAGCGGCTTCCGGGCGCGGGGGGCTTCGCGCAGTGCTTCCGTGACGAGCGAGCGGAAGTAGCGGGCGCCCGGGTCGGCGTCGGTCCGGGTGTGCCACATCAGGGCCGTGGTCATGTGGGGGAAGGCGAAGGGCATCTCCACCGCTCGCAGTGCGAGCATCTCGCAGAAGCTGCGGGCGACGCGCCGGGGCACTCCGGCCACGAGGTCCGTGCGCGCCGCCGCCATCGCCGCCGCGAAGAAATGCGGCACGGCGAGCCCCACCTCCCGCGTGAGCCCGTGGTCCTTGAGGAGGCGTGCGTGCTGTTGATGACCCACGCCGGGACGGCCCTGCGCGAGCAGCAGGTCGATGTGCTTCGACGTGTTGTATTGGGCCTTCGTCATCGTTCGGCCCCGGATGCGCGGATGGTCGCGGCGCACGAGCAGGACCGCGTCGTCCGAGTAGAGCGGTTCAGTGAGGCAGCCCGGCCCCGCGGCCTCTGGGGGACCCAGCGCCACGTCCACCTCTCCCGAGGCGAGGCCGTCCCGCTCGACGAGGTAGTCGATGCTGACGACGCGCAGGGACGCGCCCGGCATCCGGCGGGCGAGCAGTGCCACGAGGGCCGGCACATCCGACAGGCCGTGATGGTCCGCGCCCGCCACGGTGAAGGCGCGCGTGCTCGTCTTCGGATCGAAGTCCTGACTCCCATCGAGCGCCGCCTGGAGCTGGCCCACCGCGTTCGCGATGAGCGGCCGCAGCGCTTCGCACCGGGGCGTCGGCACCAGCCCGCGTCCACTGCGGACCACGAGCGGATCCCCCAGTACGTCACGCAAGCGTGCCAGCGCGTTGCTCACGGCCGACTGCGTGACGTGCAGCTCCTTCGCGGCGCCGGTCGCGCTGCCGGACTTCAGCACCGCGTGCAGCACGAGGAACAGGTTGAGGTCAATGGCGGAGAGATTCACACCCGTGATTCTAATCATCATGGACCATCACTGGTGGAAACAGTGCGTTGGCCGTACTCATCCCCCATGACCAACGCCCTCCACGAGCCCACTGAAGTCGCCGCCATCCACGCCCACTTCCAGCGGATGTTCGACTGCTGGCGTCGCGGTGATGCCCACGCCTACGCCGACTGCTTCACGGAGGACGTGGACTACGTCGTCTTCGACGGCAGCCACCTGAAGGGGCGAAAGGCCAACGCGGAGGCCCATCAAGCGCTCTTCGACGGCGTGCTCCGGGGCTCCGTCCCCGAGGGGAAGGTGACGTCCCTCCGCTTCCTCGGGCCGGACGTGGCGCTCATCCACGCAGTGGGCGCCATCAAGCTGCGGTGGCAGCGCAAGGCGAACGCTTCGAGGCAGTCCATCCAGACCGTCGTCGCCGTGAAGCGGGATGGCGCGTGGTTGTTCTCCGCCTTCCAGAACACCCGCATCCAGCCGCCCAACGCCTTCGCGCGCCTGATGCTGCGGCTGATGACGCCCAAGCCCAGGGCCCGCCTGTCACCCGCGCGGTGACACGAGCAACAGCGACAAAATCTCCCCCGCCACCGCGCGCTTGCTGCCCTCCAGCACGCGGTCCGGCCCCGTGCGGGAGATCACCGTCACCCGGTTCGTGTCCGTGCCGAACCCCGCGCCCGCCTCGGTGACGTCGTTGGCGACGATGGCGTCCAGCCCCTTGCGCTCCAGCTTCTCGCGCGCGTGCTCCACCACCCGCTCCGTCTCCGCCGCGAAGCCCACCAGCACCGGACGCTTCGCCTTCCCCGCCACCTTGCGCGACGCCTCCAGCAGCACGTCCGGCGTGCGCACCAGGCGCAGCGACTCCGGGCTGTCGCCCTTCTTCACCTTCTGCGGCGCCCGCACCTCCGGACGCCAGTCGCTCACCGCCGCCGTCGCGATGAACGCATCCGCGGACTCCACCCGCGACAACACCTCGCGCGCCATGTCCTCCGCGCTCACCACGTCCACCACCTCCAGGCCCGTGCGGTCCACCGGGCCCACCGGCCCCAGCACCACCGTCACCGTCGCGCCCAGCGCTCGCGCCTCGTGCGCCAGCGCCATCCCCATCTTCCCCGTGGACGGGTTGGAGATGAACCGCACCGGATCCAGGAACTCGCGCGTGGGGCCCGCGGTCACCAGCACCGTCTTGCCCTGGAGCGGCCCGCCTCCCAGGCGCGCGGCCACCGCGGACACCATCGCGCCCACATCCGCCAGCCGCCCGGAGCCCACGTCGCCGCACGCCAGCATCCCCGCCCCCGGCCCCACCGTGGTGAAGCGCGGATCCGCCAGCAGCGACGCCACGTTCTCCTGCGTCCGGGCGTTCTCCCACATCGCCACGTTCATCGCGGGCGCCAGCACCACCGGGCCCTTGAAGGCCAGGAGCGACGTCGTCACGGCGTCCCCACCGAAGCCTCCACGGATCTTCGCCAGCAGGTCCGCCGTCGCGGGCGCCACCACGTAGGCGTCGCCCCAGCGGGCGAGGTCCAGGTGACCGAAGTTCCCCTCCTGCGCCGGGTCGAAGTAGTCCGTGAGGACGGGGTGCCCGCACAGCGCCTGAAAGGTGAGCGGGGTGACGAACTGGCGCGCGGCCTCCGTCATGGCCACCCGCACCTCCGCGCCCGCACGCCCCAATTCCCGCACCAGCTCACAGGCCTTGTACGCCGCGATGCCGCCGCCCACGCCGACGATGACCCGGCGGCCCTTCAATGCCGATGCGTCCATGCGGCTTCATTACGCGCCAGGAGGCCCCGTCGCAACACGACTACTTCAGGGACACCTCGCCCTGGGAGGGCACGTCCACCGTGCGCACCACGGGGCCCGCCCCCGGCATCTCCATGTGGAAGAAGCCCCACACGAGCGTGTACCGGCCCGGCGTCAGTCCCTGCACCACCACCCGCTCCGACATCGGCTGGTAGACGAGCTGCGCGTAGCGCGAGCGCAGCAGCTCCACGGGCGGGTTGCCCACCTGCCCCACCTCGCCCGGGACGATCCACAGCGCCTTGCCCCGCTCCGGCTGGAGCAGCACCGTGAGCGAGCCCGTGCCCGGCACCGGCCCCAGGTCCAGCGTCATGTCCGCGCCCGCCACCTGCACCACCACCGCCGGCTCGCCCGACCCTCCACGCCCGCCCGCGACCATGAAGCGGTAGCTGCCCGGCGACAGGTCCGCGCTGTAGCGGCCGTCCGCGCCGGTGATGAGCGACACGGACTCGCTGCGATCCGCGTTGAGCCCCTCCACCTGCGTGCCCGCCGCGGGCCGACCGTCCGCCAGGTACACCCGGCCCGTCAGGTGCGTCGCGGGCTTGAGCGTGAGCTGCACCGGCGCCGTGCTCCCGCGCGGCACCTCCTGCGTGCCACTCACCTTGCCCTTGCGCGCGGACACCGTGAAGCGCGGCACGAAGGGCGGACTCACGAGCGTGAAGTTTCCGTCCGGCCCCGACAGCACCGACCCGTCACACACGTCGCACGTCACCACCGCGTCCGCCACCGCGCCGCCCGACGCGTCCCGCACCTGGCCGGACACCGACGGCGCCTTCGCCAGCACCACGTCGCCCATGTCCGGCGTCTTCGACGGGCGGTCCACCACCTGGGGCTCGTAGCCCGGCGCCTCCACCGCGACCATGAGCCGCCCGCCCGCCGAGGACAGCGGCAATTCGAAGCGCCCATCCGGGCTGTTCACGTCGTGTTCGTCCACGCGGAAGCGGCGCACCGGCTGGCCGCTGTCGTCCACCACCCGGCCCCGGAACGTCGAGCGCCGGCGCATCTTCACCTGCACCGGCGGCCCGCCCGGCTTGCCCTGCACCCGCTCCAACGGCTCGTAGCCCACGTGGTGCGCCTCCAGCGTGTACGTGCGGTCCGGCCTGAGCGCGCGGAACTCGAAGTGCCCGCTCGAGTCCGTCTGCGCCGGCTCCGCCATGCGCGGCAGCACGTTCAGGTTCGCGCCCACCACCGGCTGGCCGTCCTCGTCCACCACGTCGCCCGTCAGCTGCGCACCCGGCTCCAGCTCCACCGTCACCTGCTGCGTGGCGCCGTCCTGCACCGTCACCGCCTTGGGCCCCGACTGGAGGTACTCCGGATGCGACGCCACCAGCGTGTACGTGCCCGGCGGCAGCCCGCGCATGGGCACCACGCCATCCGGGCCCGAGGGCCGGTCGCTGCGGAAGATGTTCTCCGGATCCGCCCACAGCATCACGTCCGCGCCCTCCACCCGCCGGCCCCCGCTGGACACCGTCACGTCCGCGCCCGCCTTCGCCTCCAGCGACAGCGTCACGTCCGTCGCGGGCGCCGTCGCCTGCACGCTGCCGCCGCCCCACTCCGAGTGGTGCGCGTGCAGCGTGTAGAGCCCCGGCATGGGCACCTGCGCCACGAAGCGGCCATCCTCACCCGCGTTCGTCACCTCTCCCGTGGGCTGCACCAGGATGGACACGTTCGACGCGGGCCGGCCGTACTCGTCGATGACCTGCCCGGTGATCAACGTGGCCCGCGACAGCTCCAACTCCAGCGCCGTCTCCCCCTGCGCCACGCGCGCCGGGAGCTGCGCCGCGGTGAAGCCCTCCGCCTGGCCCTCCAGCACGTACTCGCCCGGCGCCAGCGGCCCCAGTTCCGCGAGCGCCCCGGTGGGCACCGCGTCGCGGCGGATGAGGTCCCCCGCCACCGTGCGCAGGAGCAGCTGCGGGTTCGGCACCGGCTGACCGTCCTCGTCCACCACGGTGACGAGCAGCCGGCCCGCCGCCTCCAGCTCCAGCGTCACCTGCGTCACCCGCTGCGACAGCGTGAGCGTCTGGGGCGCGGAGCCGAAGCCCGGCGCCTCCGCCGTCACCACCACCTCGTCCGGGTACAGACCATTGAAGCGCACCGGCCCGCCCTGCCCGTCCGTCTGCTCCTCGCGCGTCAGGTGGTCACCCCTCAACCGCACCGTCGCCACGGCGGGCGCGCCGCCCCGCGTGACGCGCACCTCCAGCGTGCGCGACGGCGTCAGCTTCAGACGCAGCGGCTGCGAGTTGGCCTCCACCTGCTGCGCCACCGCGGGCTGGAAGCCCTCCGCGTCCGCGAGCACGTAGAAGGGGCCCTCGCCCAGGCCCGTCAGCGAGAACGCGCCCCCCGCACCCGCCACCACCTCGAAGGGCAGCGGCACCTTGCGCGACACCGCCCGCACGCGCGCCCCGGGCCGCGGCTGCCCGGAATCGTCGACCACCGTGCCGAGGATGCTCCGCAGGGGCGGCAGGTACAGCTCCACCGCTTCACCGGGCGCGGCCCGCTCCTTGAGCGCCACACCCAGCCCCGCCGCGCGCGCCCAGACGGAGAAGGACACGCCCGCCAGGTGCTCGAAGCGGAACTTCCCCTGCGCGTCGGTGCGCACCGTGGCGCGCGGCGTGAGGAAGCCCTGCTGCTGTTCGAAGAAGGAGCGCGTGTGCAGCGCCGTCTCATGCGCGGTGCAGGCCAGGAGCGCCAGGCCGCACTCGTCGCACCGCACGTCCGCCAGCGTCCGCTCCGCCGTGGCCGCGAGCGACACCTCCGCGTCCGCCACCGGCTTGCCGCCGCCGTCCAGCACGCGCCCGGTGAGCGTCAGCCCCTCCTGCGCGCCCGACGACACCGTCACCGCGTTGAAGGCCGGCAGCCCCTGGCGCATGGAGCTGGCCGAGACGGGCGACACGGGGCGCGCTTCGGGAGTCCCCCACCGGGGTCCCAGCAACATGGCGGCGATGATCGCCAGCGCGGCGGCCACCCCGATGAAGACCCATTTGCGCATGCGTACGCGGCCGGAACCTACCCCGCGGCCGGCCCCCCCAACGACGGTTTCCCCCGGGAAATTCCGGAGCGTCCTGTCCAGGACGTCCCAGGGGCCGGAAGCGTTCCCGCGTCAGTCTTCCGCGAACGGCTGGATGGCCTGTGCCACGGCCAGCTCCTGCCGCGCTTCGCTCAGCTCGGAGTTGGTGGCGCGCAGCCGGTCGCTCAGCACCTGCACGAAGCTCCAGAGCATCTTCACCGCGAGGATGGCCTCGCGCTTCATCAGCCCCATCAGGTCCGAACGGGCAATCACCATCGTCCGCGTGGGCTCCGTCGCGCGCACCGTCGCCGACCGGGGCGCGTTGTCGATGAGGCCCATCTCACCGAAGTGCCCGCCCGAGCGCAGCTCCGCGATCTCCACGCCGTTCTTCTCGATGGCCACCCGGCCCCGGATGACGACGAAGAGCTCCTCGCCCGGCTGCCCCTCCACGACGATCTCCCGACCCGCCGGGTAGGTTCGCGTGGTGGCGATGGACAGCACCGCCGTCTGTTCCTTGTACGTGAGGTGGCGGAAGAGCGGGATCTTCCGCAGCGCCTCCATGCGCGACTGCGCCTCGCTCGTCTCCTCGCTGGCCAGGGCCGCGCTGTCGCCGGCGATCTTCACCACCACCGCGGTGATGTTGTCCTTGCCGCCGCGCTCGTTGGCGATCTCCACCAGCTTGCGCGGCAGGTCGCCCGGCTGCAGCCCCGCCACCAGGGGCAATATCTCCTCGTCCTCGATGTAGCCGTGAAGGCCGTCGGAACAGAGGAGGAACACGTCGCCGGGCATCAGGTCCACGATGAGCGTGTCGACCTGGACCGACTCCTGGATGCCCACCGCGCGGGTGATCACGTTGCGGTACTGCGACGTGGCCGCCTGCTCCTTGGTGATGGTGCCGGCCTTCAGCTGCGCGGCGACGAGGGTGTGGTCCTCGGTGAGCCGGTGGCACTGGCTGTGGCGCACCAGGTACACGCGGCTGTCGCCCACGTGCCCGATGACGCCCTTGTTGCCGCCCACCGCGAGGCACACGAACGTCGTGCCCATGCCGCGCTTGGCGGCGTCCGTCATCGCCGCGCGGTAGATGTCCGCGCACGCGCGCTGCACGGCCACCTCCACGAGCGCCGCCGCCGCCGAGCGGCTGTCCGCCGTGGGGTTGTTGGCCAGGTCCTTCAGCAGGTGCCGGTTGGCCGCGATGTGCTGCTTGACGACCTCCGTGGCCCGCGCACTCGCGACCTCGCCCGCGGCGTGTCCGCCCATGCCATCGGCGACCATGAACAGGCCGAGCGACGCGTCCACCATCATCGCGTCTTCGTTGTGCTGCCGTTTCCGGCCTACATCGGTCAGCCCGAAGGCTTCTGTGGTCAAGGCCACCGCGAACGCTCCCATCCATGCCTAGGGTGACTCCGCACGTTACGCAGGCCCCCGAAGACGTGGCAAGGCTTCAGGATTGCAGTCGCACCGACAGCAGGCGCGTGAAACCGCCTGCCGTGTAGAAGGTGACCTCCACCTGGCCGAAGCGCACCCGCATCCCGTCCTCCAGCGGCACCGGTTTGCGAGCCAGGAGCCGCCCGCCCGCCACGTACGAGCCGTTCTTCGAGCCCGCATCCGTCAGCAGGAACCCCGCTTCTCCCGCGTCCCGTGAAAACCACGCGTGAAACCGGGACACACTGCCGTCATCCAGCACGACGTCGTTGTTGCCGGTGCGCCCGACGGTGATGCCCCGGCCGAAGGCGTTGCCCTGGGACTTGAGGAGGGGGAAGACGACGGGTTCGTCCTGCCCGAGCGTCGGAGGCCCGGCGTTCGTCACGGTGCGCAGCGGGTAGTCATCCCGCTCCGGCGGGGGGACGCTGCCCAGCGCGGGCATGAAGAGGAGGATGGCGGGGGGGAGGTTCCGCTCGAACTCTTCGCGGTTGCGCAGGTAGCGCGTGACGTGGGCACTGAGCAGCTCGGCCATGACAGGGGGGCGCGGCGCACGGGCGCGCCCACACTGGGTGGCCGTTCCGCTCTCGCTCCGTCAGTGTACCGTGTCTTTACCGCCAATCCGCGAAAAATCCGAGGTTCACGCCACCCACGAAGTCACGTGCAAAGCTGCGCTTCTTGAGGCCGAACGGCTCCGCGTAGCCCAGGGCGATGCCCAGGCCCAGGTCGCGCAGCTGATAGCCCACCTGGACGCGGCCCTGGACGGTGCCGGCGATGCGCCGGTCGGGAGCCAGGAGATTGGCGAAGTGGGCGCCGTAGAAGGTGGGCCCGCTGGTCACCTGGAAGCCCCAGTGCGCCAGGCCGGGCAGGTGGTTGCGGTAGCCGAACCCCACCTGGGCGGTGTGCTCGTAGTAGGAGGACACCGGCACCAGGTAGAGGCCCGCGACCTCCGTCGTGTCGGGA
>NZ_RAWA01000182.1 GCF_003611675.1 Corallococcus sp. CA053C
GGGAAGTGACGCGGTCCTCGGCTGGCCTCGCGTGCGCAGGCGGACCGTGCGCATCGAGGGGCTCGCGCCGACACTCGACGGCTACCGCATCGGGCAGCTCTCCGACGTGCACTGCGGCCCGCAGGTGCCCGAGGAGCGCGTGGCCGCCTGGGTCAAGCGCCTCAACGACCTGGACCTGGACCTGGTGACGGTGACCGGCGACCTCATCACCCACGGCCCGTCCCATGTCGAGGCCGTGGCGAGGGCGCTCGGAGGACTGCGCGCGAAGGATGGCGCCTTCGTCAGCATGGGCAACCACGACTACTTCACCGACGGCGAGCACCTGGTCCGCGAGCTGGAGCGCCACGGGCTGAGCGTGCTGCGCAACCGGGGCGTGGTGGTGGAGCGGGGCGGGGCGCGCCTCTACGTCGCGGGCGTGGACGACACCTGGACGTCGCGCCATGACCTTGCGCGGGCGCTGCGGGACAGGCCGGAGGGAGCCCCCACGGTGCTGCTCGCCCATGATCCGGACCTGTTCCCCCAGGCGCAGGCGCAGGGCGTGGAGCTGACGCTCTCCGGCCACACCCACGGGGGGCAGCTCGCCGTGCCGGGCGTCCGCCGCCTCTCGCTGGCGCGGTTCATCACGCGGTGGACCGCGGGGCTGTACCGGCAGGGCCGCTCCTGGCTGTACGTGAACCGGGGCGCCGGCACCACCGGACCGCCCGTGCGGCTGGGTGCCCCGGCGGAGCTGGCTGTCATTACATTGCGCCGGGCGTGAGGGCCTGCCCGCGGTGCGCTTCAGTGCGGGCCTGGGAGGCTGGGCAGCGTGAAGAAGAACGCGGCACCGTGGCCCGGCGGGCTCTCCACCCAGATGCGCCCGCTGTGGGCCTCCACCACGCCCTTGGCGATGGCGAGCCCCAGCCCGGCGCCCGCCTTGCGCGCGTGGACCGCCTGCCAGAAGCGGTCGAACACGTGGGGCAATGCCTGCTCATCGATGCCGGGCCCGGTGTCCACCACGCAGAAGCAGACATGGCCTTCGCGGCGCTCCGCCCTCAAGCCGATGTGGCCCCCGGGCGGCGTGAACTTGATGGCGTTGCCCACCAGGTTCTGGAAGACGCGCAGCATCCGCGCCCGGTCCGCGCGCACCCGCGGCAGGTCCGCCCCGAGCAACACCTCCAGGCGCAAGCCCTTCTCCGCCGCCAGCAGCTCGTTCAAGCCCTGCACCTCCACCAGCAGCCCGGGCACGTCCAGCGGCTCCAGGTCCAGCCCCGGGCGTCCCGACTCCACCCGCGCCACCTCCAGCAGGTCGTCGATGAGGCGGTCCATGTCGCCCACCACGATGCGGATCTTCCGCAGCGCCTCCTCGGCGCCATGGCTGACGTCCCCCTTGGCCAGATGCCGCTCCGCGCCGCTGCACAGCAGGGAGATGGTGTTGAGGGGCGCGCGCAGGTCGTGCGACACGATGCCCAGCGTCTCGTCACGCGCGGTGACGGCCAGCCGCGCGGTGCGATAGAGCCTCGCGTTCTCCAGCGCCAGCGCCGCCCGCCGCGCCAGCTCGCGCACCAGTGACACGCTCTCCGTCCCGTAGCGGGGGCCCGCGCGTCCGGACACCAGCACCAGCACGCCCATGGGTCGGTCCTGGATGATGAGCGGCACGGCCACCGCCGAGCCCACGGGGTGGCTGCCCTGGGACGATCCGGACAGGAGCACCGCCGACTCCCCGCGCAAGGCCTGGTCCACGGTCCGCCGCAGCGCGTCCGTGGAGCGCGGGGAGAACACCGCGCGCAGCGCGTCCTCCAGCTCCGTCGTGACCGCGGCGACCTCCGTGATGGCCTCCTCTCCGCAGGCGCCGCCCGGCGTGATGAGCGCGCAGCCGTCCGCGAGCGTGGGCACGGTGAGCTTCACCACGGCGCGGGACACCTCCCCCCAGTCGAGCGAGCGCGTGCTGGCGGCGCCCATCTCGGACAGGAAGCGGCTCCACAGCTCCGCCCTGCGCTGCACGGTGACGTCGCGGAAGTAGACGGAGAAGCCCTCCGGGGACGGGTACGCGACGACGCGCAACCACCGGTCCTCCATCGCCGAGGGCTGGTCCTCCTCCACCGGCACGTGCGCCTCCGTCGCCCGTTGCAGCAGGACCTCCATGGCGAGGCCCTGGGGCCCGGAGAAGACCTCCGTCAGCCGCCGACCCAGGAGGGCCTCGCGCAGGCGGCCGAAGTGGGCCTCCGCGTGCCGGTTCAGGTAGGTGAAGCGTCCCTCCCGGTCGAAGGCGGCGAAGCCGTCGGTGATGCGCTCGAGCACCGCGTTCATCCGCTCGCGCGCGGCTTCCGCCTCCTCGCGCGCGGCCTCCTCGCGCGCCAGGCGCCACAGCGCCTCCACGGCCTCGCGGCGGCCCGTGATGTCCTCGTGGGCCACCACCACCCGCAGCGGGCCTTGTGCGGCGAAGCGCGTGGCCCGCATCAGGAACCAGCGGTGTCTGCCATCGGGCTCATGGCAGGGGTACTCCAACAGGAACTGCTCGCTGCGGCCGGCGAGGATGTCGCGGATGCCCGCCGCGACGGCGGGGGCTTCGGTGGAGAACTCGCCCTTCGCGGCGTCCGTCACCCCCAGGTAGTCCGCGCCCACGCCGCACGGCCCCGGCTCGTCCGTGCAGCCGTTCTCGCGCGCGAAGCGCTTCCACGCGGCGTTGACCTCCAGGATGGCGCCGCGCCCGTCGAGGATGGCGATGTGCGTGGAGAGCGAGTCGAGCGTGGAGCGCAGGAACTGCTCCGACTCGTTCTGCGCCTGCTCCGCGTGTTTGCGGGCGCTGATGTCCCGGAAGAACACGGTGAGCCCCTGCGGGCAGGGGTAGGCCCGTACGTCGAACCAGGTCTCCAGCGGCGGGTAGAAGGCCTCGAACATGACGTTGACCTGGCCCGCGAGCGCCCGGCGGTACTCCCGTTCGAAGAGGGAGCCGAGCGAAGCGGGAAACTCCTTCCAGAGCTCGCGGTCGAGGAGGTCCGAGCGCGGGCGTCGCAACAGGCGCTCGGCGTGCGCGTTGAGATAGGTGAAGCGCCAGGAGCGGTCGAGCGAGAAGACCGCATCCGAGATGCGCTCCAGGGTGTCGAGGGCATGGATGGCTTCGCCCTCGGCGATGGTCACCGGCTCCCCGGTGCTCCGCTCCTGGCCCGGTTGCGAGACCATCTTCCACCTCCGTCCATCCACCTGTCGGCCTGACGGCGGGCGCATTGCCCGCTTCCCCATGAGCACCCTCCGAAGAAAGAACCCTTGGATGAAGTATGCGTCCCGCTTCTCGGCGAAACCCCACGCGTCCGCCCGTGACGCCCCCCTGCCCGAAGGCCGGACCGGAGCGCGGAAGCCACGACGCTTTGTTGCCCGCAGGCCCGGGCTAGGCGGCGGTCGCCTGGCGGATGCGGGCCTCGGTCTCCGCCGGGCTGGCAATCCAGGGCCAGAAGCGCTGCGGGTCGCCGAAGTTGTCGAAGAAGGTGTCGCCCAGCGACGGCACCTGCGAGGCAGCGCCGAGGTATTGCATCACGTGCGGCGGAGGCGGCTGGAGCAGCATGTTCGTGAACCCGGTGATGTACTGACCCTCCGTGTTCCAGAAGTGCTCGAAGGTCTGCTCCATCCACTCGGGGGTGAAGGGCTGGTCTCCGTGCGCGAGGATGGCCTGGGTCACGCCGTGGGCCTGCTTGGCCGCGCTGTTGAGGCCCTGGCCCGCGATGGGGTCATTGAGCATGACGACGTCCCCCAGCCCCATCACGGCCCGGCCCGAGGGGAGTCGGCCCACGGGCTTGCGCACCGTGGGTGTGAACGCGCCGGTGAGCCAGGAGGACTCGTCCACGATGGTGGCGTCCTTCAGCCGGTCCTCCACCCACGGCGAGAAGTCGTGCATGACTTCCTTCATCCGCGCCATCGCGTCCCGGGCGGTGGTGAGGCCGCGGAAGCGGTCCAGGCCCTGACCGGGGATGGCTTCCAGCAGGATGCAGTGCAGGGGGCCGCGGATGCGGTCGAAGTACGGCATGGAGAAGTACTCGCCGTGGCCCGCGGTCAGGACGAACTTGAGCGCGGGGTAGGGCGTCTCGTGCAGCGGCTTCATGCCGGTGACGATCATCGCCATGAGGTTGCGCTGGGGCTGCGTGTGGGGGCTGCGTCCGGCGTCCCGCTCGAACAGCGGGATGAAGCTGTTGCGGCCCGCCGTCACGAGCACCAGGTCATGCCGGGGGGCGAGCGCCTCCAGGGCCTCCACATCCACGTCGCGCACCACCACGGTGCCGCCGCGCCGCTCGAACTCCGCGAGCCAGCGCGAGTACTTGGCCCGCAGGTCCACGGCCTTGCCCGCGTTGAGGATGCGCCCCTGCACGCGGAGCCCGCGCTGCCCGGGGGCCATGCAGATGTCCAGGTCGCCGCCCTGGGCGTACTCCCCGGGGCCCGTCCAGAAGTCGAGCCCCAGCTCCTGCTCGTAACGGTAGGCGCGACCGAAGAGATAGGTGGTGGCGGCGAGTCGGGCGTTGAAGATCTGCTCGGGTGTGCGGTCCGAATAGACAGTGACGGCGTAGCCTTTCGCGAGCAGGCCAAAGGCAAGCTGCAGGCCCGCCTGGCCCGCTCCAATGATGCCGATGTTCCTCATGGTCCCCCTGGGGTGCTGCGTGGGTGTGTCGCTCCCCATGACATACGCAGCGGAGGGGCGGTCCTGGCAACTCGTGGGACGCGGGGTGCCGGCCAACCTACACTCCCACCTCCCTGTCGGAGTGCTGGCCCTTGGCGCGCCAGGGTGAGGGGAGGGTTGCGGGGGCCTCTCTGCTCACGCGGTGGCGCTTCTTGTAGAACGGGCCTCCTTGCCTGGAGTACTCCCGTGAAGCTGAAAGCCACCACCTTTCCCGCTGTCTTCCTTTGCCTTCTTGTCGCCTGCACGGACGCCTCCACGGGCCTCCAGGGAGAGCCCGGGGCCACGGGCCCCGTGGGGCCAGCCGGAGCCCCGGGCGCGAAGGGTGACACGGGCGCGAAGGGAGACCTCGGGCCCACGGGCCTTCCCGGCGCGAAGGGAGACCTCGGGCCCACGGGTCTTCCCGGCGTGAAGGGCGACAAGGGCGACACGGGTGCGAAGGGCGACACGGGTGCGAAGGGCGACCCGGGCCTCATGGGACCCGCGGGCGTGATGTACGTGCGCACGAAGGTGGTGAGCCCCGGGGCCACGGACGTGGAGAGCGGCACCGCCCTGCGAGCCGCCATCGATGGCATCACCGACGGCGCGGCCTGGCGCGTGAAGCTGGAGCCGGGAACCTATGATTTGGGCGGCACGGCGCTGCAGCTCAAGGCGGGCATCTCGCTGGAGGGCTCGGGCGCGGAGGTCACCTTCGTGCGCTCCAGCGTCGGCGGAACCTCCACCGGCACGCTGGTGGGTGTCTCGGGTGCGGTGGTGAGCGCGCTCACGGTGCAGAACGTGGGTGGGAACGGCTCCGCCATCGCCCTCTACAGCGAGGGGGAGACCTTCACCTTCCACGACCTCGTCGCCACCGCGCAGGGCGGCGCCGCCGACGCCTTCACCATCTACTTGAAGGGGGCGAAGGGCACGTTCCAGCGCGTGCGCAGCACGTCGGTCAGCAGCGGCTACGCCAACGCCTTCCGCTGCCGTGACTGCACGGCCCGCCTGCATGAAATCCAGGCCGAGGCGCGAGGCGGGACGCAGAGCGTCGGCATCTACACGGCCTTCGGCGACGTCGTCCTGCACGACGTGAACGCGAGCGCGATGGGCGCCACCGACAACTGGGGCGTCTACACGGATGGGAACATATCGCTCGTCGACGTCGAGGCGCTGGGCAGCGGCGGCACCAACGCCACGGGCTTCTTCGTGGGCGAGGGCAATGCGACCGTGCGCGACAGCGTCCTCAGGGCCACGGGCGCGACGACGGCCAACGAGGGCCTCTCGTCGTACACGGACTTCGCGCAGTACAGCGCCTTCCGCACCGTCAAAGTCCACCACTCCGTCCTGGAGGGGGGCTCGGCCAGCGTCTACCGCGCGCGCTATGTCGACATGCGCATCGCCGGCTCACAGCTCGCGGGCCCCGTCACGCAGCGAACCAACACCGCGGGCACCGGCACCTTCGCGTGCGTGGGCGTCTACAGCGACGCCTTCGGCCCCGATGTCTGCCCTTGATCGTCCTGGCTGCCCGCGAGGCCCGATGACGGATGCCGCGCGGGACGTCCGCGAGGGGTAGTCTGTGCGGCATGCCGCTGAAGGTGATGACGCTCAACATCCTGATGGGAGGCGAGGAGCGGATGCCGCAGCTCCTGGCCCTCATCGCCCGCGAGAACCCGGACGTGCTCGCGCTGCAGGAGTGCCTGGGCTGGGAGGACGGCGAGCGGCTCGGGCAGGTCGCCGCCGCGCTGAACCTCCCCGCCACCGAGGCTCACGTGCGGCTGGGCACCGCCCGCCCGCGCTCCAGTGGCCGCCGCTACCACGTCGCCGTCGTGAGCCGCCTGCCCCTGCGCTCGTCCCGCGACCACGCCAACCCCCACTTCATCGGCCACTGCCTCCTCGAGTGCGAGCTGGAGACAGGCGCGGAGCCATTGACCGTCTTCGCGGCCCACTTCGACTCCCACCATGAAAACCTGCGCTTCGTGGAGGCGCGCTACCTGCGCTCGCTGCTCGAGCCCAAGGTGTTTGGCGAGCGGGACTTCCTGTTGGCCGGGGACCTCAACTCCCTGTCGCGCGCGGATCCCTACCCTGGGGACTTCGCCGACCGCGTCCGCCGCGGACGGGTGGACAAGTACGGCCACCCGCCCCGCTTCGACGTCATCGATGACCTGGAGGGCTTCGGCTGGAAGGACACGCTGCGCCTCAAGCCCACTTCGGCCCGGTGGGTGACCGCCCGGCGCGAGCGTGATGGGGGAGAGGCCGTCGACTTCCGCACGGACTACCTCTTCGCCTCGCCCTCCCTGGCCCGAAGGCTCCTCGGGGCCGAGGTGGTCGACGTCGGCACGGCCTCTGATCACCACGCCCTGACGGCGACCTTCACCGGGGCGTGAGGAGGCTCCCTCTTTCGGGGGATGTCCACCCGGGACGCGCTCCGGCATGCTTCCTCCCTCGGATATGGCAATCATTCGCAGGTGACCATGGACAGGCGAAGCAGGCAGGGAGGCAGCGCTACCGGGGCTTGGGCAAAGGTGTGTCCCCGAGGATGGGCCGCCCTGATGGGGGTGGTGGTCCTCCTCACGGGTCCCCTGGCGTTGGGCGCCGGGCCAGACTCCTGGGCGCCGCAATCCAAGCCCTGTGTCACCGGGAATTGCCGCTGGAAGGCCGCCCGCGAGGAGCAGGAGGCCGCGGAGCAGCGGCGGGCGCAGACTCGCGAGGCGCTGATGAAGGCGCTGACGCCTCCTACGCGCGCCGGGGAACCCACCAGTGTCTGGTTGCGACGCGTGGAGGAGGTCCTCGCGCGCGCCGAGGAGGCCAGGAAGGTCTCCGGGGACCGGGAGCTGGCGGCGCGAGCACTTGATGCGACCGCCTGGGCTGGGGAGGAGCGCCGGAAGATCGCCCTGGTGGGCGCGGAACGGGCCGTGGTCCTTCAACTGCTCTCCTTCTCGACGGCCCCCGCCGCGCGGATCCTCACCCATGAGACGGATTCGGTGGCGCTCCACTGCGCGATGGAGGGCGAGCGCTGCGTGGGGGTCTATCTGGTCGGCATGAGCAAGGATCACCGTGTGCTCAATGCCCCTGCCCAGGCAGAGGAGACGGTGGCCCTCCTTGCCCAGGCACTGGGACAGCCCGTCCCGCTTCCCGCCCCTCCCGCGAGGAGCGGCGGCAAGGCGCCCACGTCGTCGACCTGGACGGTGGGCGAGGTGCCCATCGTCGCCCGGTGGCGGAACACGGACCTGATGGAACTGCGCGTGGGAGAGGTGAAGCCATGACGTCGAAACCGCCGGGATTGCTCTCCATCGGCTCCGCGCTGCTCGCGTTGCTCGGAGGCGCCGCGCCTTCCGGGCTCCTCGTCCCCGGCGCGGAGGCTGCGTCCTCGGGGGGCCCGCCCGGGCGGCGGGAGGACGAGGACTCCCATCACGAACTCCTCCTGGTGGAGCCTTCCTCCGGTCCTCCGGTCCTGCTCGCGGGACATCGCTCACACCGCTCCCATTCGTCGCACCGCAGCCACTACTCCAGCAGCGGTGGAGGCTCCCGTGGCGGCTACGTCCCCTCCTACGAGCCGCCCGCCCCGCCTAGGGCCACGGTCCCCAGTCCTCCTCCCGCCCGGCGGCCCGACAAGGCCCCTGCGCCCGAGGTCGAAGAGACGATGACGCGCGAGCCCCCAGCCCAAGCGCCACCGACCGCGCGCGTCTCGTTCGTGGCGTTCCCGGGGGGCCGCATCTTCGTGGACGACAAGGCCGTGGGACAGGATGTGTCCGGCGCCATGGAGCTGACCGCGGGGACGCACGTCGTGCGCGTGGAGAATCGCTTCCTCGGGCAGATCACGGTCGAGGTCGACCTGCTCGAAGGACAGACCGGCGAGGTGAAAATTGAGTGGTAGTCCTTCCGAACCGCCTCGCGAGGACGCGCCCCCCGTCTTCCAGGAGGGCTGCGTCCGCCTCACGCTCGACCTGCGCGTGTATCGCCTCTCCGCCGTGCAGAAGGCCAGCTACCGCTTCGCGGAGCGCTTCACGGCCATCCTGGGCGCACCGGAGGGACACCGCCTCTCCGTCCAATGTCTCTTCCGCGAGGGCACGCGCGAGTCGGAGGCGCTCGACGCCGTCCGATGCTTCTTCCAGGAGCTGCTGGACCAGGAGCTGCGCGAGCAGGTGGGGGATGAGACCCGTGCCATCCGGGCTTTGATCATCGCCCAGGCCTTTTCGCGGACCGACCTCATCCGGCGGGACTGAACGGGGGCCCCCATGTTCCAGGAACGCACGGCCTTCAAGCCCGACCCCGACTACCGGCTCACCCCCTTCCGGTTCACCCCGCTGGATGGCGCCCGGTATGTCCTGACCAACGACGTGGGAGAACACCTGGTGCTCGCCCGCGAGCACCTCGTCGCCTTCATCCAACGCAAGCTGTCGCCGGACTCCACGCTGTACAAGGCGCTCAAGTCCCGGCACTTCATGTTCGACGGACAATCGCGGGTGGCGCTGGACCTGCTGGCGCTCAAGTACCGGACCCGGGCCGAGCAACTCGCGGCCTTCACGGGACTGCACATCTTCGTGGTCACCCTGCGCTGTGACCACTCCTGCCAGTACTGCCAGGTGTCGCGGCAGGTGGAGGACCGGACCCGTTTTGACATGACCCGGGAGCATGCCGACCAGGCCCTGGCGCTGACGTTCCGGAGCCCGTCGCCCGCGCTCAAGATTGAGTTCCAGGGCGGAGAGCCGCTGCTCAACTTCGGCCTGATCCGCCACATCGTCGAGCGCGCCCTGGAGTTGAACCGGACGCAGCAAAGGAACCTCCAGTTCGTCATCGCGACCAACCTGTCCCGGCTGTCGGACGAGATGCTGTCGTTCTGCCGGGAGCACGGCATCTTCCTCTCCACGTCGCTCGACGGTCCCGAGTCTCTGCACAATGCCCAGCGCCCGGTCCGCGGAGGCGACAGCCACCAGCGGACGGTGGAGGGGATCCGCCGCGCGCGGGAAGCCCTGGGCACCGAGGCCGTCTCCGCCCTCATGACCACCACCCAGGCCAGCCTGGAGCGGGTGGAGGAGATCATCGACGAGTACGTGCGACTCGGCTTCCACGGCATCTTCCTGCGCAACCTGAGCCCCTATGGCTTCGCGGTCCGGCGCAAGGCGTCCCGTGACTATGACGTCGACACGTGGGTCGACTTCTACAAGCGGGGGCTCACACACATCCTGAAGCTCAACGCGCAGGGATATGCGCTGCGCGAGGAGTTCACGAGCATCCTCCTCCAGAAGCTCTTCGCGCCCCGAGGCTCGAACTACGTCGACCTCCAGTCGCCCGCGGGCCTGGGCATCGGCGCGCTTGTCTACAACTATGACGGCTACGTCTACGCCTCGGACGAGGGCCGGATGCTGGCCGAGATGGGTGACCTCTCCTTTCGGTTGGGCCACGTCGCGCGGGACGACCACGCGGCCCTCCTGACATCGGAGACGCTGCTGACCCACTTGAGCGACACGATGCCGGAGGGCGCGCCCATGTGCAGTGACTGCGCCTTCCTCCCCCTCTGTGGCGCAGACCCCGTCTTCCACCGGGCGACGCAGGGGGATGCCGTAGGTCACAAGGCCTTCAGCGCCTTCTGCAAGAAGCAGATGGCGGTCCTGCGGCACATAGTCACGCTGCTGGAGGATGAACCGTCGGCTCGCGAGACGCTGCTCGGGTGGCTGTGAGCCATGATGCCAAGCCTCTCCATGCCGGGCCTGCGCGCCCTGTCTGCCTCCTCCGCCCGTCCCTTCATTGGACGGATCCGTGAGCATCCCGCACCCGCGGCATGCGGAGGGGCGCCGGAGATCCTCCTCGTCCGCCCGCCCACTCAATCGCTGCCGCCGGGCTTTCGCGCGTACCTGCTGGCGGAACCGTCCACGGGCGTGAGCGTCCCGGACGCCTATGTCCTGCCGCCCGGCCTCCAGCCGCTCGCGGAAGGGGACGTGGTGCGCGTGGAGCCCTCGACAGGGAGGTTGAGCGTGCTTTACCGGAGGGCCTCCCTCTCCAACAGCCTGCTCGTCACGGAGCGCTGCGACAACTATTGCCTGATGTGTTCGCAGCCCCCTCGCAAGCAGGATGACTCCTGGTTGCTGGACGAGCTGATGGAACTCATCCCGCTCATCTCCCCCGACACGCGCGAGCTGGGCATCACGGGCGGGGAGCCCGGCCTGCTGGGAGTCCGCCTCCTCCAACTCGTCGAGCAACTGAAGATGCACCTGCCTGGGACGGCCATCCACATGCTCTCCAATGGCCGGAGCTTCTCGGAGGAGGACTTCGCCCGGAGGCTTGCGCGGATCCGTCATCCGGACCTGATGGTGGGCATTCCGCTGTACTCCGACCTGCCGGAGGAGCACGACCATGTCGTGCAGGCCCGGGGGGCGTACGACGAAACCGTTCGCGGCATCCTGAACCTGAAGCGCTCGGGCGTGCGGGTGGAGCTCCGGGTCGTCATCCACGCCTTCACCCATGAGCGCCTGCCGGAACTCGCGCGCTTCATCGCCCGGAACCTGCTCTTCGTGGACCACGTCGCGTTGATGGGGCTGGAGTTGATGGGGTTCGCGAAGACGAACCTGCCGCGGCTCTGGGTGGATCCGCTCGACTACCAGGAACCGCTCCGCGAGGCGGTCCGGGTCATGAACCGCGCGGGGCTCAGCACCTCCCTCTACAACCATCCCCTCTGCGTGCTCCCCGCCGACCTCCACGCCTTCGCGCGCAAGAGCATCTCCGACTGGAAGAATGTCTACTTCCCGGAGTGCGAGGGCTGCTCCCTGCGAGAGGCCTGCGGCGGGTTCTTCGCCTCGTCGGCCCTCAAGCGCAGTCGGGGAATTGCCCCTGTTCTCCCGTAAGTCTTCTGCCGCGCTGCATCGTTCGATCCGCTTGAGGTGAGGTCTTCAATGGTTGAGATATGGCCGGGCCTGAACATCGGGAGTGAGAGCGACTACGAGCAGAAAGTCAGGCATCTTGATGGATGGAGCGTCGTGCATGCCTGCAAGGACCCCTATCACCGGCAGGCACTGGGATACTCCGGGCGGGGGGCGCCCAAGGAGCACCCCGAGTATTTGATAGCGCGGAGGAACAACCGGCTGATCTTGAACCTTGTCGACGTCGCGGATCCGGCATTCATCCCGAAAGAGTGTGTTGATGCCGCGATTGACTTCACGAGCGAGGCGCTGACGGGTGGGCGCAAGGTGTTGATTCACTGCAATCAGGGAGGCTCGCGTGCGCCTTCGATTGGGCTGCTCTATCTGATTGCACGAACCCCTTGTATTGGGGCGCAGTCATTCGTTGATGCAGAGGCTGAATTCCGAGCGCTCTATCCCGCGTACGCTCCTGCTCGAGGCGTGCAGGAGTTCGCCCGGCAGCGCTTCCTTGAGTACCGCGCCTTGAACTCCAACAACCGCTAGCTCGTGGCCTCGGAGCTGATGCTGGACGGAGGCGGTGGGCGTCCCTCGCTCCTGGGACGCTCACCGCCTTGTGCTGGGACTCAATCCACCTGTTCGGGGGCCCGTTCGTCTGGAACGCCCTGCTCGCGCGAGTGGTGCGCGAGCTGGAGGATTTCGTCCTCGGAAAGTTGATCTGTCTTGATGATGTTCCGGTCCGCCTTGAGCTGCTCCACCTGGCCGTCGCGCAGGACGTGGAACTGGCCCATCTTCTGCGCGGGCAGCCGGGTGGCCGCGTCGATGCGGGCTTCCGAGAACATGGGCTTGAGCTTGTTCAGGGCCCTGTCTTCCTTCACGCGTCCCACGAACCAGGTGCGCACGTTCTCGCGGCACTTGTAGTCGAAGTCACCCGGACTCTGCGTCGCGAGCATCACTCCGATTCCGGCGGAGCGCGCGCGCTTCAGCAGGTTCTCCATGGGCTGCTTGGTCGCGGGGATGCCCACGGCGGGTAGATACAGGTCGGCCTCGTCGAACATGAGGACGGCCTGGAGCTTGGGGGACGGGTGCTGGCTGGCCCAGCGATTGGCCTCCACGAGCAACTGAGACACCCAGAAGAGCGAGCCCTGCGTCCCGCCCAGGAACTTGGTGCTGATGATGCTCAGGCGGGTGCGACCCGGAATCCGTGAGCTTCCACGCCCGAGCAGCTCTTCCATGTCCAGCTTCTCCCCCTGGCTGGCCAGGAGGGTCCGGGTGTTGAGCCGCAGCGTCGCCAGGTCCTGGGCGAGCTTGGGGAACACCTTGAGGTCCAGCCCGCTGGTCTCCTGGACGAGCGTGAGGTCCTGGGACGCGATGAACTTCTGGAGCAGGTCGAGCGTCAGCTCCTGCCCGATGGGGCGCTCCACCAGCAGGCGCAGCGCCTGGGCCAGCAGCGCCTTCGCCGCGCGGTCCTTCGGGCTGTTGCGGTATTCGAGCATGCTCGCGATGGCGTCCGCGGCCTGTTGCACGCTCTGGTCGCGTTCCTCGGGAGGCAGTGATTCGAGGCCCCTGGGAACGACGGGAATGGCCAGCGGGCGTCCGTCGGAACGTCCGGGGGTGTAGAGCGCGATGTCCACGCGCTCTCGCAGGAGACGGCGACGCTCCTCCAGCGCGGGGTCCTTCAGCTCCTCCTGCCAGGCCTCGTCGCGCGCGTAGGCGGCGAGGTCCCCCTTGCGGTCGACGAGCAGCGCCGGGATGCCTTGCAGCAGCAGTTGCTCAATGAGGTTCAAGGCGAGGGTCGTCTTGCCGCTGCCCGAACCGCCCAGGAATGCGCTGTGCTTCGTCAGTTCATCGAGCTGGATGGACACCGGCTGGGTGAAGACGCCCTCGGAGTTGCCGATCCGCATCGCGCTCGGCTTCACGTCGCTCCGGGGCTTGGGGTCGGGGGCCTGCTGTTGCTTGACCTCAACGGGAGTCTTCGTGCGGTCGGAGCGCTTCCCTACCAGGGGCTGGCTCATGGCCCTGAACCGATGACCATCCAGTCCTATCTCGGCCCGCGAGTCATCCTCCGAAGTTGCTGGCTCCTGAGCTTCGGAGAGCTCCTGCGCTATCAGGGGGTCAGCCCGACGTGCGCTTTCAGAAGTCGTACTCCGGCGTTCTCCCTGGATTGGCTTCGCGCTCTTCGGGCTTTCACGAGCAGGGTCAGGTGAGAGGGGGGGCTTCTCCAATGCAAGCACATCCGTGATGGCTTTCAGCCGGGTGATGGGACGTGTGGCGCGGCTCCACTCTCGAAACTCGTTCTCCGGGTGCTCTTTCTGGAAGGATTGCAGGGCGACCACCTCGCGCAGGTCACTGTCACTGACCACTGCCCGTCTTCCCCCTTTTACAAGCAGTGCTCCCACCTGCTCTCCGACGAGGCCCGTTGGATTGCCCGGAAACTCCGTGGTGCGGATGATCACCGGCGTCTTCTTGACCGCTGCTTTGAGTGCCTCGGCCATCTGCCGGCCAAGGCCTCCTCCTCGTGGCGAGCGGTTGCACAGCGCAACCAGGAGCGCTCGCTCGTCGGCCTTGAGCGTGATTTCCAGCGAAGCCTCCGAGTAGGGCTTGACCTTGAACCCGGCTGGAGCGCCTAGTTCGTTGCCCCCGGCTTGGAGTGCCCATGCCAGCAGGCCAAGGATCTCCGAGTCCTTCTCCGGAACGGAGCCATTGAACTTCGCGCGGAAGTCCGTCCACTTTTGATCCATGGCGGCGAGTTGCGCCTCCCTGGCATCTTCGGGTCCCTTGTCTCTTTCGCCCCCGGGCAATTGAAGTTGAGCGGGCAGCTTGCCTTCCTGGATGGCCCGTTCGCGATAGCGATGGCACGCATTGAGCGCGTCCCGGGTGCGAAGACCGCTGAATCGCTCAATCTCATGGCGAGGGATGGGATAGGTCGGATCCTCGGGATCCATTGTAGCCCCATGTGCCTTGTAGAGGACGCACAGGCGCTGTGCGACCATGTCGCGCGCGGTCTGCTCGCTGAGCAGGTGGTCCAAGGTGATGGGGGGCGGATCATTCTCGATGCGGTCGAGCATGGCCTGTGTGAGTTGCTTCCTCATCGACGTCCAGAAGTCTGACAGACAGCAGACGACGACGACCGCCGAAGGAACGTTGCCTGCAAACGCTGCAAGGCTGTTGATCGCTCGCCGGAACGAGGGCTCCATGCGGGGGTTCCTTTCGAAGTCGCTGATGTCCTCGACTTGATCGACACAGAGCACCAATGCCTGCCCCATGGCCCCCATGAGGTTTCCCAGATGGGTCAGCATTCGAATGGGATCGTTGTCCGCGGTTCGCGGCACGATCTCGCCCAGAACAATGCGGTCCGCAGGCGCCATGTCCTCACAGCGCAGCCACTGGAGAACACGGTGGTGGTATCTGGCTTCGCGGCGTTGGAGGTAGATGAGGGCGCGAAGCAGTTGGACATCAATCTGGCGGAACTTCGCGTTTTCATGGAGCTCATCCGCGAGAGCGCGAATCATGTCATGGAGTTCGTGCTCCTCAAGAATGCCCTCGTCATGAATGAGGGGTTCAAAGGCACTCCTACAGTGCTTCATGAGCGCATTGGATAGCCGGGTCAAACCCGTATCTTCGCCCGAGTTGATGTCGTAGGTCCGATCCAGGGTGTCGATGAAATTCGACAGGATGTAGCGGTCATAGCTTGAGGCATCCACTGTCATTGGCAGGTAGCCCACATAGCCACGCCCTTGCGTGTGCACGCTGTTGCGGAAGGCGCGCACCAGATGTGTCTTGCCGCTGCCGGACTCTCCTCGGAGGAGCAGGAGCTTCCCGGACTCGGCACCTGTGGTGGCACGTTTCACCAGTCGCTCGAAGACGCGACGGGCGGGCACGTTGATGGACTCGACATCGAACGGGTCCGGCTTCCAGAAGGACTGGGCCTGCTGGATGCTGGCGAAGACTTCGGGACCGTCGGCCAGGAATGCTTCGAGACGGGTGTCGGTGGGCATGGGGGCTCCTGGTGTGGTCGGACTAGACGACGACGAAGTGGAATGTGGCGCCGTAGAAGCGCACTTCGGATTCGGCCACGTCGGCCGGGTTCATGACCGACACGAGGTCCGCGCGGGTGAGGGACAGGTGGCGTTTGCGGTTGGCTTCGAGCAGTGCCGTGTCGAAGGCGTCTCGGCTTGCCCACTCCGGCTGCATGGCCTTCCACACGTGGGAGATGAAGACCTTGTCGTCTCCAAACCGCCCCGTAGGCAGGGCCCTCGCCACCTTCAGCACGCGCTTCGCGAACGAAGCTGTATCCGTGGACACGGGCTCCACCTTCGCCTCCACGTGCGCAGGCTCCGCAGGCTTCGCCGGACCCTCCGCCAGCACCCACTCCCTCAGCGCCGCCAGCCGCACCACCTCCGCGTCCACCCGCGATGCGCCCACGGTGCGCGCGGCCAGTTGCTCCAGGCCCCGCTTGGGGTCGCTGACCTCCTGCTCCAGGAGCTTCCCCAGCAGGTGTGCCTGCACCGCTCGCAGCGAGAACGCCTCGTCCGTGTCCACGCCCAACTGCCGCCACAGGAGCCGATCCCTCACCTGCGCCAGCGTGGGCGTCTCCGGCCCCTCCACCTGGTGCGCCCGCTTGAGCAACAGCGCCCGCACGCCGTCCGCTCCCGCGAGCCGCCCCAGCGCTGACTTGGAGGCCGGCAGGCCCAGGCCCTTCGCCAGCAGGTGCTGCTGCTTCACCCGCTTCCACGTCAGCCCCTTGGGCGAATCCACCCGCAGGAACTTCAGCGCCCGCTGACGGCCCGGTCCCGTCAACGCCAGCGCCGTGCGGGCCCGCTTCTCCACGAGCCTGCCCTCCAGCAATCCCTCCAGCAGCGCCTCGAACCGCTCGGTCCACTCCCCCCGGCTCCAGCGGTGCTCCACGAAGGCATGCAGCGTCTTCGCCAATTCATTGCGCGTGCCGGGCTTCTTCTCCGGACGCGTCGCCAGCCAGGCCAGGGCCAGCCCCTGGAGTCGGGTGTCAGGATTTTCGGTGGTGTCCATGTCGTGGCTCCCGCCCGGTCAGCTCGCGCTTCCGGGCTTCAATCAACGTGTCAAGCGTGTGGAGGATGTCTTCCAGCCGGGCCAGCACGTCCGTCGCGAGCAGCCGGTACACCCAGTAGCCCGCGCGCTGGAGGTCCAGGTCCTTGCGCCGGTCGCGGCGGAAGCGCTCCGGGTCCTGGAAGTGAAAGTGGCCGTCGATCTCCACGGCGATGCGCAGCTCCCGGCTGAGGAAGTCCACCTCCCACGGCCGCGGGCCTCCCGTGTCCAGGCGGACGTTGAGCTCGAAGACGCCCGCCGTCGCCGCGTGCTCCTCCAACCGGTCGCGCAGGTAGGCCTCCGCCTTGCTCCGCGCCCGGTCCGCGGACGCGTCGCCCGCGCCCGTGAGCACCTCCAGCGCCAGCTCCGCGGCACTCACCCGCTGCGCCTCGGGCGCCCCGGTGCGCTCCAGCTTGCGGAGCGTCTCCACCGCCCCCTCGGACCCCGTCACTCCCGGCACCTCCAACCGGCCCTCGCGCACCAGCGCCTTCAGCCGCGTCTCCTCGCCGCCCAGGAACACCGCCAGCGCCTCGGGCCCCACCGCGCACGCCACCGCGAGCGCCGGCACCGCGTTGCACAGCATCCCCGCCACGTGCAGCCCCCGGAACGACGGCGCCACCCCCGACGGCACCCGCACCACCGGCGCGCGTCCGGGCGGCAGCAGCGCGTGCAGGGCCCGCAGGCCCGCGCCCACGTTCTTCGCCAGCGCCACGCGCACCGCGTCCGGCAGCGCCCCCGGTGCCGTCGCCTCCCTCCCGATGACGAGCGCGCGGCACAGCGCCCACGTCGCCTCCGGCAGGGCGGGCGGAGGCAAGCCCTCCAGCAGCACGCGCCGCTCGTGCGCTGTCTTTCCCGTGAACACCGGCGTGTGTCTGGGATTCGCCGCCGTCAGGCTGAACGTCGCCAGCGCTTCCGCGTCCGCCCCCAGGTCCCGGGTCGCCGCCAGCGCCCGGGCCCAGCCCAGCGCCGCCGCGGGCAGGTCCTCACCGGAGACCTCCACCACCCCCAGCCCGTGCCGCGCGGCCCACTGGCCCCAGAGGGCGCTCGCGACGTCAGGCGGGCCTTCCAGCACGCTCAGCGTCGCAATGCCTTCCCTCCGGCGCCGCGCGTGCCGGTCCAACGCATCCAGCAGCGCGACCTCTCCCGCCAATGGCAAGCCCGCTCCCCCGGCAGTGGTAGCGCTTCACCACCCCCTGTGCGCGCAAAGCCTGCTCCCATGGGTCGGGTGCTGACAAGACCCCCAAAAGGGGTAGGGCCCCCCGGGAAGAGAGGGACCCGGGTGGGTCTGGGAAGGCTTTAGCGGGCCTTCTCTTCCAACGACTCCCGACTCAGGAGCATCCCCAACCCCGCCGCAGCGAGCGCGGAAACCATCCCCGTCAAGAAGGGGGCCTGGGTCCCCAGGGACGCATACATCCAACCGCTCGCCACCGGCCCCACCGTGCGCGCGAGCCCTCCGCAGGACTGCGCCAATCCCAGCACCGCGCCCTGCTGCGATGGCGCGGCGGTCTGCGACGCGAGGCTGGAGATCAACGGCTGCAGGAACCCCATCCCCGCGCCCACCAGCACCACGGAGGCCATCATCGGAATCGCCTGTTGCGACACCGCGAGCCCGACCATGCCAGACGCCAGGAGCAGCGCGCCGGTGATGAGCAGCCGGAACTCGCCCACCGCGCGCGCCAGCGGCCCAATCAACCCGCCCTGGATGATGACCCCCAGCC
>NZ_RAWA01000183.1 GCF_003611675.1 Corallococcus sp. CA053C
GGGGGCGCCCGGGGGCCGCGGCCTGGGTGGGCGCTTCATGCGCCGTGGCCTCGCTGGTCGCGCTGTGTCGGGAGTTGACGCTGGGGCCCGCGCGCCTCGTCCTTCCCTGGGCGCCCACGTGGGGCCTGTCGCTGGAGTTCACACGGGACGGGCTGTCCGGCCTCTACGCGGTGATGGCCCTGTCCGTCGGGGCGCTCGTCGTCCTGTACTCGCGCGCGTACCTTCCGCACCACCTGGAGGAGAAGCGCCGGCCCGCGCGCGACGAGGTGCGCTTCCACGTCCTCATGCTGTCGTTCATGGCCGCCATGGTGCTGCTCGTCACCGTGGATGACCTGCTGCTGCTCTTCGTGGCGTTGGACCTCACCACCATCGTCTCGTACCTGCTCATCGGCTACGACCGCGACGACCCGGAGTCTCGCGCCGCCGCGCTGCTGTCGCTGGTCCTCACCGGCGCCACCTCCGTCGTCTTCTTCGCGGGCGCGATGACGCTGGGCCTCCAGTACGGCACCTTCTCCCTGCCGCTCGTCTTCGAGCGCGCCGCGACCTCCCCCGCGTCCACTGGCGCGCTGGTGTGTCTGGCCGTGGGCGCGCTGGGCAAGAGCGCGCAGGTGCCGTTCCACTTCTGGCTGCCGCGCGCCATGGCCGCGCCCACGCCCGTGTCCTCGTACCTGCACTCGGCGGCGATGGTGGCCGCGGGCGTCTTCCTCCTCCAGCGCCTCTACCCGCTGTTCGCCCCGGCGCTCGCAGTGCGCGATGGGCTGCTCGCCCTCGGCTTCCTGTCCATGACCGTGGGCAGCCTGATGGCCCTGGTGGCGGATCCGTTCAAGCGCGTGCTCGCGTACTCCACCATCGCGCAGTACGGCTATGCGCTGGTGCTCGTGGCCCTGGGCTCCGAAGGCGCGCCGCTCTATGTCGCCGCCCACGCCCCCTGCAAGGCCGCCCTGTTCCTCACCGTGGGCGCGGTGACGCAGGTGACCGGCAAGAAGAAGCTCTCCCAGGTCAGCGGCCTGCGCCACTCGCTCCCCGTGCTCGCGGGCGCCAGCGCCGTGGCCGCCGCGGGGCTCGCCGCGCTGCCCCTCACCGTGGGCTTCTTCAAGGACGAGGTCTTCTTCCACGCGCTCGCACTGAAGGGCCCCGCGTCCATGGCGGCCGGACTCGTGGGCGCGGGCCTGTCGCTCGCGTACACGCTGCGCCTCTGGTGGGGCCTCTTCGGGGGCACGCGCCAGGACGTGCCCGCCGCGCCCCGGCTCCTCGTCGCGCCCGTCGTCGTGCTCGCCGCGTCCGTGCTCGCGGGCGGCCTCCTGCCGGGCCTCCTCGTCGCGCCCGCCCGCGCCGCCGCCTCCACCATGCGCGGCGAGCCCTCCACGCTGGAGCTCGCGTACCACCTGGATGCCCGCGCGGAGAACCTGCTGGCCGTGGGCGCCTGGGCGCTGGGCGCGGTGCTGTTCGCCACGCGCCTGGCGTGGACACCCGGGCTCGTGCGCGTGCTGGAAGGCACCTCCCGGTTCGGCCCCGAGCGCGGCTACCGGCTGCTGTTGCACCAGCTGGACCGGCTGTCGACGTGGCTGCACGAACTGGAGGTGCGCGACCTGCGCGACCGGGTGGCGTCCGTGCTGGTGCCCACGGGCCTGCTGGGCCTGACGGTGCTGTGGGTGACGCCGCTGCGCCACCGCTTCATCCCGGGCACGGTGGGGTGGGCGGACCTGACGCTGGTGATGGCGCTGGCGTTCGCGTCAGCGGCGGCGCTGGCCACGCTGCGCGCTCGCAGTCACCTGGTGCTGGTGATGCTCATCTCCTGCGTGGGCTTCAGCCTGGCCATGGTGTACGCCTTCGCCGCCGCGCCCGACGTGGCCCTCACCTCCGTGCTGGTGGAGAGCACCTTCACGCTGCTCTTCGCGGGGCTGCTCGCCCTGCTCCCGGACCGCCGGCTGGCGCGCGCGCAGGCGGAGGCCCAGAAGCCGCGCGGCCGCGACCGCATCTCCGCGGGCATCGCGGGCGTCAGCGGCTTCCTCTTGAGCTGGAGCGCCCTGTCCCACCTCCAGGCCGACCGCGTGGGCACCCAGACGGTGAAGCTCGCGGAGGTGGCGCACTCGCCCAACGTCGTCGCCGCCGTGCTCACCGACTTCCGCGGCCTGGACACCGTGGGGGAGATGAGCGTCGTGGTGGTCGCGCTCCTGGGCGTCACCAGCCTCCTCGGGCTGAAGGGGAAGCGCTGACATGCGTTCGTTCGTCCCGCCCCTGTCGCGCATGCTGGTGTGGCCGTCGTTGATCATCGCGCTGGCCCTGTGGCTCAAGGGCGGCACGGAGGTGGGCGGCGGCTTTCCCGCCGGGGCGCTCGCGGGCCTCGTGGTGCTGTTGCAGTACGTGGTGACGGGCCGCGAACAGGCCCGGCGCTACGTGGCGGTGCGGTACGCGGCGCCGCTCGCGGGCGTGGGCCTGCTGCTGGTGGTGGGCACCGCGTTCCTGCCCGTGCTCGCGGGCTACACCCCCGTGAGCCTCTTCCCCCAGCCGGGGCAGCCCGGCCTGGGCGCGGGCGCGTTCCACCTGCACACCGCGCTCGTCTTCGAAGGGGGGCTGATGCTCATCGTCTTCGGGCTCGTGGTCACCGTCATCGACCGGTTCGCGCTCAGCACGTCCACGGAAGAGGAGTCCGGACCATGATCCTCATCGCGTCCCTGGTGGTGGGCCTGCTGTTCGCGTGCGGCGTGCGCATGGTGCTGGAGCGCGAGCTGGTGCGCGTGGCGTGCGGCACGGTGCTCATCACCAACTCCAGCGTGCTGCTCATCCTCGCGGGCTCCTTCCCGGAGCGCGGGGAGGCCGTGCACGTGCAGCCGGGCTGGCCGGTGACGGACCCCGTGCTCCAGTCGCTGGCGCTCACGGCCATCGTCATCGGCTTCGCGGTGTCCGCGCTGCTGCTCACGCTGGTGCACCGCACGCAGCGCGCGCACGGCTCGCTGCGCACGGACCGGCTGGTGGAAGCAGAGCTCAAGCGCGTGCACGACACCGAAGGCGAGCGGCCTGTATGACGCCGATGCCCCTCTGGGGACCGCTCCTCCTGCCGTGGGTGCTGGCCGCGGTGCTGGCGTTCCTGGACGGCCGGCGCGCGTGGGTGGCGTGGCTGGGCATCGCGACCCTGGCCGCCACGCTCGTGTGCACGGCGCTCTTGTTGCCGCAGGCCTGGAGCGCACACCCGCCCGAGTTCGTCACCGGCGACTGGCCGGTGGGCGTGGGCATCCGCCTGCGCGCGGATCCGCTGTCCATCGTGTACGCGCTGGTGTCCACCGCGGTGCTGCTGGGCACGCTCGTCTACGAGCACGTCGCCGGAGGCATCACGTCGCGCAGCTTCCCGTCGCTGGTGGTGTTCCTGGGCGCGGGGCTCACGGGCGTGTTCTTCACGTCCGACGCGTTCAACTTCTACGTCTTCTTCGAGCTGGCGATGACGTCCGCCTTCGCGCTCGCGTCCTATGGGGAGTCGCCCCGCAACCTGCGCGCCGCGTTCACCTTCGTGGTGGTGAACCTGATGGGCTCCACGCTGTTCCTCACCGCGGTGGTGATGCTGTACCTGACCACCGGCACGCTGGACATGCAGTCCATCATCGCGTGGGGACAGGCGCAGGACCCGCATGCGCTGGTCGTCCCGGGCACGCTGCTGCTGTGCGCGTTCGGCGTGAAGCTGGGCTTCTTCCCGTTCCACTTCTGGGCGCCGGCCGTGTACCGCGACGCGGGCCCCACGGTGGCGGCGCTGCTCGCGGGGGCGCTGGCGAACATCGGCAGCTATGGCCTCATCCGCTTCGGCGCGGACGTGATGCCGCAGGTGCTGGAGCGCGCCCGGCCGCTCCTGGAAGTGCTGGGCGCCGCGAGCATCCTCTACGGCTCCGTGCTGGCGCTGTCGCGGCGGGACACGCGCGAGGTGCTGGCGTACGCGTCCATCACCCAGGCGGGGCTCATCATCGCGGCGCTGGGGCTGGACGGCCCGGAGGGGCTGTCCGCGGCGGTGGCGCTGGCGCTGGCGGGCTCCGTGGACAAGACGGCGCTGTTCCTCGCGCAGGACCGGGGCGGCGAGCGCGCCCGCAGGGCCTACTCCGTCGCGGCCTTCAGCACGGCGGGCGTGCCCCCCACGGCGGGCTTCTGGTCCAAGGCGTGGCTCTTGAGGGCCGCGCTGGAGCGGGGCCATCCGCTGCTCGCGGCGCTGGTGGTGCTGGCGAGCGTCCTGTCCCTGCTGGCCCTCTTCCGCGCCTACCAGCGCGAGCAGTGGCTGCGGGAGGGCGCGGCCCTGCACCGGGGCACGGGCGCGGTGGTGTTCGCCCTGTCGCTGGCGCTTGTCGCGACGGGCCTGTGGCCGGAGCCGCTGCTGCGCGCGGGCCGGGACGCCGTCGCGGGCCTGGGGGTGCGGCGATGAGGCTGCGCACGGCCGCGCGGGTGCTTGCCCTGGCGCTGCTCTACGCGGCGATGGTGGGCAGCCTCCACCCGGTGGACCTCGCGGTGGGCGCGGTGCTGGCCGTGGGCGTGATGCGCCTGTTCCCGATGGCAGGCCTGCCCCCCGGAGTGTCCTCGCGCGAAGGGTGGCGGTGCCTGTGGCACCTGCCGCGCTTCGGCGGGGCGCTGACGGTGCTGGTGGTGAAGAGCTGCGCGCAATTGCTGGGCGTCATCTTCGGGGGCAGGGAGCGCGCGGCCCACGCGGGCGTGGTGGACGTGCCCATGGGCGAGCGCACCGCGCGGGGCGTGCAGGTGTCCTCGTGGGTGATGTCCCTGGCCCCGGGCACGGTGCTGCTGGAGCTGGACTGGGAGCGGCGCGTGATGCGCATGCACGCGCTGGACGCGTCCGACCCGGAAGCGCTGCGCAGGCAGCAGGACGACTTCTACCGGCGCTACCAGCGCGCGGTGTTTCCGTAGGGGAGGACCCCGGTGCACGAGACCTTCTTCACGCTGGCCATCCTCTGGATGGTGGGCCTGCTGGGCGCGCTGGTGCTGCTGGCGTCGCGGCAGCGCTCCGCCGCGGACGTGCTGATGGCGGTGGACACCCTGGGCCTGGTCATCTGCGCGGTGCTCGCGCTGTACGGCGCCACGCGCGGCGAGGCCGGCTACCTGGACGCGGCGCTGGTGCTGGCGCTGCTCTCCTTCGTGCAGACGGTGGCCGGGGCGCGCTACCTGCACCACGGCCGCGCCTTCCGCGAGGAAGAGGAGGACTCCCGATGACCGCCGCGCTCCTGCAATGGGTGTCGGACGGGCTGGTGGCGCTGGGCCTGCTCTTCATCACCCTGTCCCTCATCGGCATGTACCGGCTGCCGTCGGTGCTCACGCGGGTCCACGCTGCGGGGATGGTGCCCTTCGGCGCGGTGCTGGTCATCCTCGGCGCCACGCTCGCGACCGGGGACCCGAAGCTGCTGCTGCGCGGGCTGCTGGTGGCCGCGTTCCTGCTGCTCACCATGCCCAGCTCCGCCCACGCCATCGCCTGGCTGGCGGAGGGACGCCCCGACACCGCCCACGAGGAAACGCCGCCGCGTCAGCCCGTCACGCCCAGGAAGGGCGACGCAAAGACTCCCGAGCCCTGACCCACCGCGAGCTCCGGGGCGTGAGCGCGCGGATCGACGCCTCCGTCACCACGCCGTACAGGGCGGTCTGCGCCACCAGCCACGCGTGCTCCTGGGGCGTCCAGGTGCTGCGTGCCTCGGTCGCCTTGAACACCGGGAACGCCAGGTGCTCGAAGGCCAGCACGCCCAGCCCCAAGAGCAGCCCGCGCGGCACCAGGGACCAGCGCTCCTCGGCGGGCCCGGCCAGGCTCCAGGCCACCGCGAGCATCGGCGAGTAGCCGAAGCGCAAGGCCCACGCCCAGCGCCGGGCCTCCTCCGGCGTCAGCTCCCGGCGCAGCACGCGGCCCATCAGCCGCTGGGCGATGAAGCGGGCGGCATACGGCGGCGGTTTGCCCAGGGACGCGTTGCGCACGGAGATGAGCACCCGCAGGGCCAGCCCGCCCAGGGTCCCCGCGATGCAGGCGTTGACGAAGCGGCTCGCCATGGACTCACCCCTTCATCAGGTTGCGCATCACGAACCAGAGGTTGGCCGGGCGCTCCGCCAGCCGTCGCATGAAATACGGATACCAGTGCTTCCCATACGGGACATAGACACGCACCGGGTGGCCGTCCTGGATCAGCTGCTCCTGGAGGTCGCGGCGGATGCCATACAGCATCTGGAATTCGAAGGCGCCGCGCGGCAGGTGGTTGCGGGCCGCGTGCTCCCGCGTGGCGTCAATCATCCGCTCATCATGCGTGGCGATGCCGTGATACACGCCGCTGTCCAACAGGATGCGCATGCAGCGCACGAAGTTGTCGTCCACGTCCTGCTTGTCCGGGAACGCCACCTGCGGACCCTCCAGGTAGGCGCCCTTGCACAGCCGGATGCGGATGCGCTCCGCGCACAGGGCCTTCGCGTCCGCCTCCGTGCGGCGCAGGTAGCTCTGGAGGACGGCGCCCACGTGCGGCTCGCCGAACTCCGCGTGCAACTCCCGCACGATGTCCAGGGTCGCCTGGGTGACGGCGCTCTCCTCCATGTCCACGCGCACGAACGAGCCGCGCGCCGCCGCGTCCGCCACCACCGCGCGTGCGTTCTGGAGCGCCAGCCCCTTGTCGAACAACAGGCCGCACTGCGTGAGCTTCATGGACACGTTGGCCTTCACGCCCACCTGGTCGATGCGCGCGAGCAGCCGTTGGTATTGGCGCACCTCGTCCCGCGTCTCCTCGGGCGTGCGCACCGCCTCGTTGAGGTGGTCGAAGCTGGCCATCAGCCCCCGGTCCGACAGGGCCCGCACCGCGTCCACCGCCTCCTCCAGCGTCTCGCCCGCGATGAAGCGCGAGGCCAGCTCACGGAAGGGTTTGAACCGCGTGGCCACGTCCTTCAAGTTGGACTGGCGCGACAGGAACAGCAGGGCGGAGCGGGACAGGTGGTCGGCGGCGGTCGTCATTCGGATGTCTTCCCCTGGAGGAAGAGATAACGATTGCTCAGTCGGGGTGCCGTGCGAGGAAGTCCGACACCCGCGCATTGAACGCTTCGGGATGGCTCATGTACGGCAGGTGACTGGCCGTCTCGAGGAACTCCAGCGCCGCTCCCGGCACGCGCGCCGCCACGTCCCGCGCGGCCGACGGCGGCACCAGCAGGTCGCGGCCTCCCTCGATGATGAGCGTGGGCACGCGCAGCTCCCCCAGCCGGTGCAGGAAGTCCGCGGCCAGGATGTCGCGCAGCCGGCGCATCAACTCCAGCGACGACAGCCGCCGGGCCTCGCGGACGATCTCCGCCCGCGCCTCCGGGGGCAGCGCCGAGCCGCCCAGCACCCGGGCCACCGTGGGCGCGAAGACATACGCCAGCGGCCGGGGCGCGCGCACCAGCGTGGACAGCGTCAGCGCCAGCCGCCGCACCCGGCGCACGCTGGCCACCGGGGACACCAGCACCAGCGCCTTCACCCGCGCGGGGTGCTCCAACGCATACGCGATGGACACGAGGCTGCCATAGGAAGACCCCATCAGCGCGAAGCGCCGCGGGAGCCGGGCCTCCGGGTGGTTGAGCACCGACAGGTTCCACTGCAACGGCGTATGCGTCGCGGGCGTCTTGAGCGGCGGCGTCCACAAGAGCAGCCGGTGCGCGTGCGCCAGGGGCTCCATGGGCGCGAACGAGCGGCCACTGGCGCCCAGGCCCGGAAGACACACCACCGTGCGGGCCACGTCCGTGCTGCCGTGCGGGAAGGTGAACAGGCGCACCGGCGTGCCCCGGACAGAGCGCTCTTCACACGCCAGGTGGGCATAGCCCCGCTGGATGTCTTCCACGTCCGGGACCCGCGGCGGCACGCGGTCCCGGGGCGGGGCGCTGGAGGCGACGGCGGCGGTGGCATCAAGCATGGCAGGCCCTCAGCAGCAGGCGGCGGACGCTGGCGGCCACGTGGTCGCGGAAGGTGTGCAGGCGCGACTCGGACGCGCCCGGGGGCGGCGGCTGCTGGGGCTCGCCCACCGCGAAGGTGAGCTGCACCGGCAAGGGCAGCGGCCCCAAACCCATCACCAGCGGCATGCGGTACTTCTCCTCTTGCGCCAGCTGCCAGCACAGCCGGTCCTCGGCCGGGGGCCAGAAGAAGGTGTCATCCACGCCAAACCCCGCGAAGGGCACCACCGGCACCCCCGCCTTCATGGCCAGCCGGACGAACCCCAGCGCGCGCTCCCAGCGCAGCCGGTAGCGGCCCTGGCTGCGTTTGAAGGTCTCCCGGGCCCCGCCGGGGTAGCACACGACGAGCTGACCCTCGGACAGCGAGCGCAGCGCGTTCTCCGGCGTGCCCTCCACCCCGCCCAGCCAGGGCAACACCGTGCGAACCAGGGGAATCTTGAAGAACCCTCGTTCCGCGAGCCCGAGGGGATAGCGACCCGTGGCGTTGTGCAGCAAATGGAAGAAGGCCGGCGTCTCGTATCCCCAGACGCCGTGGTTGCCGACGAGCAGCAGGGCGCCCTTGTGTGGTAAGTGTTCAGCACCGACCAGTCGGGCGCGGTGGTAGCGCGCGGAGAGGGCCGCGCCGGTTTCAGCGAACCGGAACACGGCTCTGCGGACGCTTGCGAGTGTGGCTTCCACGGTGGAGCCAAGATGGAAACGCTGGAGCGGGCTGGCACCGGGCAGGCGGCCGGCCGGGGGCTCCACCGCTGTTGTCATCATGGCAAGAAGGCCGGGGGGAGGGTGTCGGGGATTGCCTGCCAGCAGGCTGGCTTTCACGGCGGCGCTCCTGAAGAGAGCCGGTGAGGTTGTCTGCCTCCATCCGCGTGCCGATGCTTGATGCATGGCGGCGTCCATGGCGGGGTCCTTCGACATTCTCGTGGAGCAACACCGTGAGCTGGAGGCGCTGCTGGAGCGCCTGGACACGGAGACGGACCCGGACGAGCTGCGGGTGCAACAGGAAGCCTTCTCCCGCCTCTTGCGTCTGCATTCCCGCCTGGAGGAACGCCACGTGTACCCGCTGGTGACGCGCGTGGAGGGCCGCGCCCGTGCCCGCGAGGAGGCCGAGGACCACCTCACCCTGCGCGAGCTGCTGGAGGAGTTGCAGGAGCTGACGCCTGGCGGCGCCGAGTGGCAGGCGCGTCTGTTCACCCTCCAGGACCTGGTCGTGGCGCATGTGCAGGGCACGGAACATCTGTTGCTGCCCCGGTTGGCCACTTCCCTGGATTCAGGGGAGTTGGAGGGCCTTGAACACGACCTGGCACTCACGTGCGAGGAGCTGTTGGAGCGCTCGCAAAGCACCCCCGCCGCCGGTCGTGGTGCGTTGTTGGAAGCCCTGCATTGGGATGCGTAGAAGCCGTGCGGTAGCGCCTTCCAGGCGCTTGTTCCCGGCCCTTCACGCCCGCTGATACGCAGTGGCGTCACAACTTTTTATCGCTTCCTTCGACAATTGGCTTTCTGGAAGGTATTGGTAGTCCAGCGTGCCGGTTCACGCCAAGGCAAGGCTCCCCCCTAAACCGAGGATTGTTCGAAATGTCAGTTGACAAGGCGTTCCGCGAGATGATTCGCAACGAGATTGAAGTGCAGTTGAAGCCCCTGCGTGATGTGGTTGCGCGTCTGGAGTCGGGGACGGCGGACCTGGATGCGCTTCGCAGCGTGGCCGAGCGTCTGGCGCCCCTGGCGCAGGTCGTGGGTCCGCTCTTCGGCGCGCAGGCGCCCGCGGCTGGCAAGGCGGGGCGTCGCCCCGTGGGTCGTCCGGCGGGTCGCGCGGCCGTGAGCGCGCCGGTGGCGGCGCCGGCGGGTGGCAAGCGTCGGGGTCGCAAGCCGGCGGCGGACGGCGGCGCGCGTGAGTGCGCCATCCAGGGCTGCGGCAAGCCCAGCCGCACCAAGGGCTACTGCGCGGCGCACTACCAGAAGCTGCGGATGCTGGAGAAGACCAACCGCCGTCCTTCGGCGTGGGCGGACTACGCCAATCCGAACAGCGTGGAGGACATCAAGCTGCCCCGTGGCCGCGCGGCCTCCAAGGCGCTCGCGGAAGCCGCTCAGAAGAACGCTTAAGCAGTACGTTGCCCCGGCCCGGGCAGAGGTGAACCACACTCCCGTACGGGAGCGTGGGAGGTTTATCCGCGCGGAGGATGTGCTTGCGCCGCGAGGTGGTTGGTGCGCATGAATGCCCGGGCCATGAGCAAACGCGACCTGGAGCCTGGAATCGTCACGGACCTCGCGGGCCGGACGACCTACGGTGACTATCTGCAGTTGGACCGGTTGTTGTCCGCGCAGGTGCCCCGTTCCCAGCCTCCGCACCACGACGAGTTGTTGTTCATTGTCCAGCACCAGACGAGCGAGCTGTGGATGAAGCTGCTCATCCACGAGCTGTCCGCGTGCATCCGCTACATCCAGGCGGACCGGCTGGAGCCGTCCTTCAAGATCTTCGCGCGCGTCGCGCACATCCAGCGGATGCTCTTCGAACAGTGGAGCGTGCTGGAGACGCTCACGCCCAACGAGTACCTGGAGTTCCGCGACACGCTGGGCCACGCGTCGGGCTTCCAGAGCGCGCAGTACCGCGAGGTGGAGTTCCTGCTGGGCAACAAGGACGAGAGTGCCCTGAAGCCCTTCCAGCACGTGCCCCACGTGCACGCGGAGCTGGAGCGGCTGTTGGAGTCGCCGGGCATCTACGACGAGTTCCTGCGGCACCTGGCGCGCAAGGGACACGACGTGCCGGCGAGCCACGTGGAGCGCGACTGGCGTCAGCCGTATGAGAAGAGCGCCCAGGTGATGGAGGTGTTCCGCCGCATCTACGAGGACACGGACAAGCACTGGGACGCGTATGAGATGTGCGAGAAGCTGGTGGACACCGAGGAGCGGTTCCAGCTCTGGCGCTACCGGCACATGATGACGGTGATGCGCATCATCGGGTTCAAGCAGGGCACCGGCGGTTCGTCCGGCGTGGGGTTCCTGCGCAAGGCGCTGGACCTGCGCTTCTTCCCGGAGCTGTGGGACGTGCGCACGACGCTCGCGCCGCCCTCGCGCCCCCGGGGCCCGGCGTAGGGTTCCCAGGTCCCCTGCACGCTCCGCGGACGGACGGGTACGGGGTGCCGACCCGGGCGCGGGCTCCCTAGCTTGAGAGAGGTCAAACCCTCTCACCTGGGAAGGAGCCACCATGGGCGAGCACGACAGCCCCCGGAAGGAACCGCAGCTTCCGGAGGACGAACAGGAACTCAAGCGTCAGGCGGGGGACCGTCCCCTCCCCACGCCCGGCCACATCGGCCACCTGCCCGACGATGCACGGGGACCCGGAGGCATCGGGGTCGTCCTGCCCGAGGGCGGCGGCGACTGAAGAGACAGTTCGCGTGAAACATCCGGGGGCCTTCCGGGGCTCCCGGCGTCGGGGTACACCCGAGGGAAAGCGTGTCAGACGGGCATGAGAGTGTCCGGCCATGGCCCTACCTGCTAGATTGGTTGTCCCAGAGATGACCCGAAAGCCCGCGACCTACGCCGACCTCGAAGCGCTCCCTCCGAACCAGGTGGGGGAGATTGTCGCTGGCGAGCTGCATGCGAGCCCACGCCCCGCATCGCGGCATGCCTCCGCGGCTTCCTACCTCTATGCCGAGCTTCGATGGCCTTTTGGCCGGGGACGCGGGGGTCCCGGAGGATGGATCCTCCTCTTCGAGCCGGAGCTGCACCTGGGCCGCGATGTCCTGGTGCCGGACATCGCGGGCTGGCGTCGGGAACGCATGCCCGAACTGCCGGATGTGGTGGGTTTCACGATGGCGCCCGATTGGCTGTGCGAGGTGTTGTCCCCTTCCACGGCTCGACTCGACCGGGCCCGGAAGCTGGTGGCCTATGCGCGGGAGGGAGTGAAACACGTCTGGCTGGTGGATCCGATCCAACGCACCCTGGAGGTCTTCCGCCTGGAGGGGCCGCACTACCTGTTGCTTGCCACCCACCTGGAGGAAGAGACGGTCCACGCGGAGCCATTCGAGGCGCTCGCGCTGGAACTTCCCGTCCTGTGGGAAGACGCCGCGCGGTAGGGTGGACGCACCATGTCCGTGCCCGCGGGAGTTCCGCTGCTCTTCGAACAGGCCCACATCCTCTGCTACCGCACGTTCGACATCGCGGAGGAGATCGACCTGGAGCGCGCACGCAAGGCGTTGTCGGAGGACTCGCGCCGGCTGAAGCTGTCGCGCGAGAACAGCCAGTACATCCAGCTGCCCAACCCTCCCGTCGCCTATGAGCTGGGTCGCAAGCCGCTCGCGCTGCGCGGCGGCCCCGTCACGGTGGACGCCACCGCGCGCCTCTTCGACCATGGCGCCGCGTCCATCATCCTGCGCGTCCCCGTGACGTCCGGCACCACCTGGGAGACGCTCACCGAGGTCGCCGACGAGCTCTATGACAGCCAGGCCCTGGAGGACCTGGCGCGGGAGCTGGTGGAGGGCGTGCGTCGCACCATCGCCTCCGCGACGCAGGAGCCCCACCTGTGGGACCAGAGCGAGAGCTACACCGTCATCTTCGCCGAGCGCATCCAGGGCAACCCGTCCGCGGAGGAGCTGTTTGAACGCGCGGACATCGCGCGGCTGCTCCTGGGCGAGGTGGGCACGCCGGACCTCGCGCCGCGCGAGCGCGAGGCCGTCACGCAGGTGCGCTTCAGCTACACCGCGCACGACCTGGTCGTCGTGGACTGGAACTCCGCCTTCGTCTACGAGCCGTCCGGCTCGCGCGACATCCCGGACCTGTTGGAGATCGCCAACGCGCAGCTCCTGGAGTTCCGCTACTACGACGAGCGGTTGGACAAACACATCGCGCGGATCCACGACGAGGTGCAGGCGCGCAAGCCCGGCTGGACGACGCTGTTCCGCAGCCCCTACCGCAGCCTCGCGCGCGAGACGCTGGGCACGCTCGTGGACCTCAACGAGTTCGTGGAGCGGGTGGAGAACAGCCTGAAGATCATCGGCGACTTCTACCTGGCCAAGGTCTACGAGGGCGCCGTGCGCCGCATGCGCATCCCCGCGTGGCAGGGCTCCGTCACGCGCAAGCAGCAGCTGCTCGCGCAGACGTATGGCCTGCTCAAGGGCGAGGTGGACATCGACCGCTCCCACATCCTGGAGGTCATGATCGTCGCACTGATTGTCCTGGAGCTCGCCCTCGCCTTCACCCGCGTCTTCCCGCACTGACCCTGGGTTCCCCTGGGTTCCATCACACCCTGGAGGGCTGGAGGCTTCGGGGGCGGGGTTGGGTTACGCTGTGCGGCAGGGCGCGCGCCGGGCCGCCCGTGTCTCGCTCCCGGTTCTGTCGACGGGGGGCGGAGGTTGCCGCATGAGTGCTTCGAGCCCCCTCTTCGGTGACCTGTTGCTCAAGCTGGGCGTCGTCTCGCCGGGGCAGGTGCAGGAGGCGCTCGCGCTGCAGGCGCTCACCGGGCAGCGCGTGGGCGAGGCGCTCATCTCCCTGGGCTACGTGTCGCGGGAGCAGATTCAGGACGCGCTCGGCGAGGCGCTGGGCCTGAACCAGCAGGACAAGGGGCCCGCGCAGCCGCCGCTGGGCGAGCTGCTGGTGGGGCTCAAGTACGTGACGCTCGCGCAGCTGGCGGAGTCCCTGGCGCGGCAGCGGCGCGACGGGCGCCGGCTGGGGGAGATCCTCGTCGAGCAGGGGCACTGCACGTACAAGCAGATCTACGAAGCGCTGGGCGTGCAGAACCGCATCGCCGGACGGCAGGACATGCCCCGCCCCGCGATGGAGGGGCGCCGCCGCGTGGTGGTGGTGGACGACAGCCCGCTCGCGTGCGCGTTCGTGCAGGAGGGGCTGGTGGCGCTGGGCTACGAGGTCCTCTGCTTCCAGGATCCGTACGAGGCGCTGGAGGGCATGGGGCGGTTGCAGCCGTCCATCGTGCTGAGCGATTTGGAGATGCCCGGGCTGGACGGCGTGGAGCTGTGCCGGCGGCTGAAGGAGGGCCCGCGCAGCGCCATCCCCATCATCGTGCTCACCGCGAACGACCGCGAGGCGGAGCGCGTGCGGGGCCTGCGCGCGGGCGCGGACGACTACGTGAACAAGTCCGCGTCCATGGACGAGCTGGCGGCGCGCATCGAGAGCGTGGTGCGCCGCACGGGCGAGACGGAGCGCATGCGCAAGCTGTTCGCGCGCTACACGTCCGACGCGGTGGTGGAGGAGATCCTCAAGAGCGCGGACGCGGCGGTGCTCGCCGGGGAGAAGCGCGAGGTGACGGTGCTGTTCGCGGACATCCGCAACTTCACCGGGCTCGCGGAGAGCCTCCCGCCCGAACAGGTGGTGGCGGTGCTCAACCAGGTGCTGGGCCGGCTGTCGGACGCGGTGCTCACCTGCGGCGGCACGCTGGACAAGTTCCTGGGCGACGGGCTGATGGCGGTGTTCGGCGCGCCCGTGGCCCGTCCGGACGACGCGCTCCGGGGCCTGCAGTGCGCGAAGATGATGATGGAGGCCTTCGTGGAGCTGCGCGCGGTGGCGGAGGCCGAGTGGGTGGCCCACGGCCGCGAGGGGCAGCCCCTGGTGCTGGAATTGGGCGTGGGGCTCAACTCGGGCGTGGTGGTGTCCGGCAACATCGGCAGCGCGCTCCGGGCCGAGTACACCTGCATCGGCGATGCGGTGAACGTGGCCTCGCGGCTGTGCGCGCTGGCCGGCCCGGGGGAAATCCTGGTGGGCGAGCGCACGCGCGACCTGGTGAACGCGAACGAGACGGCCTTCGAGGACCTCCCCCCGGTGCGCCTGAAGGGCAAGCAGCAGCCCGTGCCGCTGTACCGGGCCCTCTGAAGTCCCCCGTTTTCCGGGTGCGGTCGTTTGGTAGGGTGGGCGCGCCATGGCCGCCCTGTCCCACTCCTCCGCCGTGTCCGAGAAGTCCCGCCGCTCACCGCTGCCGTGGGTCGCGGTGGTGTTCGCGCTGGGGCTCGTCGTGGCGCTGGTGCTCACCGCCTTCCACCGCCGCGACAGCGAGCAGGCCAAGCGCATCCACGCCGACTTCGCCGTCATCCTGGACGCGCTGGAGCGCTACCGCGCCGAGCACCAGGGCCGGTTGCCGGAGGAGGGCAACCTGGACGCGCTGCTCGTGCCCCACTACCTGCCCGTCGTTCCGCTGGACCCGTGGGGCCGGGCGTACCAGTACGCCAGCAACTCGCAGGGCGCGTTCCTGTCCACCTTCGGTCGCGAGCACCAGCGCGGCGGCGTAGGCGAGGACCAGGACCACACCAACCACGACGGCCACCAGCAGCTGCTGCGCTGAAGGCCACTCCCCGGGGACCGGGTCCCGCTGAGGCTCCGGCGCGGAGAGCAGGCAGGCCGGCATGGAAGGCGGGCCGCCACCTGGGGGTGGGCGTGCGCATCCTTCTGGCGGGGAAGCGCCAGCGGGCGTTGCTTCCTCCCAGGGGGCAGCCATGGCCATCATCTGCGCAACCAACCTGTCCGCCGATGCCGCCCACGCGGCCACCGTGGCGGCGACCATCGCCTGCCGACTGGGGGAGCCCCTGGTGCTGCTGGGCGTGGCCGACGAGGTCCCGGACGCGGAGGCCCCTGACGCCCTGGCTGTGATGGAGGCCGGACTCGCGGCGGAGTCCGCGCGCCTGCGGTCGCTCGCGGGCACGGTGCAGCCCCGGATGCACCGGGGGGGCTCGGTGGACACGCTGCTGGGCGAGGAGGACTGTCGCGACGCCCGGCTGGTGGTGGTGGCCGCGCAGGGCTGGCGCACCTCCGCCTGGAGGAAGACGTCCCTGGCGGAACGGCTGGCCCGTCACGGCTGTGCCCCGGTGCTGGTGGTGCGGCGGGACACGGCGCTCTTGGACTGGGCCCGGGGCCGGCGCCGGCTGCTGGTGATGGTGGGGGTGGACCCCCGGTCGTCCACGTCGAGCGCGGCGCTCACCTTCCTGCGCGAGCTGCGCAGGGTGGGCGGGTGCGACGTGCTGGCGACCTTCGTGTGCTCGCCCGCGGAGGAGCGCGAGCGGCTGGGCATCCACAGCCCGGTGCACGTGGAGCTCCTGGCCCCGCAGGCGCGCGACATCGAGGCGTTGGACCCGGTGGTGGAGCGGGTGCTGCACCGCGAGGTGCGCGAGCGCGTGGGGGACCTGGAGGGCGAGGGCCGCGTGGAGGTGGTGCTGGAGCCCGGCTATGGCCGCCCGGCGGACCACCTGCTGCACGTGGCCCACGCGCACGCCGTGGACCTGACGGTGGTGGGCATGCACCTGCGCGGCGGGGTGCAGCGGCTGTGGCACGGCTCGGTGTCCGAAGGCGTGCTGCGCCACGCGGAGCGGTCGGTGGCGTGCACCCCGCCCGGCGCCCGCGAGCCGCGCCGCATCCCTCCGCCCCGCAGCGTGCTGGTGCCGGTGGACTTCACGGCCGCGTCGGGACAGGCCATCGCGCAGGCGTGCACGCTGGTGGGGCCCGGCGGCCGCGTGCACCTGCTGCACGTGCACCAGCTCCGGGGCCGCGAGCGGGGCCCCCGGGACGTGCACGGCGTGCTCCCGGAGCCCGCGGGCGAGCGGGACGCGGTGCTCAAACGGCTCTGGGACCAGGTGCCCCGGGACGCGGTCGCCCTGGCGGTGCACTGGAGCGTGGAGGGCGTGAGCGGGAACGACGTGGCGCTCGCCATCTGCCAGGCCACGGAGCGCGAGGGCGTGGACCTGGTGTGCGTGGGCACGTCGGAGCGTCACGAAGTCGTGCCGGACATGCTGCAGGGCGCGGTGGCGCGAGAGCTGGTGGCGCGTTGCCGCCGCCCGGTGATGGTGGTGCCCACCGCCTGAGGGCTCGCGCCGCGGGGCCGGGCTTCCAGGCCGCGCGCGGTCCCCTTGTCCGATGAACGGATGTCCAGTCTTCCGCTGCTCGTGAATCGGGTCCCTGCTCATTTCTCCCAAGTAAGGGATTGAACAGGCGACCCAGGAGGGCGTTAGACTTTGCGAGGACCCGCTTTCCTAGAAGGGCAGGGCATCCCGTGGCTCCTCGAGGCTATCGAGAAGAAGACCTCGTCTCCAACCGTGCGTCGCTGCTCATCCATGGAGGGACCGAGGATGAGCGCCGTGCCTGGGCGGAGGAAGCCGCGCGCAACTTTGGCGTCCCGCTGACGGAGGTGCGTCAGGCGGCGGAGCTCCCCGGGGCGCTGCGGCAGCCCAACGGCGTGCTCTTCGTCGCGGACGTGGCGAAGCTGCCGCTGGACGCGCAGGGGCTCATCCTGCGCTGCCTGCAGATGCAGGAGGAGCGGCCCAAGGTGGTGGTGGGCGTGTCGGGCGCGGCGAGCGCGGCCCTGACGCGAGGCACGCTGCGCGAGGACCTGCACTACCGGCTGAACCAGGCGCAGGTGGACCTGCAGACGGACGGCCTGCGCGACGTGCTCAAGCGGCGCTGGGCGCAGCAGGCGGAGCAGCTGGCCGTGCGCGCCGCGGCGCTGAAGGCCGCCGAGGAGAAGGAGCGCGCCGCCGCCGTGGCCCGCCGCCCCGGCTCCGTGACGCGCACCGTGCCCAAGCGCAAGGCCCCGCCCCCGGCCCGCAAGAGCGCGCCCCGCAACGCGGTCCGCTGAAGCAGCGCCGCGCCGGGGACTCCGCGCCCCAGGCGTGGCCCCGGAGCGGCCTCCGCGAACCGCCTGGCGCTGGAGGCTTCGGGATGCAGCCTTCGCAAGCCGCCCGGCGCTGAAGGCTTCCAGGCGCCGCTTCCGCGCGAGCCGCCCGACCCTGGAGAACTCCCCGGGCCGGTCCGCGCCGCGCGGGATGAAGCTCCTACTTGCCGCGGCGCGAGGTCTTCGCGGCCTTCTTCGCCGGAGCCGCGGCCTTCTTCGCCACGGGGGCCTTGCTCGCGGTGCGGCGCTTCGCCGCGGCGGGCACCGCCACGACCTTGCTGCCCGTCTTGCGGACCGCCGCCTTGCGCGCGGGAGCCGCCTTGCGCGCCGGGGCCGCCGCCTTGCGCGGGGTCGTGGACGGGGTGTGCTTGGCCGCCTCCACCTTCCGGACCGTCGTGGCCTTGGCCTTGCCGCGCGCGGCGGGGACCTTCTTGCCCAGCTTCACCTGGAGCGAGTCCACCGTCCGGACCGTCGCCGACGCCGTGCCCAGGGCCGTCTGCACCAGGGCGCGCGCCCCTCGGGTGCCCACCTGGGTGACCGCGCGCTTCACCTTCTCCACCAATCCACGCTTCGACGTCGCCATTCGCAGCCTCGTTTCGTACTGGAAGGGGCCCCTCGTCGAGGCCCAAGGTAGTCACGCCCTCCGGCTGGAGCAGCGGTCAGGCACGTGGAGACCCTGGCAGAAGGGCCTTGTCACAGGGGGAGGGGGACGTCCAGGG
>NZ_RAWA01000184.1 GCF_003611675.1 Corallococcus sp. CA053C
CTCCGGCCCCCACCGGGGCACCGCCGCCCCGCCGGCGCGGTTTCGGCGCCACGCTGTGGCGGTGGACGAAGCGGCTCCTGGTGACGGGGCTCGTGGGCCTCGTGCTCGCCATCGCCGCGGGCGTGGCCACGTACGCCTACTACAGCCGCGACCTGCCCTCCGTGGAGTCGCTGCGCGTCTACCTGCCGCCGCAGGTGACGAAGGTGACGTGCGCGGACGGCACCCTCTGCGCGGAGTTCGCGCTGGAGCGCCGCACGCTCATCCGCATCGAGGACCTGCCGGCCCACGTGCGCAACGCCTTCCTCGCCGCCGAGGACGCGGACTTCTACAAGCACGAGGGCCTGGACCCCTTCGGCATCCTGCGCGCGGTCGTGAAGAACCTCATCCCCGGCAGCCGCAAGTCCGGCGCGTCCACGCTCACGCAGCAGGTGGTGAAGAACATGCTGCTCACGCCGGAGCGCACCATCGGCCGGAAGATCCGCGAGTGGATCCTCACGCCGCGCCTGGAGCAGGCCCTCACCAAGGATCAGATCCTCAGCCTCTACATCAACGGCGTGTACTTCGGTCAGCGGCGCTACGGGCTGGAGGAGGCGGCGCTCTTCTACTTCGGCAAGCACGCGAAGGACCTGACGGTGGGCGAGGCCGCCGTGCTCGCGGGCACCGTGCAGCAGCCGCACCGCATCAACCCGGTGACGAACATCACCCGCGCCAAGCAGCGCCAGCGCTACGTGCTGGAGCAGATGGCCGGCCAGGGCTTCGTGCCGCGCGCGGTGGTGGACGCGGAGAAGGAGAAGCCCATCGTGCTCGCGCCGCGCAAGGCGCCCAGCGCGGGCGCGTACTACGCGGAGGAGATCCGCCGCACGCTCGTGGAGCGCTACGGCGAGAAGACGGTCATGGAGGGCGGCCTGCGCGTTGAAATCGCGCTGTTGCCCCGGCTCCAGGCCGTGGCCGAGAAGGCCGTGCGCGACGGCCTGGAGGCGGTGGACCGGCGGCAGGGCTACCGCGGCGCCCAGGGCAAGCTGGACGAGCCGACGTGGTCTCGCTACCGCGCGCTCATCGTCCAGCGCATCGAGGAGGCCGGCCGCCGGCAGAAGGATCAGGGCTATGTCGCGGACCTGGCGCCGCTCGCCCAGGCCCCCGCCGCCGCGCCCACGCCCCAGGCCAAGGCGCTCGCGCCCGAAGCCGAAGGCGCCGAGGAGCAGCCACCGCCGGAGCTCGCCACCGAGGGAGAGGAAGAGGAAGCGCCCCAGTCCCCCGAGCGCGAGCGCGCCGGCCGCGTCATCCTCAAGCCGATGGAGGAGGGGCTGCGCCTCACCGGCTACGTGCTGGAGGTGGACCCCAAGCGCGACGTGGCCCGCGTGGACCTGGTGGGCCGCACCGCGGAGGTGTCCTTCGCGTCCGTCACCTGGGCGCGGCAGAAGGGCAAGAAGGCGCCCAAGGGCATCGCGGACGTGTTCACGCCCGGGGAACTGGTGTTCGTGCGCGTGCTCAAGGCGCCGCCGGCTCCGGCCTTCGTGGAGGCCACGTTGGATCAGGTGCCGCTGGTGCAGGGCGGCCTCGTGGTCATCAACCCCGCCAACCGCAACGTGGTGGCGATGGTGGGCGGCTACGACGCGGAGCGCTCCTCGTTCAACCGCGCCACGCAGGCGAAGCGGCAGCCGGGTTCGTCCTTCAAGCCCTTCATCTACGCCGCCGCGCTGGCGAGTGGCCGCTTCACACCCCTGTCCACGGTGAACGACGCGCCGGAGACCATCCGCGACCCGTACACGGGCAAGGCGTGGAAGCCGAAGAACTTCGATGGCCAGTTCGAAGGCCCCATGTCGATGCGCACGGCGCTCACCAAGTCGAAGAACACGGTGTCCGTGCGGCTCATCGAGGCCATCACGCCCGCGACCGCCATCGACTTCGCGCGCCGGGCGGGCATCCGTTCGCCGCTGCCGGAGAACCTCACGCTGGCGCTGGGCACCGGCGAGGTGACGATGCTGGAGGCCGTCAACGCGTACGCCACGCTCCAGTCCAACGGCCGCTACGCGGAGCCGCTGGAGCTGCTGCGCGTGCGCGACGCGAAGGGCACCGTGCTGGAGGAGCACCAGCCCGCCTTCGAGGAGACGCTGCCCCCGGCGGTGGCGTACCTGGCCACGTCGCTCATGCGCAGCGTGGTGGAGGAGGGCACGGCGCGCGCGGTGCGCGAGCTGAACCGTCCGGCCGCGGGCAAGACGGGCACCACCAACGAGTCCAAGGACACGTGGTTCTCCGGCTACACGATGGACTGGGTGGCCAGCGCGTGGGTGGGCTTCGATGACAACTCGCCCCTGGGCAGCAGCGAGACGGGTGGCCGGGCCGCGCTGCCCATCTGGCTCAACTTCATGCGCGTGGCCGAAGAGGGCCTGCCCGCGCGCGACTTCGAGGTGCCCCCGGGCATCACGCAGGTGCGCATTGATCCGGCCACGGGCCTGCTCGCCGGCAACTCCGTTCCGGGCCGCCTGGAGCCCTTCCTCGAAGGCACCCAGCCCACCGCCGAGGCCCCGCCGCCCGGACAGGTGACGCCGGACAACTTCTTCATCGAGGAAGGTGGCAAGAAGGGCCTGTGAGTCGCTCGCTCCTGTCGCTGTTCCTCGCGCTCGCCTTCGCCCTGCCCGCCGGGGCCTCCGAGGCGGAAGGCGCGCCCCCTGCCACGGCCCGGCTTGCCCAGGCCGTGGCGGATGCGATCCGCGCCGCGCCCGCGGAGGCGCCCGTCGCGGTGTCCCTGTCCGGTGGATCCGCCGAGCTGCGCCGTGCGTTCGGGACGCTGCTGGCGTCCCGGCTCGCGGCACAGCAACTGGGCCCGGTGGTGCTGGAGGTCCCGCCTGAACGCGCCGAGGCCACCGCCCGCGAACAGGGGGCCCGCTCGCTGGCGCGGCTCACGCTGGACCTGGAGGGCGGCGAGCTGGTGGCGCGCGGTGACGTGCTGGGCACGTGGGTGAACTTCTGGTCCGGCCGCACGCCCACGCGTCCGCCGAAGCCCGCCGCCGCCGTGGCTGAAGGCGTGGAGGCGGATGCGTCGGTGCTGGCGTTGGCCGCGGTGGGGACGCCGTCCACCGGGACGCCAGGGCCCGGGCCGCAGCAGAAGCGGCCCGTCCGGTTGCTGGGCGCGGTGTTCGCGCGGCTGGAGACACCGCTGGCCGCGCTGGCCGCGGGCGACCTGGACGGAGACGGGCGCGACGAGGTGGCCGCGCTCACCGCACACGAGGTGGTGGTGTTCGGCGCGGATGGACGGATCCTCGCGCGGCGGGAGCTGGAAGGGTCGCCCTCGACGGCGACGACGCGCGAGCCCTTCGGGGCGCTGGCGGTGCTCGCGGGGCCACCGCGATTGGCCGCGTGGAGCACGCGGTACGCGCGGGGTGAGCTGCTCGTGCTGGACAAGGCGAAGGGGACGCTGCGCCCTTCGGGGACGCTGGAGGCCGCGCCGCTGGGGACCTCGGAGCGAGGGACGTTCGTGCCAGGGCAGACGGTCTTCGCGCCCGAGGTGCGGCTGGCGGATGGGCGTGCCCTCAGCGTGCCCGCGCCGTTCGGCACGGCGAGCTTCGCGGCACCGCGGATGTTGTTCGTCCACGCGGACGGCACGGCGTCGCTCTATGCGCGGCCGGCGTCCGCGCCCGCGCGGCTGTCGGGGCTGGGCGTGGGCAGCGCGCTGGGGGACCTGGATGGTGACGGGCTTCCGGAGCTGCTGACCACGTCGCCCCAGCTCCAGCCTTCACCGGACGTGCTGCGCGTGCTGTCGTTGGCAACGGACGCGCCGATGGCGCACGAGCCCCTGTGGCAGGGCGCGCTTCCGGCGGGCCGGGCCTTGAACGTGGTGACGGCGGATCTGGACGGTGACAAGCGCCGCGAGGTCCTCGTGGGCTCCTGGAAACCGGACGGCACGAGCGAGCTGTTCCTCCTGCGTCAGGGTGCACCGTGATGATCCGCTCCGCCCTCGCGGGCCTCGTCCTCCTCGCCTCCACGCCGACGCTGGCGGCGGGTCGTCCCCGCTACGGAGGGGAGCTGCGCGCGGCGCATGCAGGCCCACCAGAGATTGGAGAGCCCGCGCTCGCCGACACGCCGATGGAGGCCGCGCTGCTGGGGTTGTTGACGCGGCCCGTGTGTCGCCTGGACACGGACGGCAAGGCGCGTCCGACGCTGGCGCGCGAGCTGTCGCGTCCCCTGCCCCAGGCCCTGCGCGTGACGCTGCCCTCCGCCGCCAGCGCCACCGCGGTGGCCCGAGCCTGGACGCGGCTGTCGTCCCCCGAAACGCCGTCGCCCTACCGCGCGCTGCTGTACCCGCTGCGCGGCGAGGGCCGGCAGGTGACGTCCTCGGGCGCCACGCTGGAGCTGGCGCTGGCCTTCCCGTGGCCGGACCTGGAGCGGTCGCTCTGTCACCCGGCGCTCGCGCCCCCGCCGTCGCCCGCGTCGGGCCCGTTCAGCGCCGCGGGCAAGGGCGTGCTGGAGGCGCAGCTCGCGTGGCCGGAAGGGCGGCCGTACCTGGACCGGCTGGCGCTCACGGCCACCGATGAACGGGGCCTGACACGGCTGTGGAGCTCGCGGCAGGTGCAGGTGGAGCTGGGCACGCCGCCGGACAACGACACGCTCACGGGCGCGGCGCTGTACGCGACGTATCTGGCGTATTCGCCAAGGAAGGTGCCGCCCGACTTCCGACAGGCGATTGAAAGCGCCATCGACCGCGACGACCTCACGCGGCTGTTCGTGAAGGGGCCCGCCGTGCCCATGGCGAACCTGCTGCCGCCCGCGCTGTTGCCCCAGGGCCCCAGGGCCCGGCCTCAAGCCCCGCCCGCGGGCACGGCGCGCAAGGTGACGCTCGCCTACGACGCCGCGCTGGCGGATCAGCGCGCGGTGGCCGAGCGCATCCAGGTGAAGTTGCACGAGCAGGGCTACACCGTCGCGCTGGAGCCGCAGTCGCGCGCCGCGCTGCGAAGCCGTCAGGCCCGGGGCGACTTCGAGTTGATGCTGAGCGCGCTGTTGCTGCCTCCCCTCCCCGGCCCCGCGCTGGCGCTGGTGCTGGAGGCGGGAGGACGGCGAGACCTGTTGGGCGTGGAGCTGCCGCCCATCGGGGCGCTGACGGACGCCGGGGCCCGCGATGCACGCAGCCGCGAACGGGCATTGGCACTGGCCCCCTCCGTGCCGCTCATCCCCCTGTACGCGCAGGGACTGGGGCTGCGAGCAGCGCCGGAAGTGATGGGCCTGGTGCTGGATGCGCAGGGCCTCCCGGTGATGGAAGGCGCATGGCTCGCGCCCGCCGAGGCCTCCGGTGGTGGAGGCCGACCGTGAGCGGCGCCGAAGCGCACCGACGCGAAGCGAGTGCCCACTGCGCAATCGGGTCGCACCGACCGACCGTGAACGACTCCGCTGCAAACGGGCGCGAGGGGAATGCCCACCGAGAACCCGGCGCGCGAAAGCCAGCCGTGAACCGCGTCACCCCGAAAGAAGAAGCCGCATGCGGCTGAGGACCCGGCTCGCGTTCGCCTTCGCCCTGCTCGCGCTGGTGCCGCTGGCGGTGGTGGTGCCCCTGACGCTGACGCGCCTGCGCGAGACGCTGTCCCGCGAACTCGACGCGCGCATGACGGCCGCCACCGCCTCCGCGCAGGAGTCGCTGGAACGCTCCGCCTCCAACGCGCGCCGTGCCGTGGAGGAGCTCGTGGAGAGCCCCGCCATGGAGGACCTGGTGCGCGAGGCGCGCGACCGCCCCATGCGCGCCATCCAGGCCGGCACCGCCGAGGGCCTCATGAAGAGCCGGGGCCTCACCGTCCTCACCCTGTTCGACCGCAACGGCACGGTGCTGTCCTCCGGGCACCTGCCCGCCCGGCGCGGCGATCCGGACGCCGTGCTGTTCTCCGTGACGAAGGAGAGGTCCCCCCGGCCCGTCCCGGTGCGCGTGGACGTGCGCGGCGACGCGGGCCTGCGACAGGTGCTCGCCCTCGTCACCGCGCGCCCCGTGGACTACGGCGACGTGCGCCTGTGGGCCGTGGGCGGCGTGGTGCTGGACGACGGCCTCGCCCAGCACCTGGCGCGCCTCACCCAGGCGGACGTGACGCTCCTGTCCGGCGACTCGCAGGTGGCGCACGCGGGCAGCGCGGCCCCGCCCACCGTGGCGCGCATGCTGCCCCTGGGTGACTCCGCCTCGGTGCGCCTCACCTTCAGCCGCGCCGCCGCGCGCGAGGCGGAAGAAGGCGTCATGCGCGCCTTCCTCCTCCTGGCGGGCCTGGGCCTCGCCTTCGCCGCCCTGCTGGGCATGCTCGTCTCGCGGTGGATGACGCGGCCGGTGGAGGCTCTCACCTCCGGCGCTCGCCGCGTCGCCGAAGGCGCGCTGGACGTGCAGGTGACGGCGCGGGCCTCCGGCGAGGTGGGCGAGCTCGTCCGGACGTTCAACCACATGACGTCCGAACTGAAGGCCACCACCGAACGGCTGATGGCCACCGAGCGCATCGCCGCCTGGCAGGAAGTGGCCCGCCGGCTGGCGCATGAAATCAAGAACCCCCTCACCCCCATCCGCATGTCGCTGGAGACGCTGCTCGCCGCGCACGAAGCGCGCCACCCCAGCTTCCCGTCCCTCTTCAAGGAGAGCGCGGGCGTCATCCTGGAAGAGGTGGAGCGGCTGCGGCGCATCGTGGACGAGTTCAGCCGATTCGCGCGCCTGCCCAAACCCCAGCTCGCCCCGGTGGACCTGGGAGAGCTGGCCCAGGGAGTCCTCTCCCTCTACGCCGCGCCTCCGGAGGGCATCCAGCTGCTGCCCGCGCTCCAGACGGGCGTGGTGGCCCGCGCGGACCGCGACCAGCTCACCCAGGTGCTCGTCAACCTGGTGAAGAACGCGGAGGAGGCGATGACGGGCAAGGGCGGCGCCCTGCGCGTGCGTGTGAAGGGCACCGACGTGGACGCCGTCATCGAGGTGGAGGACGACGGGCCGGGCATCCCCGCTGAACACCGCGCCCGCATCTTCGAGCCCTACTTCACCACCAAGGACGGCGGCACCGGTCTGGGCCTCGCCATCGCCGCGCGCATCCTCCAGGAGCACGGAGGCCGGCTGGAAGTCGGCGGAGATCCGGGCCACGGCGCCCGCTTCAGCGTCGTGCTCCCCCGCGCCAGCTGAACGCGGCCCCCCAAGCGGACGCACCACGCAAGAAGGCCCGGCACCTCGCGAAGAGGTCCCGGGCCTTCGGGCACGACACGGTGCTCAACGACCGCCGGCCGTCAGTCCTTGACGGGCGTGGCCTTGAGGGCGGCCTTGCCCTCCTTCACGTAGACCTGGAAGCGCACCGTCTTGCACGCGTACTTCGTGACGAGCTGCTCCTTGTTCTTGCGCAGCTTCTGCACGAACTTGTCGTACGTCAGGCCGTCCGCCGCCTCGCCGCAGCGCTCGCGCGTGGTGACGAACTCGCGGAAGACGTCCTGGAAGTGCTGCTCCTCCGACAGCGCCACCGCCGCCGCGCTGTTGCCGCCCGGCAGCGGAATCGCCTGGGATGCGTGCGAGCGCGGGGGCGGCATCGGGATGGCTTCCGACGTGGGCCGCGTGCTCGCCTGGAGCAGCTCGCGCGGGATGGCCGCGACGCGCGTCGTCTCCGGGTTGGAGTCCGCGTCCTGCTCGGACGACTGCGCCGCCGCCAGCGCGAACGGGTTGGCCGCCTGCTGGAGCGAGTACGCCGCCGTGGGCTGATCCTCGAACGCGAACGCACCGTGGCGCGGGGCCGCCTGGGCGATGGGCTCGTTCGACGGGGGCGCGTGGTCGAAGGGCATCGGCGCGTTGTGCGCGTACGCCGGGGGCGGCGTGAACGGCTCCGCGGCCGGCGGCGGATAGGCCGAGGGCGGCGACGGGAACGGGAACGACTCCACCCCCGCGAACGGATCCGGAGCCGGCGCACTGTACGGGTTCGACAGCGGAATCGGCGCGGCCGAAGGCGGCGGCATCGCGAACGGATCCGCGGAGGCCGAAGGAGGCGGCATCGCGAACGGATCCGTCAGCGGCCCGGACGGGGACGACCCCGCCGGAGGGAACGGGAACGCATCCGCGCCCCCGAACGGATCCGAGGCCGGACGAACGGGCGGCGGCGCGACCGCGCTGAACGCATTGGACACCGGCTCCGGCGACAGGGCCGACCCGAACGGATTCGACCGCGGCTCCGAGGACGAAGCCGACCCGAACGGATCCGCCAGCGGCGCGGCGGCGGCCGGCGGAGGCGCCACGGCGGCCGGCGTGGGCTGCGCGGCGAGCGCCGCCGACCAGCCCAGCGTGTCCCCACCATTGCCCGCGGTGGCCTCCTCGTCGGACGTCGAGCGGCGACCTCCGCCCATCAGCGCCGTCCACAGCAGGCTCAGCAGCAGCAGCCCCGCGAGCCCCAGCAGCGCGCTGTGCTGATACGCGGCCAGCGGAGCCAGCGTCGCCGCCGTCCCCGCGATGACCAGCACTTCATACGGCGTGCCCTGCAGCGGCTGGCGGGCGCCCACGAACAGCGGGGCCTGTCCGCCCATCGCATCGCCGCTGGTGAACACCGGCAACTGCACCGGGCCCAGCGCCTGGAGCGACCCCGTCTCCAGCACGGTGTCCTTCGCGCCCGCGGCCACCTTGGGCAGCGCGCCCTCGAGCTTCGCCTTCTCCGCGCCCACGCCGCCCACCACCTTGTCGCCCTGCACGAGCCCCAGCGCGGCCACGCCGGACGCATCCAGCGCGCCCTGCAGCGCGGCGTCCGCGACCAGGGGGGCCCCCACCACCAGCGTCACCGCCGGAGCCGGGATCCGCTCGTCATTCCACGCGAGCGGCACGGCCGCGAAGACATGCGGCGCCCCGAAGGCGTCCACCACGGACGTGCCCGCCTTGGCGAGCGCCGGGACGTCCAGCACGGCGGCGTCGGAGGACGGCTCGGCGTCGGCGCGCGCGTGGAAGCTCGCGTCACCGGCCACCACCGCCACCACCGTGCCCTGCAGGTCCTTGGGGAGCGCGGCCTGGACGGCGGTGCGCAGCACGCCGAAGCGCTCGGCCGTCAGCGGCAGCGGCGCGCTGGACTCCTCCGCGTCCCTTCCGCTGCGGTCGCGCGGAGACTTCGGCGCCGCGGGCGCGGGGCGAAGCGCGTGCACGGCGGCGGCCACGTCGGGAGCGCTGGCGAGCTTCAGCGCCAGGGATTGGATTTCAGCGCGGCGCGCGTCCACGCGACGTGCGACCTCGCCGGTGCCCGTAGCGGCCTGGAGCGCGGCACCTTCCACCGCGCGCGCACGCTGAGGCGCCGACAGCGTCGGGAGATGAGCCAGGCCCAGTCCGAGGACCAGGAGTGCGAACAGCAGGAACTTGAGGCGGACCATCGCCGTCCTTTAGCCCAAGGGTGAGGGGATCCGCTTATAGCGTCCACCTTCCAACCCCAGCAAGGAACTGGCCCGAAGGAACCCGGGGGCCGGATGCCTGGCTGGCATCCGGAATTCCCGGGCCCTTCGCAATTCCGCCGCGACGGCCGGCAGGCCGCCTAGTAGTTGTTCGACGCGTCCGCGTTGAGGTCGTACGGCAGGCCGTTCGTCGCGACACTGCGCCGCCGCTCCACCGCGCGCTTGATGGCCTTCTCCAGCCGGTCACGCGTTGCGTCGATGGCCTGGAACAGCGTCTCCGCCGTCTCCGTCACGTGCACCGCCTCCATCCCGGGCATGCGCACCGTCACCCGGCACTCCTTGTCCACGCCTCCCTTGGGCCCGTTGATGTCCACGAGCGCGATGTCGATTTCCGACGCCTCGTCCTCGGCGAACCGCTCGATATGAGCGACCAGGTGCTCGTCCACATACGCCTTGAGGTTGTCCGTCAGCCCCAGATGCACTCCACGCAACAACACCTTCATGGAATCACCTCCGGGCATGAAGATGGGCAGTGCCACGTCCGCCCGTGAGGGGCTTTCGCAAGCCTTCCTGCCTGCCCTCCCCCGAAGCAGCCAGACGACCGTCGCCGCGCCCGGGGCACCCCGGACGAATCCCCCTCAGCACCGCGTTGCTTAAGTCGCATGGATGGCGAGCGAATCAAGGTCCTGCTGGTGGAGGACGACGGGGACAGCCGCGAGCTGCTGGCGGAGCTGTTGGAGGATGACTTCGACGTCACCACCGCCGCGGACGGCGTGGCGGGCCTGAAGGCGTTTGAAGACACCCACCCCGACGTCGTGGTCACAGACGAATCCCTGCCCGGAATGAACGGCACGGAACTGGCGCAGCAGGTGAAGGAGCGTGAGCCGAATGCCCGGGTCGTCCTCGTGTCGGGCTATGCCCAGGTGGACGGCGCCGAGTACTGCGACGCAGTGCTGCGAAAACCCATCGACGTGGAGCGCCTGAGCCGGATGGTGGGCGAGCTGGGAGACGCGGCGCGGCACTGACCCGGGGAATTCGCACGGGGGGCCGCCTGCCATCCGCGCGGAGCGTTCCTAACATTCCAGCCATCGCCCAGGAGGGCTCCATGAGGTACTGCGCTCGGTGTGGCTCGGAGTATCAGGACAGTGTCGTGAACTGCACGGATTGCCCCAACCACCCGCCGCTCGTGTCGGCGGAGGAGATGCGCGAGCGGAGGCTGCCCCTGCCCCATGAGCTGGACAAACACCGGTTCGTGAGAGCGGGCATCGCGGATGATCCCGTCACCGCCCAGGTCTTCGCGGACGTGCTGGACGAACAGCGCATCCCACTCATCGTGCGTCCCGGACGCTCGGGCGTGGTGGATGAGCTGACCACCGGCAACCTGCTGCCCTGGTGGGAGCTCCTGGTGCCGGACACCGACCAGGTGCGCGCCGCCGTCCTCCTGGAGGAAGTGAAGATCCAGGAGCTCGCCACGGCGGACGAAGCCGGGCGCGCCGCGGAGGAAGAGGAGCGCGAGGGGGAGCTGGGCCACCCGCCAGTGGACACCGCGCCACCCGCCCACTAGCCGCCCGCGGGCGTCAGGGCGTGCCGACGGCCGCGCTGCCTGCCACGGGTGCGGGCTGGGCCGCGAACGTGGGCGGCGGACGCCGGGCCTCGAAGAGGCTCACGCCCGTCACCTTCCACTTGTCGTAACGCGCGTTGCGGGCGAGGAACGTCTCCAGGTCCTCGTCCACCACGCGGTTGTAGCCGCCCTTCGACGCGTGGCGCAGGTACGTGCGCTTCTTCTTCTGCACCACGAAGCCCAGGTGCGTGACGCGCGTGGCCTTCAGGGGCAGGTCCTCGCGCAGCACCACGAGGATGGTGCCGGAGGCCACGTTGCGCGCGTGCGTGAGCACCTTCTCCAGCGGAATCATGTTGAGGGTGAAGGTGCCCACGGGCTGGCGCTCGCGCGGCAGCTGCAGCGCCATGGATGACTTCGACTGCCACGTGTGCGGCGTCAGCGTCTTGGTGACGGCGACGGCGTCGTCCTTCGCGTAGCGCCGCGTCACGTCCACCAGCAGCCCCTTCTTGATGTTGTTGGGCAGCCACTGCGCTTCCATCAGGTGGTTGCGGTCCTCGTAGGCCGGCGTGTTCGCGTAGCGGATCCGCTCCAGCAGCGTCGGCACCTCCGGCTCACCGCGCGCCAGGCCCAGCGCCAGCGTCTCCTCCACGAAGGTGAGGCAGTCCACCGCGTCCAGGCGGAAGGTCGGATCCGGGTCCACGCCCTGGCCCTCGCCCAGGGGCGAGATGACGTACGGGGTGTTGAGGAACTTCTCGCTCATCCCCAGCAGGCGTTCGGCGAGCGGCGTCTCCGCCTGATCCGCGATGAGCGCCGCGCGCTGCTCGGGCGTGAGGGGCTTCCAGCCATTCTCCCGCACGGGCGCGGTGGCCTGGGGCGCGGAGAGGGACGCCGGCACCGCGCGCGCCGGGGGCACGGACGGCCGCGAGTTAGGAGCCGGAGTCACAGGAGTGGCCGGAGCCTGGGCCAGCAGGGCGAGGGCGCAGAGGCCCGCGAGGCTCACGGCGCCACCCCCGCCTTGCGCAGGATGGCCTTGCGCCGGTCATCCGCGAGCTGGAGCGCCTCCAGCTCCTTCTCGTAGGTGAGCTTCTCCTCGCCCTTCGCGTTCCAGGAGGCCAGCACCAGCCAGTCCAGCGCGGCCGCGTCCCCACCCTGGTACAGCACGCGCGCGGCGGTGGCGGCGACGGTGCGGTCCGCGTCCTTCAGGAGCGGCGACAGCACGGGGCTGGCCTTCTTCGCCGGCACGCCCTCGAAGAGCGCGAGCCCCTGGCGCCGCACGAACTTGTCCGGGTTGCCCAGCAGCTTCTGGGCGAAGGCGAAGCCCTCGGGCGCGCCCAGCCGGCACAGCCCCCGGGCCGCGGCGAAGCGCGTGCTCTCCGAATCGCTGTCCAGGTACGTCTTCAGCCCGGGCCGCTGCTTCGCGTCGCCGCACGCGCCCGCGGCCTCCAGCAGCGCCGCGCGCACCTCCAGGTCCTGCTCCGCCTTGGCGGCCGTCATCAGCGACCGGCCCATCTTCGGGTTGCGCGACGCGCCCAGGGCCCGCGCGGCCTCGCGGCGCACGCCGCTGCTCTTGTCCTGCAGCAGCGGCAGCACGGCGGCGGTGTTGCGGCTGCCCACCTTCGCCAGCCCCTGCGCCGCGTACATGCGCACGGTGCTGTCGTCATCCGAGGCGAGCTTCACCAGCGTGGCTTCCCCCTCGCGCGCGCCGAGCGACGCCAGCAGCGACGCGAGGTTGCGGCGCTTGCGCTCCTCGAACGTGTTCCGGAGGATGGGGCCAATCTCCTCGGCCGCGTAGGCTTCCTGGCGCAGGTAGCGCAGGCGCGAGGCGGCGGCGGGCACGGGGCTGCCCCCGGCCACCTGGGCGAGCACGGCGTCCGCCTCCGCGCGGCCCTGGGCCCGCTTGGACGCGGACGCGGGTCCGGCGAGGCCGCTCAGGGGCAGCAGGACGGCCAGGAGCAGAACGGGGAGCGGGGGCAGGACACGCGAGACAGGCGGAGGACGCACGGGGGCGGAACGATGGCAAGCGGGCGGCCCGCCGTCAAAGTCCACCCCTCCGCCCGGCCCCTGCTTCACGGGAACCGCCCGATTCTTGACCCCCCCGGGGGCGATTGATACGACCGATGCCCAGTCCCTTTCGCTCTGTCTTACCGAGGCACACGTGATGACGAAGCAGTCGCTCCTGATGGCGGTTGCGGGCGTGCTGACCGCATGTGGCCCCGTGAAGTCCACGTCGAACATCCTCGACGCCGAAGTGCAGATCCAGGCCGCGCGCACGGCCGGAGCGGAGAAGGAAGCCCCGTACGAGTGGACGGCCGCCAACCTCTACCTCCAGAAGGCGCGCGAGGAGGTCGGCTATTCGGACTACCAGGCCGGCGTCGACTTCGCGGTGAAGGCCTCCCGCTTCGCCAACGAGGCGCGGGAGAAGTCCATGTCCGCCGCCAACGCAGATTCCCAGGGCCGCCCCCCGAACCCGTGACGCCCGAGCGCTCCCCGATGAAGCGTCTGTCCCAGTCCGCGCTGCTCACCCTGTTGTTGGCCTCCCTCTCCTGCGTCAGCGGCAACAAGATCCGCGCCGACACGGAGGTCCTCACCGCCGACGTGGAGCGCGCCCGCAGGGGCGGCGCCCTGCGCTGCGCCCCTTCTGACCTGGCCACCGCCGAGGCCAACCTCGACTTCGCCCGGGGCGAGCTGAGCCAGGGCAACAGCACCCGCGCCGCCCAGCACGTGCGCACCGCGGACGGCGCCGTGAAGCGCGCCCTGGAGCTGTCGAAGAGCTGCGCCCCGCGCCAGGTGCTGGTGCGCGACCGCCCGGAGGCGCAGCAGCCCCAGCAACCGCAGCAGCCCCAGCAACCGCAGCAGCAGGTGGTGGTGAGCATCGAGGAGACGGACGGCGACGGCGACGGCGTGCTCGACAAGGACGACCCCTGCCCCGACCAGGCCGAGGACGTGGACGGCTTCCAGGACCAGGACGGCTGCCCGGACACGGACAACGACAGCGACGGCGTGCTGGATGCGCAGGACAAGTGCCCGCTCATCGCCGGCGTGGCGGAGAACAACGGCTGCCCGGCGGAGGCCCCCAAGGACCGCGACGGCGACACCGTGCTCGACAACGTGGACAAGTGCCCGGACCAGCCGGAGGACAAGGACGGCTTCCAGGACGACGACGGCTGCCCGGAGATGGACAACGACCTGGACGGCATCGTGGACGGCACCGACAAGTGCCCCAACGAAGCGGGCCCGCTGCAGAACCTGGGCTGCCCCATCGTCGACAAGGACGGCGACGGCATCAACGACGACGTGGACAAGTGCCCGCTGGAGCCGGAGGACAAGGACGGCTTCCAGGACGAGGACGGCTGCCCGGACCTGGACAACGACAGCGACGGCGTCCCCGACGCGCAGGACAAGTGCCCGCTGGAGACCGGCCCCACGGAGAACGGCGGCTGCCCGGATCCGGACAAGGACGGCGACGGCATCGTGGACCGGCTGGACGCGTGCCCCGAGGACCCGGGCGTCAAGGAGGAGCGCGGCTGCGCCAAGCAGTACAAGATGGTCGTCGTCAAGAAGGACCGCATTGAGATCAAGAAGCAGATCCTCTTCGGGTCCGGCTCCGCGAAGATCATCGGCAAGCAGAGCACCACCATCCTGGATGACGTGGCCCAGGCGCTCCGGGACGCGTCGTGGATCCGCAAGGTGCGCATCGAGGGCCACACCGACTCGCTGGGCAACGACACGTCCAACCTGAAGCTGTCGCAGAAGCGCGCCGACGCGGTGATGGCGCAGCTGCTCAAGCGCGGCATCGACCCGGGCCGCATGGAGGCCGTGGGCTTCGGTGAGGCGCGCCCCGTGGCGCCCAACACCACCAAGGCCGGCCGCGCGCTCAACCGCCGCACGGAGTTCAACGTCGTCCGGCAGTAGCGCTGACGCCCCACCCCGCTTCCGTCACGACGGAGCGGGGACACGTCAAAGCAGTCCCCCTCGCCTCCCCGGGCTTCCTGCCCTGGGAGGCGTGGTCGTTTCTGGGAGGGGGGCCTGCTCGGCGGGGGAGCCCTGAGGCTCAGCCGTCCTTGAGCAGTTCGTGCAGCACTTCGGTGGCGTAGGCGCCGCGCGGCAGCTCGAACGTGAGCACCGCGTCCTCGCCGTCCACCGTGAGGTCCGGCGCGCCCAGCCGCACGCGGTACGGGCGGCGCGTGCCTTCCGTCTCATCCCCGCCGCGCACGAAGTCGCTCAGGGTGATGCCCGCGTCCACGAGCAGCCGGGCCTCGGCCTCCGCCACCTCGCCACGCGAGGCGGTCATCTTCGGGCCGAACATGGGCCCCGCCGGACTCACCTCGAACGCGGCGACGCGGGGGCCGTCCACCTCCGGCGCCTCGCACACGAAGAGGCCGCCCGTCTCCTCCTTGCGCAGCACGTCGCCCAGGAGCGCCGTGGCGAAGGTGCCCGCCTCCAGCCGCTGCACCAGCGCCTGGTTGAAGAGGCGGGACTGGAAGGCGGACAGGTACAGCTTGCGCTGGAAGCGGTCCGGCCGCTTCGGCAGGCGCTGGCCCAACAGCAGCATGCGGCCCAGGTCCGCGTTGTCCCCGGCCCGCCCGAAGCGCTGCTCCCCGAAGTAGTTGGGCACGCCTTCCGCGGACAGTCGGGCGAAGGATTCGCGCGCCGCGCCCAGGTCCTTCACGCCACGCAGGCGCAGCCGGAAGCGGTTTCCCTTCAGGTGCCCGGTGCGCAGCTTGTTGCCGTGCCGCTTGGACTCCAGGACGCTCACGCCGTCGAGCGCGAACTCGGGCAGGCGCGGCTCAGCGGTCGCGGGCACGGACAGCCACTGCCGCGTCACCGCCTGCCGGTCCTTCATCCCCGCCACACCGATGTCGTCCTCGCGCACGCCCATCGCGGTGGCCAGCGCCCGCACCACCTCGCGCGTGTCGCGGCCGCGCTTCTCCACCCAGAGGTACAGGTGCGTGCCCTCGCCGGACGGCAGGTACGCGGGCAGCTCCTCCACCTCGAAGTCCTCGGGCGAGAGCTTGAAGGCGCCCCCGCATCCGGGAATGCCGGCGGTCAACCTCGGAAGGCCAGCGTCCGTCACGGGGCCTCGAGCGTGGCCAGGAGTTCCTTCACGCGCCGGGCCAGGTCCTCGTCCGCGCGCGACTCCAGCAGCTCTCCAGCCTGGAACAGCAGGAAGAACATCACGTCGCTCAGCGCCTGACGGAAGGAGGCCAGGGGCTCGCTGCCCAGCTGGTCGCGGTGCCGGTCGAAGGCCTCCATCAGCCGGCCCTCCGGGAGGCTGCCGTCCGCCGCGAACGCGAGCCCCTCCAGCACCGGCGACGACGACAGCGCCTGTCCGGTGAGCGCCGCGTTGGCCGCGGCGATGAACTCGCGGTCCATGCCCTGGCGGGCCACCTCGTCGCTGATCTCCCGGAAGATGAAGTTGAAGACGCGCGCCACCGGGCGGGCATCCACCGGCGCCACGACGCGCGCCGCTGGACGCGCACGCTGCGTGGCCGCCTTCTCCGGCGCCGCGGCGGCGGGCGCGCCCACCGGCTTGTCCGACAGCGCCGCGAAGCCGCCCTCCAGCAGCCGGAAGACGACCTTGGTGATGTCGAACTCGGACAGCCGGGCCGCGTGCCCCAGCTCCAGCACCGTGCGCCGCCCGTCCAGCATGGTGAGCACCCGGTCCTCGTCCTCCTCCAGCTTGCCGTCGGACGGACGCTTGCGCGCCACGTACATGCGGCCGTGGGGGATGCGCTTGCGGAAGTGCGCGAGCTCGTCGATTTTCCGGATGCTGTCCATCAGCAGGCTCTGCGTGGACAGCTGGATGGAGTGCCCCGTCTTCTCGTCCACGGGCTGGTCGATGAGGAAGAACGCCCCCTCGCGGCACAGCACGATGGCGTGGAAGATCTCACTGACCTGGTGCGTGACGCACTTGAACAGGTCATGCGCCTGCAGCAGGCCCTTCTCCACCAGCGCCCGGCCAATCTTCGACGCAGACTGCTCGCGCAGCACCGCCTCCACCTGGGCCCGGTCCACATAGCCCAGGCGCACCAGCACCTCGCCCAGCCGGTCCGCGGGCTCCTCGGACGTGGCGCCGCGCACCTCGCCCTCGCGGATCATCAGCGAGCGCTCGCCGCCCGGCGTGTGCACGCGCACGACGCCGCTCCAGCGCGACTGGCTGAGGAACGCGATGAGGTCCGACAGCGGGAAGCCGCCCGCGTCGCCTGCCAGCACCACGCGGGGCGTGGGGATGGAACCCCCTTCCGGCGGCGTGCGCGAGAAGACGAGCAGGTCGGGCGCCGTGGGCATCAGCGCGTACGTGCCCGAGCGTCCCGCGAGCGCGGGGATGCCGGTCCGGTCCTCGGGGACCAGGTGCGCGGCGCCATCGATGCGGAAGCGTTGGCTCATCCTGGGTGTCAGTCCGCGGCCCACGCGTTGTTGTTCGCGCGCCACTCCACTTCGTCCTCCATGCTGTGCTCGAGCAACCCCTCCTGGTAGCCCAGGTCGTACGCACGTCCATTGAAGAACACGGAAGGGGTGCTGTTGATGGCCGCCGTGCGCCCCTGCGCGTGGAAGCCCTCGATTTCGTCCTTGTACTTGTCCGTCTTCAGTACTGCCGCCAGCTTGTCCCCGTCCAGGCCCACCGACTTCGCCAGCGCGGGCAGCGCTTCCGGCTTGAGGTTCTCCTGCTGGCCGAAGAGCGCGTCATGCATCTGCCAGAACTTGCCCTGATCCCTCGCCCACAGCACCGCCTGCGCGGCGGGGATGGCGTTGGGGTGGATGTTGAGCGGGAACGGCAGGTAGCAGAAGCGCACCTCGGTGGGGTGCTTCTTCGCGAAGCCCTCCAGGATGGGCCGGGCCTTGCCGCAGAAGGGGCACTCGAAGTCGGAGAACTCCGTCACCGTGACGGGCGCGTTGGCGTCGCCCTGGCACATGCGGGGGTCCACCTTGAGCGCCGTGCGGGGCTCGCGGAAGGACGCGTAGTACTTGGACAGCGTGACGATGACCTCGCTCGCCGGGCCGCCGTCCGCCACCATGCGCGCGGACAGCCGGGCCATCCGCTTGGCGTGCTTGCAGGTCGTGTGCTGCTTGAGGCACGCGCCCAGCGTGTGGGGGCAGCCGCAGTAGCAGAACTCATCGGTGAACACCGTGGACAGCTCGCGCTTCGCCGCCGGGGGCAGGCTGGAGAAGTCCATGCCAGGGATGCCGCTGAGCACCTGGGCCGGATCCTGCGAGGGCGCCTCGGCGGCGGGGGCCGGGGCCGTGGCG
>NZ_RAWA01000185.1 GCF_003611675.1 Corallococcus sp. CA053C
GTCGAGGCGCCTCCCGAGCCCGCGAAGCCAGAACCCACGGCCTCCGTGACGGCGGAAGCGTCATCGCACGCGGTGCCCGTCGAGGCTGCGACGAACCTCCTGCAGGGGCCCGGTGACCTGGACCTGCGCGTGCACCTGACGACGGACATCCTGGTGGCGTTCGTGGAGTTCGGCGTGGCGGCGGACCTGGGCGTGGCGCCCATCGGCCCTGGCACGCTCGCGGTGGGGGCCGAGCTCAACCTGGGCCTCTGCGTCACCGCGTGCGGCCTCGTCGGCGCGCTGACGGGCTTCGACATCAGCGACCGCTACATCACGCCGCACGCCCGGCTCACGTACCACTTCCTGCCGCCCGCCATGCGCAAGCGTCCCACGGAGCTGGACCTGTATGGGCTGTTCCTCGCCGGCGTCACCCTGTCCACGCAGACCATCACCGGCACCGTCCAGGGCGTGTCGGTGGACTACCAGGGCACGGGTGCGGGCCTGTCGCTGGGCGTGGGGGCCGGCGCGAAGCTGTTCTTCAAGGAGCGCTTCTTCGTCGGAGGCGAGGCCCGCCTGCGCTACGCGCGAGGCACCTACGACTACGAGGAGGAGGTCGGCGGCTCCGTGTTCAGCGGCGTGGACGAGGACTGGAGCCAGTCCGGCCTCTCGCTGCTGGTGTTCGCGGGCCTCCGCCTCTGACGAGGGAAGGCCCGCGAAGGGCAGGGCGTCAGGCCAGCTTCACCCGCGCGACCTTCAACTTGCCCACCTGCACGGTGTACTCGCCGGCCCCCAGCTCCGCCTTGGGGTCGGTGACCTTCTCGCCGTTCACCCGGACGCCGCCCTGGGCCATCAGCTTGCGCGCCTCCGTGGCGGAGGCCACGAGCTTCGTCTCCGGCAGCAGCTTCGTCACCGGCAGCTTCTCCGCGCCCGCGAGCGACACCTCCACGAGCGGCAGCTCCTCCGTGGACAGCTCTTTCTTGGCGAAGCGCTTCTCGAAGTCCTCGGCCGCCTTGCGCCCGGCCTCCTCGCCCTGGAAGCGCGATGCAATCTCCTGCGCGAACGCGACCTTCGCCGCCTTCGGGTGGAGCGCGCCGGACTTCGTCTGCTCCTCCATCTCCAGGACCTTCTTGAGCGGCTGCGACGACAGCAGCTTGTAGTACCGCCACATCAGGTCGTCGGTGATGCTCATCAACTTGCCGAAGATGCTGTCCGCCGGCTCGTCGATGCCCACGTAGTTGTCCAGGCTCTTGGACATCTTGTCGCCGACGATGACGCCGTCGACGAGCTTCGCGTCCAGGCCCTCCAGGATGGGGCCCGTCATGATGACCTGCGGCTCCAGGCCCTCGTCCTTCATGAGCTGCCGGCCCACGCCCAGGTTGAAGAGCTGATCCGTCGCGCCCAGCTCCACGTCCGCCTTCAGCGCCACGGAGTCATGGCCCTGCAGCAGCGGGTAGAGGAACTCGTGCAGCGAGATGGAGCGGTTCTCCCGGTAGCGCGTCTTGAAGTCGTCGCGCTCCAGCATGCGCTGCACGGAGTAGCGCGAGGCCAGGCGAATCATCCCCTCGGTGCCCAGCGCGTCGAGCCACTCGGAGTTGAACTTCACCACCGTCTTGTCGGGATCCAACACCTTGAAGACCTGCTGCTTGTAGGTCTCCGAGTTGACCTTCACCTCGTCGCGGGTGAGGGCCGGGCGCGTCGTGTTCTTCCCGGTGGGGTCGCCGATGAGCGCCGTGAAGTCACCGATGAGGAACACCACCGTGTGGCCGAAGTCCTGGAAGCGCCGCATGCGCGTCAACAGGAGCGAGTGGCCCAGGTGCAGGTCCGGACGGCTGGGGTCGAAGCCCGCCTTGATGACGAGCGGCTTGCCCTTGTCGTACGAGCGCTGGAGCTTCTTCTTGAGGTCCTCCGGCACCTGCAAATCCACGGTGCCGCGAGTCACTTCTTCGTACTGCTCTTCGGGAGTCGCCTTGCGCAGTGCGTCCGGGTTCATGGCGCCGCGGACACTACCCGAAAGGCTCCGGGCAGGGCGGGACTTCGCATCCGCCCCGCCCAGGTGTTGTTCCCTGCCTGCCTTGCGTCAGGTGTCCAGGAAGTCCCAGTCGCGGTACAGGCCGCGCAGGGTCTGGCTCTCCGTGACGACCTGGTCCATGTCCACGTCGTCCACCGTGGTGGGCAGCGCCTGGACGATCTGGTCGTTGAAGGCCAGACCCACCCGGCGGCTGCGCGCGCTGGCGGCCTTGAGGGTGGCGTCGTAGTAGCCGCCCCCGCGCCCCAGCCGCTTGCCATCTCCACTGAAGCCCAGTCCCGGGACCACGAACAGGTCGATCTGGTCCACCGCGATCAGGTCCGAGGAGTTGCTGGGTTCCCGGACGCCAAGGCGCCCCGGCTCCAGTTCGCTCTCCGACTTGATGGCCCGGAAGGCCAGGATGCGCCCGTGCACATGGGACAGCGGATAGCAGACGATCTTCTCGTCCTGCAGGGCCGCGATGAGGATGTCCCGGGTGGGCACTTCACCCCGGATGGGGGCGTAGAGCGCTACCGTACGTGCCTTCTGATAGTAGGGAGATGCCAGGAATCGAGACTGAACCTTGAGGCCTCGCTCGTCGATGAGGTCATTGGTCATCGCCTTGCGGCGCGCCGTCAGTTCCTCACGAAGCGATACCTTCTTCTCCGCCGCCGCCGCCGTATCCACCGCCGTCTCGCTCACCGCCGCCGCTCCCCAAGAAAGAGTCCCCCGCCGAGCCGTGTGTCCAGCGTCCATTGAACCCTCAGAAGTCAGGTGGGGACCGAAATCATGTCACCGCAGGCTTCCCTCATCCCCGTGAGGGGGAGGGCTTGCACATGGCGACCGAAACGGACCCCGGAATGGACGTATCGGTTCGAATTTCTGCTGGGCATCACGAACCCCGCAGGGAACAGACCTTTTACCACAAAATCTTAAGACAAGTGCCTAGAATCACTGGGAAATCCCAGGGCGTTCTGGGAAAATGATAAGGACGGAGAAGCGTGCGGTCAAGCCGTCCTCGCGCGTTTACAACCGACCCGGTCGACTTCTATGATGCCGGGACCCCTGACATGTCGCCCCCGACCACAACATTGGCTCTCGCGGCGGTTGTCTGCCTCGCCTCCGGATTCGCGTGGGCGGGCCCGGCCGTCAACGGCCCTTTCAAAGGAGATGCCTTCGGTCCGGTGGAGTTGCGCACGGACGGAGACCATCTGGTCGGTACGGCGCCGGCCGGGGGGCCCTGCAATCTCTCGGGCGCCGAGCAGGTTCTGACGGGCGACTTCCAGGACAATGTCTTCGTGGGGACAGTCACGGTCTGCCAGTCCGGCGAGGCGTGCGAGCTGACGGGGACCTACCCGGTCCTGCTCGTCTACAACATCGAGGATCGGGTGTTCGCCGGGCGGGTGAAGCTGGAGCCGGGCTGCGGGTCGGACGCGCTGGGTGACAAGGGGTTGCTCGTGTTGCGGGCGGCGACCCCGGAGCCCACCCAGGGGGCCCCCGCGACGCCCCAGCCGGCCGAGCGTCAGGCCCAGGTCCCGGTGCAGATCGCGCCCCCGTCGTCGGGTTCGGCCGCGCAGGTGGCGGCGCAGCGGCGCGAAGCGGTGGACGTGCCGGCGGCGCTGAAGCTGGGGCACCAGGCCCTGGCGGCGAAGAACGCCCTGGGCGCGACGCAGCAGTTCCAGCTGGTGCTGGCCCAGGACAAGAACAACGCGTCGGCGCTGACGGGGATGGGCGTGGCGAGCTTCCTGCGCAACCAGCAGGGGGATGCCCTCCGATACCTGGAGTTGGCGCGCAACGTGGGCAACCTGCAGGCCCGGGCGGAGGCGTCCTTCTGGATGGCGTGCGTGCGGCTCGCGGAACGGCAGCCCAAGCCCGCCCAGGATGCGCTGCGGCGCGCGGTGAAGGAGGGCTGGTCGCCGCCGGAGGACAACGCGCTGGTGGACCGGGAGCTGCAGCGGCTGTCGGGTGAAGGCCCGCTGTTCGAGCAGCTGCTGAAGGAGGCGCGCGGTCGCAAGCGGGCCCAGGGCCGGGATCCGCAAGGAGCTGGAAGCGTCAGCCCGTGACCGCGCCGACCCCCATGTCGAAACCCGTCCGGGTCTTCGGCAACTACGAAATCCTGTCGTTGCTGGGCAAGGGCGGCATGGCCGAGGTGTACCGCGCGCGCGTGCGCTCCGGGCCCCACGAGGGCTGGACGGTGGCGCTCAAGCGGCTGTTGCCCGCGCTCACCCGCGACCCGGCGTCGGTGGACCTCTTCGCGCGCGAAGCGCACCTGTCGCGCCAGTTGGATCACCCCAACATCGTGAAGGTGCTGGACGCGGGCATGTTGGAGGACGTGTCCTTCCTGGTGATGGAGCTGGTGGACGGGCGCGACCTGGGCCACATCCTGCGGCGCTGCAAGGCGCGCGGGATTCCGCTGCCCGTCGACTTCGCGGTGTACCTGGCGAAGGTGCTGCTGGAGGCGCTCGCGTACGCGCACACCGCCACCGGACCGGACGGCGAGCCGCTGGGCATCGTCCACTGCGACGTGTCTCCGTCCAACCTGTTCATCTCCCGCGTGGGGGAGATCAAGCTGGGCGACTTCGGCGTGTCGCGCGTGCTGGTGGACGGCAAGCTCCAGGGCGGTGAGGTGCTGGGCAAGCCGTACTACCTGTCCCCGGAGTCGCTGCAGGGCGCGGTGACGCCGGAAGCGGACCTGTGGGCCGCGAGCGTCGTGCTCTACGAGCTGCTCACGCTGGGGCGTCCCTTCGTCGGCACCACGCCGGAGCAGGTCTTCGCGGGCATCCTGTCGCGCGACTACCGACTGTTGAGCGCGGTGCGTCCGGACGTCCCGGAGGCGCTGGACGCGGTGCTCGCGCGCGCGTTCGCGGAGAACCCCGAGGACCGCTTCACGTCCGCGGAGGAGTACGCGCGCGCCCTGGCCCCGCACTACGACGAGCGCGTGGGCACGCCCCTGGCCATCGCGGCGGTGGTGCGCGGCCTGTTCGGCACCACCGACGAGGTGCCGTCCGTGTCCGAGCCCCAGCCCGCGCGCAACGGCGCTGAGTAGCCGGGCGGACAGGGCCCCGGAGTGCGGCTCCGTCGCTGCGGCCCGCGCGGCCGATGATGACCTTTCCTCCCGCCAGACATCTGAGGGAGGACAGCGATGGCGACCGAGCGGAAGCAGCAGCAGGCCGAGCAGGACAAGCCCGCCCGTGAGGCGAGGGAGGACGAGGGGCGTCGTCCACCGAAGGCCGACGAGGCCAAGGAGGGCATGCCCGGCTACGGCCAGCCCGACAAGGAAGTGCGCGAGGAGCGGCTGCCCGACCAGAAGTGGTAGGCGGCGGGGACTTCAGCCGACGGACGACACGGCTTCCAGGGCGCGCACGCGGGGGACATGCGTGCACAGCGCCTCCACGACGCGCGCCACCTCGGCGTCGGTGGTGGATGCGCCCAGGCTGAAGCGCAGGCTGCCGCGGGCCTGCGCGGGTGACAGGCCCATGGCTCGCAGCACATGGGACGGCGACAGCGTTCCGGACGCGCAGGCCGCGCCCGACGACACGCAGATGCCCTCCAGGTCCAGGGCCATCAACAGCGCTTCGCCCTCGACGCCGTCGAAGCGCAGGTTGCTGGTGTTGGGCACGCGAGGGGCGCCCGCTCCGTTCACCGTCACGCCAGGGAGGCGCGTGAGCACCTGGTGCTCGAACCCGTCGCGCAGCGCGCTGAGCCGCGCGGCGGTGGCGGACTGCTCGGTCGTGGCCAGCTCCAGCGCGAGGGCCAGCGCTTCGGCGTAGGGCACGTTCTGCGTGCCTCCGCGGCGTCCGCCCTCTTGATGCCCGGGGGTGAGCGCGCGCACGTCCACGCCCTTGCGCACCACCAGCACGCCCACGCCCTGCGGCCCGCCGAACTTGTGCGCCGACAGCGAGAGCAGATCCGCGTCCGCCTCGCGCAGCGTGAGCGGCACCTTGCCTGCGGCCTGCACGGCGTCGGTGTGGAAGAGGATGCCGCGCTGGCGACAGGCCCGGGCCACCTCGGTCACCGGTTGCAGCACGCCCGTCTCGTTGTTCGCCCACATCAGCGAGCACAGCGCGGTGTCCGGCGTGAGCGCTTCCAGCACGGCCTCCAACGGCACGCGGCCATCAGGGGCAGGGGAGAGCCGCACCACCTGCGCGCCTTCGCGCTCCAGCTGCGTGAGGGCGCCGAGCAGCGCGGGGTGTTCCACCGTGGAGGCCACCACCCGGCGGCGCTCCTTCACGGGACGGGCCGCGTAGGCCCCCATCAGCGCGAGCGCATCCGCTTCGCTGCCCGACGCGGTGAAGCAGACCTCCTTGGGCTCACAGCCGAGGAGCCGCGCCACCTTCGCCCGCGCCGCGTCCAGCCGGCCGCGTGCCTCGCGCCCACCGCTGTGCACACTGGACGCGTTGCCGAAGCCGCCCTGCGTGAAGGCCCGCGCGAGCAGCGCGCCCACCTCCGCGCGCACCGGCGCGGCGGCGTTGTGGTCCCAGTAGATCACGTGTCCTGCGCGGACAGCAGCGACACCGGCCGCTCCTCGGCGACACCGAAGGCTTCGAGGAAGCGCGACACCAGGTCCCGCTTGAGCGCCTTGCGCTTGTTGGCGCTGCCGGACAGCGGCAGCCGCGCGCCCGCCATGCTGCCGTGGCCACCGGAGGATCCGCCCAGGTCCTCGCACAGCTCGCGGATGAGGCGGCCCGCGTTCATGCGCCGGTCCTTCACCCGCAGGCTGAGGAAGAGCTGGTTGCGGAAGCTCCCGTACGCCAGGGACCACTTCGTCCCCTCGAGGAACATCATCCGCTCGGCGACCTCCGCCACCATGTCCGGGGAGTAGACTTCCTCCAGGTCGGTGATGATGGCGGTGCCGTAGACCTTGGCCTTCTCGATGGCGGTGTGGAAGAGCTGGAAGTAGCGGGCGGGCACCTCCGGGTGCTCGATCTGCCCCAGCAGCGACTTGTCACAGCGCGGGAACAGCCACAGGTAGCTGTCCACGTCCGTCTGGGTCGTCTCGCGGCCCAGGTCCCGCGTGTCCGCCTTGATGCCGTAGAAGAGCGCGGTGGCGACCTCCACGGAGGGCTCCAGGCGCGCGGCCCGCAGGTACTCCACCAGCATCGTGGAGGTGGCGCCGAAGTCGCCGCCCACGTCCGCGAAGGGCGCGAGCAGGCTCTCCTCGCGCAGCGGGTGGTGATCCACCACGAGGTCGGCGCGCAGGCGCGCGGGCAGCGAGTGGTTGCGCACCGGCGGCTGCGTGTCCACGAGACCGAACAGGTCGTACTGCGAGAAGTCGATGGTGGAGACGTGCGACACCGGCAGCCGCAGCACCCGCACGAAGGCGATGTTCTCCGCCCGGCCGATGATGCCGCCGTAGCCCACGTGGGCCTCCACACCGGCCTTGCGCTCCAGCAGGTGGGCGAGCGAGACAGCCGCGGCGATGGAGTCCGGATCCGGGTTGTCGTGCGTGAGGATGAGCGCCCGGCGATGGCCCTTGGCCACGCGCAGCAGGCGGCCCAGCTTCTCATCGGCGGGCAGGTTCGCCAGGCGCGCTGGCGGAGGCTCCGTGAGCTCGCCACCGACGGGAAGCGGGGCGCGACGGCTCTGGAGTGAAGGGGTCACGGGCATGGGGGCTCTTCTTTTACTTCCTCCGGCACAGGGATTCGAGAAGTCGGATGTTCTCCCCATAACGTTCCGGAAAGGGTGTTTCCAATACCCCTATGGTGTCGACGAAGCGCGGATCCTTCATGAGGCAGCGGAAGGCCGTCAGGCCGATTGCTCCCTTGCCAGGTTCTTCGTGCCGGTCCACCCGACACCCCAGCGCCCGCTTCCGTGGACGCGTCATCACCGGCGGCGAAGAGGTGGCAGGTGTCCAGACAGACCGCGAGCCGTGCTTCATCCGTGACGTGCGAGAGGATGTCCTCCAGGCGCTCGCAGCGGGTGAGCTCCTCGGTGACGCACGCGAGCGACTTCTCCCGCGCCTCCGGTACTTCACCCGCCAGGTTCACCCGGTAGCTGCCGTGGGCGACGACGGGGAGGCCCGCGCGCCGTGGGACTCGGCGCGCTGGAAGGCCTGGCTCACGCCTCCGGCGATGGATTCGTGAGCCCCGATGCGCACGGACGACTACTCGACGGTCTTGTACTTGCGGCCCAGGTCGCGGAAGTACTTCACGCCGTTGTCGAGCGAGTTCTCCATCGCGTCCATCAGCACCGTGCGGAAGATGGCCACCGGTCCCCGGAAGGACTCGTAGTAGCGCTGCCGGTCGATGGAGTGGATGACGGCGGGCATGTAGCCGTTGCGCAGCAGGATGAGGTTGCTGCACATGCGCCCCACCTTCCCGCTGTGCTCGGTGAAGGGGAAGATCTGCAGGAACTCATGCTGCACCACCGCCGCCTGCTTGATGGGGTGGAACTCGCGGAACTCCGCGCTGGCGGTGTGGTCCACGAGCTTCTCCAGCCGGGCCTGGATCTTCGCCGGCTGGGTGATGTCGTGGAAGTAGGTCCGGTGCAGGGGCATGTCCTTGCGCAGCCCGGCTCGGTCGCGCTCCTTGGCCAGCTCCTTCTCCGTGCGCTCACGCCGCTCCATGCGCGCGCGTTCGGCGAGCGCCTCGGGCGTGTTGCCGAGGAAGAGGTCGTGCATCCGCTTGATGGTGGTGAGCGTCAGCGCGGACTGCTTCTTCGCGCCCACGGCCTCCTCACGGATGTAGTCCGCGACCGCCTTGTGGTTGCGGATCTCGAGTACGACCGGGATCATGGACGCTTCCGCGGCGGTGCGTGCCGGGAAGAGCGCGGCCATCAACTCCTGGTGCGTGTACACGACGCCTTCGAGCGCGGCGTCGTGGTAGATCCACGACATCTCGAATCGGTCGAGGAACTCGCGTGCGGGCTGCTTGTCCTTGTAGATGTCGAGGTACTCGCGCAGCTGCTCGTTCTTCTCGTCGATGTCTTGATAGCGTTCCTTCACGGACTGCGGCTCCTTCTCGCCCCGGCCCGCCCCGGGCGCTTTTTCTCAGAGGCTGCGCCAGGCGGGTACAACGGCACGCGGATTCTAGAAATTCCGCGAGGTTGGAACAATTAAAACCCGACTAGAGATTCACCAGGAACACTTCGCACGCCTGGTCGAGCAAATCCTTGGAGAGAGCAGGGGGGATCTGCCGGTACCTCGCCGCGTCCCGGATGAGTGACACCAGGTCCCGGGGGTGGCACGAGCGCATCTCCATGCTGCGCGGCTTGTAGTAGTGCTCCACGAGGTAGGTGATGGCCTGGTCCACGTAGGGAATGCCCGCCGCTTCGCACACCCGGCGGAAGATCTCCCGGTAGGACTCTTCATCCGGATTGCCTACTTCGATCTTGTACTTGATCCGGCGCAAGAAGGCTTCATCCACCAGCTCCTTGGGGTCCAGGTTGGTGGAGAAGACCAGGAGCTGATCAAACGGGATTTCGAACTTCTTGCCCGTGTGGAGGGTGAGGAAGTCCACCCGCTTCTCCAGCGGGACGATCCACCGGTTGAGCAGGTCCGTGGGGTGGACCTTCTGACGGCCGAAGTCGTCGATGAGGAGCATCCCGCCGTTGGCCTTCACCTGGAACGGCGCCTCGTAGAAGCGGGTGCTCTCCGAGTAGATGAGATCCAACGTCTCCAGCGTCAGCTCGCCGCCCACGACGACGGCGGGCCTGCGGCAGAGCAGCCACCGCTTGTCCATTTCGAAGGTCTGCCGGCGGCCGCCCGCGCCCGAGGAGCCGACCTCCAGGGACACCGGGGTGTGGATGATCCGGTCGTAGACCTTGATGATCTGGTTGTCGATTTCGAGGCAGTGGGGGACGTACACCTCGCCGCCGAACATGTGGGAGATGGCCTCGGCGAGGCTCGTCTTGCCGTTGCCCGGCGGGCCGTAGAGGAAGAGGGAGCGGCCGGAGTTCACCGCCGGGCCCAGCTTGTCCATCAGCTCCGCGGAGACGGTGAGGTGGCCCAGGGCCATCACCAGGTCCTCCTGGCTGACGACGGGCGTCTCCTCCGTCTGGCTGCTGATGAGCGCGTTGTACTGCTCGATGGGGACGGGGGCGGCGCCCACGTAGGTGGAGCGGGTGAGGGCGTCGCGGGCGTACTCGCGGCCCTTCTCCGTGAGGGCGAACTCCACGGACGCGCGGCCAAAGCCCTTGCCGCCCCGGAGGTCCACGAGCTTCTCCGTGGCGAGGAAGTCCACCACGTGCTCGACGACGCCGGACCACGGCAGGCACATGCTCTCCGCGATGGCCATGCCCGTGCCGGTGCCGGCGTAGTAGAGGAACTTGAGGCCCAGGTCGGCCAGCAGGCCAATCTTCAGCCCGGTGTCCTCCAGCGACTTCGGCTCCGGGGGAGCGATGTCGAGGACGGACGGGTTCTCCAACTTGAACGGATTGTCTTCGTACGCGTACCCGGCGGGAGGCATCGGGTACGGGTTCTACCCGATTCCCCCGTCCGCCGGGACGTCACGTCAGGCGAGTGTTCTCAAACGTAGGTCAGCCAGTCCGCATAGCGGTCGTCCTGGCCCCGGACGACCTTGAAGTACGTGTCCTGGACGAACCTGCCGATGGGGCCGGGCTTGCCCTCGCCCACCTGCCGGTTGTCGACCTCGCGCACGGGGGTGATCTCCGCGGCGGTGCCGGTGAAGAAGATCTCGTTGCAGATGTAGAGGGCGTCGCGGGTGAACGTCACCTCCTCCACCGTGCGGCCGCTGTCGCGCAAGAGCTTGAGCACGGTGTCGCGGGTGATGCCGTCGAGGATGGGCGAGGAGAGGGGCGGCGTCTTGATGATGCCCTTCTTGTTCACCATGAAGATGTTCTCGCCGGACGCCTCCGCGACGAAGCCGCTGATGTCCAGGAGGATGGCCTCGTCATAGCCGGCGAGCACCGCCTCGCGCTTGGCGAGGATGGAGTTGACGTACTGGCCGGTGATCTTCCCGCGCACCATGTTGACGTTCACGTGCATGCGCGTGAAGGAGCTGACCTTGGCGCGGATGCCCTCGCGGATGCCCTTGTCACCCAGGTACGCGCCCCAGTCCCAGGCCGTCACGGCGACGCGGGTGGGGTTCACCGCGCCCAGGCCCATGGCGCCATCGCCCATGAAGGCCACCGGGCGCAGGTAGGCGCCGTTGGCGAACAGGTGCTTCTGCTGGCGCAAGAGCTCCAGCGTCGCCTCCACCAGTTCGTCCTCGGTGTAGGGGATGTGCAGCATGATGATGTGCGCGGAGTCGAGCAGGCGCTGGATGTGCTCGCGCAGCCGGAAGACGGCGAGCCGGCCATCGTGGGTCTTGTAGGCGCGGATGCCCTCGAAGACGCCCAGGCCGTAGTGGAGGGCGTGCGTCATCACGTGCACGTTGCCTTCGTCCCACTTCACCAGCTTCCCATCGAGCCAGATGTGTTCGGCGCGCAGCACGGAGGATGAGGTCGAACTCATCGGGAAGTTCCTTCGTCGGGCAAGGGGTGGGACGACGTGAGGCCTTGTGACTCGGGGCCTTCTATCCAGGCCCACCGGGGAGGCAAAGCGCGAAACGCCGGGGCCCCGCGGAACGGTCCCTCGCCAGACGCTTGCGCGAGGCCCGTCCGGCCCGAGTCGCCCTGCGTCAGGCCTGGGCGATCTGCGGCAGGTTGGCGCGGGCCTTCTCGATGTCGCCCTCGTACTTGAGGACGAGGTTCAGCGTGGCGGCGACGACGTCCGCGGTGAGCGATTCGGCGTTGAGCAGCGCGAGGCTCTGGGCCCAGTCCAGCGTCTCGCTGATGGACGGGGCCTTCTTGAGGTCGAGCGCGCGGATGGCGGCCACGGCCTCCACCACCTGCTCGGCCAGCACCTGGGAGACCTCCGGCAGGCGCGAGCGGACGATGCGCAGCTCGCGCTCGCGGTCCGGGAAGTCGATGTGCAGGTGCAGGCAGCGGCGCTTGAGCGCGTCGGACAGCTCGCGGGCGTTGTTGCTGGTGAGGATGACGCGCGGGATGTGCTTCGCCTTGATGGTGCCCAGCTCCGGCACCGTGACAGCGTTGTCAGAGAGCACTTCCAGCAGGAAGGCCTCGAACTCCGGATCCGCCTTGTCGATCTCGTCCACCAGCAGCAGCGACGGCTTGTCCGACAGCTGGGCCTGGAGGATGGGGCGGGGCAGGAGGAAGCGCTCGGAGAAGAACACCGCGTCGCCGGATGCCAGCCGGTCCGCGGCCTCCGCCAGCGTCTTGGTGCCCTGGGTCATCTCCCCGATCTTGTCCTTGAGGAGCTGGGTGTAGAGCAGCTGCTTGGCGTACTCCCACTCGTAGAGGGCCTTGGCCTCGTCCAGGCCCTCGTAGCACTGGAGGCGGATGAAGCCCCGGTCCAGCGCCAGCGACAGGGCGCGCGCCAGCTCCGTCTTGCCCACGCCGGCGGGGCCCTCCACCAGGATGGGCTTGTTCATCCGGTCCGCCAGGAACACCGCGGTGGCAATCTCCGGCGAGGACAGGTAGCCCACCTCCTCCAGACGACGCGCCGCGTCCTCCACGCTGGTGAACGTGCGAATCGCGGGCGTCAGGTCAGGAGGGCTCACACCCGTCAACTTAACCGACGGTCTCCTGACGACTGCGGCAAAAATGCCAGGGTTGTGGGGACGCCGGCCGCACCCTTGAGCCCCTGTGGAGCTGCAACCCCGCGAAATCAGAGTGCGTAAATATTTTCGCACCCTGGGCATGCACCGTGCATCTCAGTGCCGCAAGTCAGGACACGAACGAGGTCGCGGGTCATGTGGGCGTTGTTGAAGATGGCGATGGCGGTGGTGGTGGTGGTGATGCCGGGAGGGTTCCCCCTGGTGCTGGCCTACATCGCGACGCGGACGCTGCTGGAGCGCTGGCGCGTGGCCCAGGCGCAGGCCCGGGAAGAAGGCCGTCCGGTGTCGGTGCGGGACGTGGTGGGCTCGCTGCACTTCCGTGACCTCCTCCGCGAGGCCCGGGCCGTGACAGCGCTTTGAGCAGGGCCGTCGCCGGGCGCTGAGCCGGGCTTGAGCGGATGAACGAAGGGCCCGGCACTCCTCGGGGAGTGCGCGGGCCCTCGTCATTTCCAGACCGCGGGGAGGCTACTTGTCGAGTTCGTCGACGAGCGCCGTCCAGTCGTCCTCGCCCTCGGGGGCGGTGGGCAGCTGCATCATCACGGTGCGCTCCGGGGCGTCCTCGTCATCGCCCAGGGCCGGTACGGGCGCCGGGGTCGCGGCGGCCTTCTTACCGGCGGGCTTGGCGGCGGCCTTGGCCGGGGGCTTAGCGGCGGCCGGGATGACCGGGTTCGCCTGGGCCGTCACGGCCAGGTGTTCGTCCTGCGCCGCGGGCTTCGCGGCGGGAGCGGCGGCGGCCGGGGCAGGGGACTTGCTCTTGTAGCGGGCCAGCTCCAGCTCGGCGACCTTGAGCGCCTTGCTCTTCTCCTGCACGGACGTCTGGAGGCGGGCGACTTCCTGGGCCTTGATGGCCTCGCGGCGCTCCAGCTCCGCCTTCTGCTTGGCGTTGAGGTCTTCCAGCTCCTTGAGCTGCCGCGCCTCCAGGTCCTTGCGCTCCTTCTGCGCGGTGGCGAGCTTGGCGGCGGACTCGTTGGCCTTGGCCTCGGCGGCGGTGACGCGGGCGGTGAGTTCCTTCTCCGCGCGGCTCCGGGCGCTCTGGGCGTTCTCCAGCGCGAGCTCCAGGTCCTGGGCCTTCTTGGTGCGGGCCTGGAGCTGGGCCTGGGCGTCCTTGAGCTTCGCGTCCGTGTCGGCCGCGAACTTCTGGGCCTCCTGGGCGAGCTGCGCGATGCGCTGGTCCGCCTTCGCCAGCTTCGCGGCCAGGTCGTCGGCCTGCTTCTTCGCCTCGGCGGCGGCGGCGGCGGCCTGCTGGGCCTGTTGTTGCGCCTGGACCTGAGCCTGCTGGAGCTGTCCGGCCAGTCCGTCGCGCTCGCTGGCGAGCTTCTTCTGGGACTGGCTGGCCTGCTGGAGCTGGCCGTCGCGGTCGGCGATGGCCTTGCGCGCTCCGTCCAGGTCGTTGGAGACGGCGTTGAGCTGCTGGCCCAGCGCGTCCGCCTGCTTCTTCGCCTCGGCGGCCTGGGTCTGCAGCTGGCCCTCGAGCGCCTTGACCTGGTCGGTGCGGGTGGCGACCTCGCGGTTGAGCACCTCCGCCTGACGCATCTTCTCCTGCGTCACGTGGGTGAGCTTGCGCAGGGTGTCCGAGAGCTCCTTGCCCTTGGTGTCCACCTCGTTCTGCAGCAGCTCCTCGCGACGCTGGGACTCGTGCGTGAGCGTCTGGAAGCGGTCTTCCAGGTCGTGCCGCGCGTCCTCCGTCTGCGCGAGCTTGGAGGACAGTTGCGTGACTTCCGCCACGCGCGCGCCCAGCTCGTGCTTGGTGACGATGAGCTGTTCGGCCAGCTCTTCACCATTCGCCTGCGCATCGGCCAGCTGGCGGTTCAGCTCCGCCTGGGCGGAGGCCGCCTGCTGGCGGGACTGGGCGTGGGCCTGCTCCTCGCGGGCCAGCGCGTTCTGCGTGTCCGCGAGCTGGCCCTGGGTGGCGGCGAGCTGCTGCGACGTGGTGTTGAGCTCCGCGAACAGCCCGTCGCGCTCCTGGGTGAGGCCGGCGATCTGCGCGGTCGTCTCCTCCGCGAGCCTCGCGTGCGCGCCGCGCTCGGCGTCGTAGAGGCCCTGCGTCTCGGACAGGTCCGCGCGCAGCTGGCCAATCTGGCCGGTGAGGTCCTGCTCCAGCGCGTCCTTCGCTTCACCGAGCGCCTGCAGCTCCGCGATGCGCGTGTCGCGCTCCTGCGTGGTGCGCGCGAGGAGGGCGTTGGTATCCTGGAGGATGTCGCGCGTTTCGTTCAGCTCCGCGTCCAGCTCGTCGCGGTGCGTGGTCGTCTTCAGCAGCTCCGCGCGCGTCGACTCCAGCGTGTCCTGGGTCTGCGTGAGCGTCTGGCTGGTGGCCTCCAGCTCGCCGCGCGTCTCCGCGAGCGTGCCCTCCGTGCTGGAGAGCGTCGCCTGCGTGTCGGCGAGGGTGGCCTCCGTGCGCGCCAGCGTGCCCTGCGTGTCCGCGAGGGTCGCCTCGGTGCGCGAGAGCGTCTGGCTCGTCGCTTCCAGCTCGCCCTGGGTGGAGGCGAGCGTCTCCTCCGTCTGCGCGAGCCGCGTCTGCGTGTCGGAGAGGGTCTGGCTGGTGGCTTCCAGCTCGCCGCGCGTCTCCGCGAGCGTGCCTTCCGTGCTGGCCAGCGTGCCCTGCGTGTCCGCGAGGGTCTGGCTCGTCGCCTCCAGCTCGCCGCGCGTGGTGGAGAGCGTCTCCTCCGTCTGCGCGAGCCGGGACTGCGTGTCCGTCAGGGTCTGGCTGGTCGCCTCCAGCTCACCGCGCGTCTCCGCCAGCGTGCCTTCGGTGCTGGAGAGCGTGGCCTGCGTGTCCGCGAGGGTGGCTTCGGTGCTCGCCAGCGTGCCCTGCGTGTCCGCGAGGGTGGCTTCGGTGCTCGCCAGCGTCTGGCTGGTGGCCTCCAGCTCGCCGCGCGTGGAGGAGAGGGTCTCCTCGGTCTGCGTCAGGCGCGTCTGCGTCTCGGAGAGCTGCTGGCTCGTGGCCTCCAGCTCACCGCGCGTCTCCGCGAGCGTGCCCTCCGTGGTGGAGAGCGTCGTCTGCGTCTCGGAGAGCTGCTGGCTCGTCGCCTCCAGCTCGCCGCGCGTCTCCGCGAGGGTGGCCTCCGTGCTGGAGAGGGTGCCCTGCGTCTCCGCGAGCTGCTGGCTCGTGGCCTCCAGGTTCCCGGTCAGCTCGGAGATGCGCGAGTCGCGCTCGGCCACGTCCGACTGCAGGCCTTCGATGGTGGTGTCGCGCTGGGCGACGGTGTCCTCCAGTGAGGCCACGCGTGCGGAGAGCTGTTCGCCCTGGCGCTGGGCGGTGTCGAGCTGCTCGCTGAGCGCTTGAATCTGGCCGGTGAGGTCCGCCTCCAGGGCGTCCTTCGCGGCGCGCAGGTCCTCGAGCTGGCTGGTGAGGTCCTGCTCCAGCGCGTCCTTGGCCTGCTGGAGCGCCTGGAGCTCCGCGGACAGCTCCGTCTCGCGGTCCTCCAGGTGCGTCTTGACGGCCTCGACCTCGCCCTCCAGCTCACCGATGCGCTCGCGGTGCTGCTGGATGGTGGCGTTGAGCTCCGCCTCGCTGTTCTCGTTGCGGGCGATGGTCTCCTGCAGCTCGCGGTCGAGCGTCAGGAGCTTCGCGTCGCGCTCCTCCACGCGCTGCGTGAGGTCCGCTTCCTGTTCGTCCTTGTCCAGCTTGAGCTGGTCGCGCTCGCCAGTGACGCGCGCGATGTCCGACTCCAGGTCCGCCACCTGCTGCGTGAGGCGCTGCTCCAGCGCGGCACGCTCGGCGTTGAGGCGTTCGATTTCGGCGTCGGAGCGGCTGGCGTGCTCTTCGGCGGTGGTGGCCCGGGCCTCCAGGGCGCGCACGGTGGCGTCGCGCTCCTGCTCCGTCTGGGACAGGCGCTCCTGGAGGGCCTGGAGCTCGCCGTCCAGCTCGGCGTAGCGCTGGTCGCGCTCGCTGACGGTGCGGCCCAGCTCGGACTCGAACTGGTCGCCGCGCTCGCGCAGCTGGAGGATCTCCGCCTCGTTGGCGCGGACGGTGTCCTGGAGCTTCTGCTCCTTGACCTCGAACTCCAGCGTGACGACGCCGAGGTGCTTCTCCAGCTTGTCGTACTCGTTGCGGGAGTTCTCCAGGTCCGTGCCGCGCCGGGCCAGCTCCTCGTCGCGGAGGTTGACCTCCTTGCGCAGGACGTTGATGTCCTTTTCCTTGGAGGCGACGACCTCGATGAGGTCCTTCTCCGAGGAGAACTTCTGCAGGAGCAGGTCGTCGACGGTGGCGCCGTGCTCGCGCTCCTTCTGGACGATGGACTGCTGGGCGTCGTTGAAGCGCCGCAGCAGGTCATCCACCTGCATCTTCAGGCCCTGCAGCTCCACGTCCTTCTCGTGGAGCCGGTCCTCGACGGACAGCAGCTCCCGCTCACGGACGCTCCAGATCTCCGACAGGCGCGCGAGCTGCGCTTCGCGTGTCTTCAGCTCGTCCCGGAGGATCTGGATCTTCCCCTCGGGCGTGCCCATCAGCTCGCGGCGCGGGGGTGGGCGCTTCAGCTGACGCGACTCCGCCAGCAGCTCCGCCTTCCGGTCCGCGATGGACGAGAAGGCCCGGTCCATGAAGGTCTTGTCCTCGTCCGTCATCGCGCTGCGGCGCTCGCGCTTGGGCAGCTTGGGCGGAGCGCCGGTGCGGACACCGGGCATGGGCGGCGGGGCTTCACGCGGTGCGCCAGAGAGGGCGGCGTCCAGGTCCGCGTCCGTCTCGTCGGTGCCGGGCGGGACGATGCCCGCGCTCATCGAGGCGAGCTCCCCCATCTCGAAGGGGATGACGAGGTAGCCGTCTGCGGCGGCCGGCGTCTCACGGTGTTTGTTCAGACCCTCCACGCCCGAGTCGGAGGAGAGCAGCAGGACCTTGAGGTTCTGACCCCACTTGCCCTTCTTGATCTGACCACAGAGGGCGAAGCCGGACTGGTCCGGCAGCTCCGCGCGGACGACGACCAGGTCCGGTCGGCGTTTCTCCAGCTCCCGCTGCGCATCGGACGCAGTGGTAGCCATGGCCGTGTTGTAGCCCGCGCTCTTGAGCACGGAGGCCATGCTGAGTGCGAAGTCGTTCTGGCTTTCGACGATGAGGACGCGACGCTCCATGAAGCCCTTCACCCAGCAAAAAGTGCAGTGAAAACCGCCACATCCTATCGGGCGGGCGCGAGGCTTGGAAAGTTTCCGAGCGGCGCTCGGTCGCCTGCCTCACGTGTTCTTGTTGCGAACCGCTCCCTGGCCGACAGGGGACGCCGGCCCGGGGGGCTCGGCGGTCTCCGGCTCCCTCCCGGGGAAGTTGGTGGGAGGGGTGTGCCGGGCGAACCGGGCACCTTCCGGGGGACAATACCCGTGCGCGAGCTGCGCGAACCACGGGTTGAGGGTGGAGCCCGGCGGCGCTGGCGGGGGGCCTTCGTCCTCGGGGTCCTCCACCGGTTCGACGTCCGAGGCCTCCACGGCGAGCGCGTCGGCGTCGTGGACCTCGTCGCTGCTGATCTCCTCCGCGTCCTCCACGAGCGCCGCGCTGGCGTTGGACGGGGTGTTGCCGGCGTCGTCATCCAGGGACTGGGCTTCGTCGGCGGCGATCTCCTCGGGCTCGTCGTCCGTGGGGGCGGGCGTGGAC
>NZ_RAWA01000186.1 GCF_003611675.1 Corallococcus sp. CA053C
CCACGGCCTGCGCGGGAGCGCCCGGCGGGGGCGGGGGCCGGAAGCGCAGCGCCGTGTTGGGCACGGAGAGCGCCTGGTCCTTCTCCTGGGTGACGATGGTGACGTTGGCCGTCATGCCCGGCTTCAGCTTGAGGTCCGGGTTGGGCACGTCCAGCACGGCCAGGTAGGTCACCACGTTCTGCACCGTGATGGCCTCGTTGCGGATCTGCCGGATGACGCCCTGGAAGTTCTCGCCGGGATAGGCATCCACGGTGAAGGTGGCCTTCATGCCGGGCTGCAGCTTGCCCACGTCCGCTTCGGACACGCTGGTGTTGATCTGCATCTTGCGCAGGTCCTCCGCGATGGTGAAGAGCACGGGGGCCTGGAGGGACGCGGCCACCGTCTGGCCCACGTCCACGCTGCGCGAGATGACGATGCCGTCGGTGGGCGACACGATGGTCGTGTACTTGAGGTTGACCTCCGCCTCGTTGAGCGCGGCCTGCGCCTGGGCCACGGAGCCCTCCGCGGCCGTCACCTCCGCCTGACCGCTGGCGGCGGCGGACTCGGCCGTCTCCAGCTCCGACTGGGAGATGAACTGCTGGGCGCGCAGCTCCTTCGAACGCGCGGCCTGCTTCTTCGCCACGTCCGCGTTGACGCGCGCCTTCTGGAGGTTCGCGCGCGCGGCCATCATGTTCGCCTTCGCGCGGTCCAGCGCGGCCTGCACGAGCTGCGGGTCGATGCGGGCGATGACCTGCCCCTTCTTCACCTGGGAGTTGTAGTCGACGAACAGCTCCTGGATGCGCCCCGACACCTGGCTGCCCACCTGCACCGTCACCAGCGCCGCCACGCTGCCGGTGGCCGTCACCTTGGCCATCAGCTTCCGGGCCTCCGCGGGGGTCGTCTCGTAGGTGACGACGTCCGCCTGTCGTGCGGCCCGCACGCGCCACAGCACCACCAGCGCGGCCACCACCAGGACGCCCACCACCCATGCCCAACGCGGCATGCGGCGCTTGCGAACCTCGTCCTCATCCAACGGCACCGGCGCCAGGGCCGGCGCTTCCCGCGGCATCTCGCTCAAGGCCTTCATGCCCCTTGTTGTACGTTTTGGATTGTTGCGGCGAATCTCGTCTCTATTACGAAAGATGACCGGCGACGAGGCGGCCATCCGGTGTGTCCGCCGCTCCCGTGGCCGGCAGCAGCAGCCGCGCGGTGGTGCCCAGGCCCGGCTGGCTCTCCAGCATCAGGCGGCCTCCGTGCGCGGCGACGATGCGGCGCACCAGCGTCAGCCCCAGGCCCACGCCGCCGGTGGTGCGGGCGCGGCTGCGGTCGGTGCGGAAGAACGGCGTGCCCACGCGCGCCAGGTCCTCCGCGTCGATGCCGATGCCCTCGTCGCGGACCTCCACCTGGAGCGTGTTGCCCTCCGCCCGGGCGAGCAGCCTCACGGTGGTGCCGGGCTCCGAATATTTCCCCGCGTTGTCCAGCAGGTTGTCCAGCACGCGCCGCAACAGGACGGGGTCGGCCTCCAGCCCGGGGAGCACGCCATCCACCTGGACCTCCAGCCGGTGCTTCGGGCGCGCGGTGCGGAAGCGGGCCGCGGCCTTGTCCACGAGCGCGTTCGCGTCCACGTGCTCCAGGCGCAGCGGAGGCATGGCGCCGCTTTCGCCCTCCGTCACCAGCTCCAGGCGCGACGTGGTGAGCACGTCCTGCACCAGGCGCTCCAGCTCCGCCAGGTCCTCGGTGATGTCGGGGAGCAGCTCGCGCGCCGTCTGCGCGTCACCTTCCGCGGCCAGGTCCAGTGCCACGCGGATCCGCGACAGCGGCGTGCGCAGCTCATGGGACACGTTGGCGAGCAGCTCCTTCTGCGAGCGCAGCAGTTGGGTGATGCGGCCGGCCATCTCGTCGAAGGCCTCGGACACCAGCCCCAGCTCGTCGTTGCGGCGCAGGCCCGCGCGCACGTCCAGCCGTCCCGCGCCGAAGGCCCGGGCCGCCGCGGCCAGCTTCTCCAGGGGACCCGCGAGCGTGCGCGCGAAGATGACGGAGGTGATGGCGGTGCACGCGAGGACGAGCCCCACGATGATGGCCGTCTGCCGCTCGCCATCGGGCGGCGGCGGCGGTGGGGGCAGGGACACGGAGGCGTAGACCTGCGGGGTGCCCGGGAAGGGGCTCACCACCAGGAGGCGTCCACCCCGGCCGGGGATGAACCCGGGGGGCCCCCTGCGGGTGACGCGCGCGGTGACGTTCAGGTCGTCGGCGTTGAGCGCGGGCTCGGGCTCCGGGCGGGTGTTGCCGAGCAGCCTTCCGTCCACGGTCCGGAAGGTGACGCGCATGCCCATGCGCTGCTGGGCGCGGTCGAGCGACGCCTGGAGCGCGGCCGGGTTGTCGCGCAGGGCGGACCACTCGTCGACGAAGTAGGACAGCTCGTCGTCGAAGCGGTTGCGCCAGGCCTCGTTGCGCAAGAGGTCGCGCGCGAGCATGAGCGCGACGGCGATGAGGACCACCTGGATGACGCCCACCAGGTAGACGCGCGCGAGCAGTCCGGTGGGCAGGCGGAAGAGGCGGCGGGCCTGCTTCACGGCTCCGCCTCGGCCTCGGTGGCCAGCATGTAGCCGGCACCGCGGACCGTCTTGAGCAGGCGTGGGTTGCGGGGGTCCACCTCCAGCTTCTGGCGCAGGCGGAAGATGTGCACGTCCACGGAGCGGTCGAACACCTCGTCCGCGCTGCCCTTCACCAGGTCGAGCAGTTGCTCGCGGCTGAGGACGCGGCCCACGCGTTCAGCGAGCACGCGCAGCAGGCTGAACTCGTAGGTGGTGAGGGACAGCGGCTTGCCGTCCAGGGAGGCGCTGAGGCTGCGGGGGTCCAGCACCAGCCGGCCCGCGTGCACGGGGTGGCTGGTGGGGCCCACCTTGCCGCGCGCGCGGCGCACCTGGGCGCGGATGCGTGCGAGCAGCTCGCGCGACGAGTAGGGCTTGGGCAGGTAGTCATCCGCGCCGGACTCCAGGCCCAGCACGCGGTCCGCCTCTTCGCCGCGCGCGGTGAGCATGATGATGGGCACGTCGGTGCGGGTGCGCAGCTCGCGGCACACCTCCAGCCCGTCGCGGCCGGGGAGCATCAGGTCCAGCAGGATGACGTCGTAGGCGTGGCGGACCGTCTGCGCGAGCGCGTCGGTGCCGGACGCGGAGACGGTGACGATGATGCCGTGCTCCTGGAGGTAGCGCGCGGTGAGCCGGGCCAGGCGTTCGTCGTCCTCGACGAGCAGCACCTGGATGGTGGCTTCTTCCACGGGGGTGGGGCGGGGTGTCGTCTCCATGGGTCGGTTCTCCGCGAGGTGCGGTCAACCTCTCACCCCCATATTTCCAAGGGGCTACCGATTCGTGACGAAATATTACGGATTCATGTCCGGGCGGACATGCAGGCGCCCGCTGGCCCGTTCCACGGGAGCGTCCGGCCGGGGGGAGACGGCGGCTCCGGGGCTGGGATTCACGCCTCGTCGTGCGATAGGGCGAGCGCCCGCCGGTCCACCTTGCCCGCAGGGGTGCGTGGCAGGGCAGTGAGGAGGCGCAGCGTTCGCGGCAGCTTGTAGCGGGCGAGGCGGCCCTCGCAGAAGCCCAGGAGCGACGCGAGCGTGGGCGCGGTGCCCGGCCGTGGGACGACGAGGGCGAGGGGTGTTTCCCCCCATTTCGGGTCGGGCACACCGATGACGGCGACCTCGGCGACGTCGGGGTGGGCCGCGAGGACGCTCTCTACTTCGGCGGGGTGGATGTTCTCGCCGCCGGAGATGATCAGGTCCTTGCGCCGGCCCTCGATGCGGAAGAAGCCCTGGGCATCACGCGAGGCGAGATCGCCCGTGTGGAGCCAGCCGTCCGAGAAGGCGCGCGCGGTCTCCTCCGGGCGGCGCCAGTAGCCGGCGGCCAGGTGGGGGCCGCGCAGCAGCAGTTCGCCCACGTCCCCGGGCTGCTGCTCACCGTCGATGCGCGCCTCGACGTGGAACAGGGGCACGCCGACGAAGCCCGCGTGGGAGCGCACCGCATGGGCGGGGAGGAAGAAGTTGTTGGGGCCGGCTTCGGTGAGGCCGTAGCCGGTGCGGAAGGGGATGTCGCGGGCGAAGAAGCGCTCGAAGACGGGGGCGGGACAGGGGGCGCCGCCGCTGATGAGCAGCTTGAGGCGGGAGAAGTCCACCGCGTCGAAGCGAGGGTGGCGCTGCATCTCGATGAACATGGTGGGCACGCCGAAGACGGCGCTGACGGTGCCCGAGTCGAGGAGGTCGAAGACCTGCTCCACGTCGAAGGCCCGGCACACGACGGACGCGCCGCCCACGTACACCAGGGGCAGGGTGAACACGTTGAGGCCGCCGGTGTGGAACAGGGGCGCGTTGAGCAGCGCCACGTCGTCCTGGGTGAGGCCCCAGCTGACCACGGTGTTCGCGGCGTTGGCGGTAAGGGAGCCATGCGTGAGCACGGCGGACTTCGGAAGGCCGGTGCTACCGCCCGTGGAGCAAAGCACCCACGGCGAGTCGGGCTCCACGTCGACGCAAGGGAGCACACCGGTGAGGGCATCGCGGGAGGCGAAGGCCCGCTCGCCAGGGAGCGGATCCGAAAGGGGAATCCAGTGGGCGACGCCGGGCAGACGGGAGCGCAGCGCGTCCACCTGCGCGCGGAACTCCGGGCCGAAGAACACAGCGCGAGGCTCCACGTCGGCGAGCAGCCCGTGCAATTCCTCCACGCCCAGGCGCCAGTTGAGGGGCTGGAGCACAGCGCCGCGCTTCGCGCAGGCGAACAGCAGGTCCAGGGTCTCCACGCCATTGTGCGCGAGCACGGAGACGCGGTCCCCGGGGTTCACGCCCAGGTCCAGCAGCAGCAGCGCGGTCTGGTGGGCCGTGGCGTTCCACTCGCGCCACGAGATGCGCCGTCCGCCATGGAGTGCGTCGATGAGCGCCGTGCGCTCCGGGGCGAGCGACGCCCGCCGGGCCAGCCAGTCATGGACGATGGGCATGGGGTCCTGCTTGAGCCGGAAGCACGGGCGCGAAGGTGCGCCCGTGCTCCGGTTCCTACCTCACATCAATCCCGCGAAACGAAGTGCGTGGAGATCTTGTTCCACACGGCCGGCGTGATGCCCATGCTCAGGTGGTCGTAGGCCATGCCCTCCTGCTTCGCGTCCGCGGTCTTCTTCGTCGCGGTCCAGCCCTGGGTGAGCTGGGTCATCGCCGCGATGCTCGTCTCGAAGAGCACGCCGTCGCTGCGCAGCGCGGACGTGGTGGACGTCATGCCGTCCGTCTCGAACGGCTGCGACCCGCCCGTCGTGCCGTACAGCACGTAGAGCGACGGCAGGCGCGAATCCACGCCGTGCTCCGCCAGGCGCGTGATGAACTTGCCGCCCATCTCCATCGCCGCGGCCATGCCCAGACCGTCCATGATGCGGTACTTGCCGTAGCCCAGCGAGTCGGTCGCCTCCACGTTCAGGTCGCTCGTGTAGAGGCGTGCCGCGTGGTACGCGAAGCACGGAGAGCCCGCCGGGTCGAACGCCGTCGTGCGGCACACGCGGTGGTCGCTCGACTGCATGTAGCCTGCGGCGAAGAACGGGTTGTACGGATTGTAGATGAGCTTCGTGTCCAGCCAGGGGAAGTAGCGGTTCTCGTCGGGGTCGATGTTGTCCCACGCGGAGGCGCTGCGGTCCGGAATCGGGTACGTGCCGCGCAGGTCATACGCCGCCTGCAGCTGGCCCGGATACGCCGTCACGTACTTGCCGCTGGTGTTCACCGCGCCGAAGAGGCTCATGTTGTAGTCGTCGAAGTTGAACGACGACGCGGACAGGCCCTGGTTCGTGTTCAGCGTCTGCAGCGAGCTCGCGTACACCGGCGTGCCCGTGCTGGACAGGCCCGTGATGTTCGACAGGTAGATGCGGCGGAAGTAGTCCGTCCACACGCCGCCGGAACCCGCGCACACGCTCTCCGCGTAGGGGTTCTTGAACCAGGGCGTATCATATCCAAACGTCACGCACTGCATCGCGGAGAAGTACGTCCACGGCATCGGGCCACGGCCCACCGGCGCGTTGGAGGCCGTGCTCGCGATGGTCAGCGTGTGGATGGGGTGGCGGAAGTTCAGGTCGATGCCCTTGTGCGGGCCGGACAGCGGCACGTACACGCGCACCGAGTCGTCATATGCCGGCACCTGCGACGCCTGCTCCTTGGCCAGACGCTCGAAGAAGCGCGTCGTGCTGAAGCCGCCCCACGTCGCCGCGTTCTCCAGCCAGGGGTCCACCGCCAGCACGCCCTTGCTCCACGCCACCACGTCCACCCGCGCCACGCCCGGGTGCAGCGCCTTGATGCGCTGGACGGCGTTGGCCACGTGGATGGCGTGGTTGAAGTTGTCGCCGTGGAACGAGCCGAACGTCACCGCGTACACACAGCGGCCCTTCGACTCCAGGTCCTGCACCATGCCCGTCAGCTGCGCCGCGTTGCCATACGTGCCGCCCGAACCGTCGTTGCCGTTGGGGAACAGCCACACGTTCGCGTCCTGGATGGCGCCGTGCACCAGCAGCGTCGGTGTCAGGTTGACGTTACAGGTGCGCGCCGCGGTGGCCCGCCCCTTGTGCAGCAGGACGAAGCGCGCCTCCGGCCTGGTGGGGCCGGGCGTGGGACAGGCAGCCCCAGTCGCCGAGGTGGCACAGCTGTTCGCGTAGTAGAGGTTGAAGCCGTCCACCAGCTGCTGGTTCAGCGAACCGAAGTACGTCTTCAGCGGGTAGTCGCTGGACTGGAACGTGTCGTAGGCACGCAGCTTCAGCGTGCGCGGGTTGTAGTACTCCGTGCGGAAGCGCTGCTTGCCTTCCAGCAACTCAATCTGCCCCCAGGACCACGAGGGCGGCGTCAGCGTGCCCACCACCCGGTAGTTGCCGGTGAAGGTGGGGATGGCGTCGAAGTACGGCGCCAGGTCCGCGTCCAGCGGAGCCTCGGCCGTACCGACGGCCTCCTGCGCCTGGGGTGCTTCCGAGGGCGGTTCTGCCCCGCAACCTGCCATCAGCAATGCGGCCGTGAGCGACAACGTCCAGGTGCTTCGCATGCGGACCTCCGTTTGGGTGAGGGGTGCGGCGACAGCAGACGTGCGACAGGACTCCGCGCGGGCGCGCCAAGGGCGACCGGGGTCGTCCCGGAAGCCCTCCGCGCATCACCGCGCGTCATGGAAAACGACAGGGGAAACTAGCGGGCGTGTTCCCGCAGGAAGGGCGTGAGCAGGGCTTCGAACTCCTGCGTCTTCTCCAGGTGCGGGCTGTGGCCCGTGTCCTGGAGGACGACCTCGCGGAAGCGGCCCCCGTTGGCGGCGTAGCGCTCCATCACGCCGCGCATCTGGGACACCATGGGCTGCGGCGGGTACTTCTCATCCCCGGGCCAGCCGGGCACCGCGCCCAGCTTGCCCAGGAAGCCGAAGTCGAACAGCGACGTGTCGGAGACGATGGCGTCGTCCGCGCCGCGGATCCACAGCACGTCCGGCCCGTTCTTCAGGGCCGCGAAGGAAGACGTGTTGTAGTAGCGCGGGGCCATGGCGTTGTTCATGCCCGTGGTGCCCGGCGCCACGCCCGGCCAGTTGTCGGACTTCGTGAAGTTGCCCGGGTACAGCTCGTCCGACACGTGCGTGTTCAGCACCGAGTCCAGGAGCATCTCCTCGTCCGGATGCCGGAACGGCGGCTTCACGTAGCAGCCGTTCATCACGTTGCGCGGCGACGTGGGCGTCTCCGTGGAGCGGTCCTTCGACTTCAGCCGCTGCACGAAGTCCGGGTTGGCGGTGCCGCCGCCGGAGCCCGCGAAGTCCGCCCAGCACGGCGTGCCGTTCGCGTCCTTCGTGCCACCGAAGCCATAGGGCGACAGCGGCGCTTCCACCACCAGGCCCGCCACGCGCTCCGGGTGGTCCAAGGACAGCTGCATCACCATGCCCGCGCCCGCCGAGTGCGCCACGAACACCGCCCGCTTCAGCGACAGCGCGTCCATCAGCGCCGCCAGGTCGTCGCTGAAGTCGCGCATGCCGCGCGTCGCGTCGATGGCCTTCGGCTCCGTCTCGCCGTAGCCGCGCATGTCCGGCGCGATGCCCCGGAAGCCCTCCGGCAACGTCTTCAGCAGCGACGCGAAGAACGCTGACGAGGAACAGTTGCCGTGCACGAAGATGACGGGAAAGCCCTCCTCGCCCACGAACCGCGCGCGCACCCTGAGCCGCTTCGTGGGGACGTCCCGAGTCTCGACCTTCCTGGAAGTGTCAGCCATGTGCGCGCTCCTGGTTGCGTTGCGTGAGAGAGGAAAACCGTGCGTCACGAAGCGGCGCGCGCGTCGGCGGCGATGGCCGCTTCGCGCAGCTCGCGCTTGAGGATCTTCCCGGCCGGCGACACCGGCAGGGCCTTCACCAGCTCCACCTGCTTGGGGACCTTGAAGCGCGCCAGCCGGCCCCGCAGGTGCTCCAGCAGCGCGTCCGCCGTAGCGTGCGCGTCCGCCTTGAGCACCACGAACGCGCGGCCCGCCTCGCCCCACTTCGCGTCCGGCACGCCCACCACCGCGCACTGCTGCACGGCGGGGTGTTCGTAGAGCACCGACTCCAGCTCCAGCGGGTACACGTTCTCCCCACCGGAGATGAACATGTCCTTCTTGCGGCCCGCGATGGTGAAGAACCCCTCCGCGTCCACCCGCGCCAGGTCCCCGGTGTGGAACCAGCCGTCCGCGTCGATGGCCTCGCGCGTCCCGGCCTCGTCCTCGAAGTAGCCCGAGCACATGGAGGGCCCCTTCAGCACCAGCTCCCCCACCCCGCCCACGGGCACGGCGTGCCCCGCGTCATCCACCAGCTTCGCGTCGATGAAGTAGTTGGGCCGCCCGATGGAGCCCGCCTTGGACACCGCGAACTCCGGGCCCATGCTGAAGATGCCCGGGCCGAACTCCGTCATCCCGAAGCCCTGCTTGAAGGGCACCGGGTGCACCGCCTGCCACGCCTGGAGCAGCGTCACCGGCAGGGGCGCCCCGCCGCTGGTGACGAAGCGCACGGAGGAGAAGTCCGTCCCGCGCCAGCGCGGCGAGTCCATCAACTGCTGGTACTGCGTGGGCACCGCGAAGAAGAGCGTCACCTTCTCCTTCGCCACCAGCCCCAGCATCTCGTCCGCGTCCCACCGCCGCATCAGCACCACGGTGCCGCCCACGGTGAGCAGCGGCAGCGTGTACACGAGCAGCCCGCCCGTGTGGAACAGCGGCGTGTGCGTCACCGTCACGTCACCCTGACGGATCTCATGCACCAGCGTGTTGAGCGTGTTCCACGCCACCATGCGGTAGGACACCTTCGCGCCCTTGGACCGCCCGGTGGTGCCGCCGGTGAAGATGAGGCAGAGGATGTCCTCCTCGGACACCGCCTCGTTCGTCACCGGGCCTGAAGGCACGTGCCCCAGCGCCGTCGCGTACGCGTCCGCGCCCGGCAGGCCCTGGGCGTCCAGCGACACCAGCCGGAGGCTGTCGCCCACGTGCTCGCGCACCTGGGCCGCCGCGTCCCTGAAGTCGTCCCCGAACAGCAGCACGCGAGGACGGATGGAGCGCACCCCCTCCGTCAGCTCCGCCGCGTGCAGCCGCCAGTTGTAGGGCACGAAGATGGCGCCCAGCTTCCCGCACGCGAAGAGCAGGTCCAGGTGCTCCACGCCGTTGAGCGCGACGATGCCCACCCGGTCTCCGCGCCGCACGCCAGCCACGTCGCGCAGCCAGCCCGCGAGCGCCGTGGCGCGCGCGTTCATCTGCCGGTAGGTGAAGCGGCCCGCGTCCTTCCGGGCCACGTCCACCACGGCCACGGCTTCCGGCCAGTAGAGGGCGCCCCGCCCCATCCAGTCTCCGATGAACATGCGCGCCTCCTGGCGGACCGCGGGTGGGTGGGGGACTACGCGGTCCAGCGGTAGAGGGCGGACGCCATCGCGAGCCCGCCGCCGCTGGCGCAGAAGGCGACGAGGTCGCCCTTCTTCACCTTGCCCTGGAGCACCGCGTCGTCGAGCGTCATCGGGATGCAGGCGGAGCCCGTGTAGCCCCACTTGTCCATCGTGTAGTGCGCCTTGGCCATGGGCTGGTTGAGCGCCTTCATGGTGGCTTCGATGGTGCGCAGGTTGAGCTGCGTGAAGACGAACAGCTTCACGTCGTCCAGCGTCTGGTCCGCGCGCTTGAGCAGCGTGTCCAGCAGGATGGGCCAGCGCTCGGTGTTGAACGTGGAGGGGAACTTGCGCACGAACTGCACCGCGGGCTTGCCGTCGGTGAGCTTCAGCGTCTCCGCCGTGGCGGGCCGGCTCGTGCCGCCCGTGTAGATGCCCAGCGCGTCGTGGTACTCGCCGTTCGCCAGCAGCTTCGCGCCCAGGAAGCCCGGCTTGTCGGACGCGCCCAGCACCACCGCGCCCGCGCCGTCCGCGAACAGCGTGCAGGTCTTCTTGTCCTTCCAGTTCACGTACCGGGTCATCCCGTAGGCGCCCACCACCAGGATGCGCTGGTAGCTGTCGTCCGCCGAAATCGTCTTCGACGCCACGTCCAGCGCCGTCACCCAGCCCGCGCACGCCGCGTTGATGTCGTAGGTGCCCGCGTTGACGGCGCCCAGCTTCGCCTGCACCACCGACGACGTGCCGGGGCTCAGGTAGTCCGGCGTGTCGCTGGCCACGAGCACCAGGTCCAGGTCCTTCGGATCCACCTTCGCGCGCGCCAGGGCCTCCTTCGCGGCGGCGACGGCCAGGTCACTGGTCGCCTGGTCGTCCGCCATCACGTGGCGCTGCTTGATGCCCACGTTCTGCTGGAGCCACTCGTCCACCTTCTCGCCGAGGATGGCCTCCACGTCGGCGTTGGTGAGCAGCTTCTCGGGGACGTAGCGACCGGTGGACAGGATGTTCGCGTAACGCATGGCGGTGTTTCAGCTCCGGGGACCGCGCGCCGGACGGCGGGCGGGACGCTGGGGGGTCTTGGAAGAGATGAGGGTGGGACGCGACGGGGGGGCGCCGGAGGACAGGCCGTGGCTGAGCAGCGTCATCGCCGTGTCGAGCACGCGCTCCAGGCCCGGATCCTCCTCCCAGAGGACCCAGCGCATGCCCAGGAAGTCGCCAATGCCCATCAGGCAGTAGGCGAGCGCCTCCGGGTCCATGCGGCGCACCTCGCCGGCATCCATGGCCTGCGTGAGGCCGCGCACGTAGCCCTTGGCGAAGCGGTCGTAGTAGCGGCGGTAGCAGTCCGCGTCCACGAACTCCGCCTGCCGCACGACGCGGTAGAGGTTGGGGTGCTGGCGCACGAACTCGAAGAAGGCGCGCAGGCCCTCGCGCTCCACCTCCAGCCGCGTGGTGCACGTGGCGGTGGAGTCCGCGATGAGCCGGCGCAGGCGCGCCCCCAGCTCGTCCACCACCTCCACGAAGATGGACTGCTTGTCCGGGAAGTACACGTAGAAGGTGCCCAGCGCGACGCTGGCCTTGCGCGTGAGGTCCGCGATGGACGCGCGCTCGTAGCCCTTCTCGCCGAACACCGCTTCGGCCGCCTTCAACAACTTCTGCCGCGTCCGCTGACCACGCGGCGTCACGGGGACACGTTCTGAAGTTGAAGGTCGATTCATCTTTCAAGACGGGTAGCACCCGCCCGACAGCCTTGTCAAAAGCCGAAGGTTGGCTCCTTGCGTCAAAGACAGACACGAACGCGGAGCGTCAAACGCCTCCGGACAGCAGCCGGGGAGGCGCTGGAACAGGACGCGGGAGGTTGGGAAGCCGACCCTTCGCGCCGCTTCATCCGTTTGCACACAAACGGACTTGCAATCCTAAGCGGGGGCATATAACTTCACCGTCGTTCACCCAAGGGACCTATAAAAATAAGGTCGGAAGCCCCATGGACACCCTGGATTACCGCCTCCTGGACATGCTTCAGCGCGATGGCCGGGCCACGCAGCTGGAGCTGTCCCGAAAGGTGGGGCTGTCCCAGCCGGCGGTGGCCGAGCGCATCCGCAAGCTGGAGGAGCGGGGCGTCATCACGGGCTACACGGCGCGGGTGGAGGCGACGCGGCTGGGCAAGGACATCACCGCGTTCATCGGTGTGAGCATCGAGCACCCCAAGCACTTCGAGGGCTTCGCGCAGCAGGTGGCGCTGTTGCCGGACGTGCTGGAGGCGCACCGGGTGGCGGGTCAGGACTCGTACATCCTGAAGGTGAAGACCGCGAATACGCGGACCCTGGACTCCCTGTTGGTGGAGACGCTGCGCACCATTCCGGGTGTGACCCGCACGAGCACCACCATCGTCCTGTCGACCTTGAAGGAGGACACGCACGTGCGTGTCCCCGAAGCGTTGTTGAACGGAGAATGACCATGAGCGCGGACGCTATGAGTGCCCCCCTGCCCCCTCCTCCGGCCTACCGGCTGTCCCAGCGCATGTCCCGGATGAAGACCTCCGCGGTGCGGGAGATCCTCAAGATCGCGGAGCGCCCCGACATCCTGTCCTTCGCCGGCGGCCTGCCCGCCCCGGAGCTCTTCCCGCTGGAGGCCATCGCGAAGGCCTTCGAGGAGACCTTCGCCCTGGAAGGGCGCCAGGCGCTCCAGTACAGCACCACGGAGGGCTTCGCCCCGCTGCGCGAGTGGATCTGCTCGCACCTGGCCCGCAAGGGTCACCACACCACCAGCGACCAGGTGCTCATCACCAGCGGCTCGCAGCAGGGCCTGGACCTCGTCGGCAAGGTGCTGCTGGACCCGGGCGACCTCGTGGTGGTGGAGGACCCCAGCTACCTGGCGGCGCTCCAGACGTTCGGCGGCTACGAGGTGGACTTCGCCACCGTGCGCAGCGACGACGCGGGCATGGACACGGACGACCTGGCGGCGCTGGTGAAGAAGCGCCAGCCGAAGCTGCTCTACGTCATCCCCAACTTCCAGAACCCCAAGGGCACCACCCTGTCGCTGGAGCGCCGCAAGGCGCTGGTGCGGCTGGCGCAGGAGCACCGCTTCGTCATCCTGGAGGACGACCCGTACGGCGAGCTGCGCTTCCGCGGGGAACACCTGCCGTCGCTCGCGTCGCTGGACGACCAGGGCGTGGTGCTGTCGCTGTCCACCTTCTCCAAGACGCTGGCCCCCGGCCTGCGCCTGGGCTGGGTGACGGGGCCGCGCCCGCTGCTCAAGGTGCTCACCATCGCCAAGCAGGCCACCGACCTGCACACCGCCACGCTCGCGCAGCGCGCCACCGCGAGGCTCCTGTCCACGTTCGACTACGCGGGCCACATCGCCGCGCTGATGCCCGTCTACGGCGAGCGCGCCCAGGCCATGCTGTCCTCCCTGGAGCGCCACATGCCCGCGGGCACGAAGTGGACGAAGCCGGACGGCGGCATGTTCCTCTGGATGGAGCTGCCCGGCGGGCTGGACGCCGCCATGCTGCTGCCCCGCGCCGTCGAGCAGAAGGTCGCCTTCGTCCCCGGCGCCCCCTTCTTCGCCAACGCGCCGCAGCCCCAGTTCATGCGCCTGAACTACTCCAACCGGCCGCCCGACCTCATCGACGAGGGCATGCGCCGGCTGGGCGCCGTCATCGCCGACGCGCTGTAGGACGCAACGCGTCGCGTCGCGGGGCGGGATGGGAAAAGTTGAAGGTTGATTCAGGTTTCAGCCTCCTCGGCGCTGGAAAGCGCCGGGGCGGTGTGCGTACCCTGCGCGCCGTTTCGCGACGCTCAAGGAGAGGCACATGCAGCTGAAGGACCTGAAGATCATCGTGACGGGTGGCGCGCAGGGCATGGGCGCGCACTTCGCCCAGCGCATCCACGAAGCGGGCGGCCAGGTGGCCGTGGGTGACGTCAACGAGGAGCGGCTCGCGGAGCTGCCCCAGGGCATCCACCGCCGCAAGCTGGACGTGTCCAACGAGCAGGACATCACGGACTTCGTGCAGTGGGCCCACGGCGCCATGGGCGGCCTCAACGGCCTCATCAACAACGCGGGCATCCTGCGCGACGCGCTGCTCGTGAAGAAGGACCGCACCACCGGCCAGGTGAAGAAGCTGTCCACCCAGGACTGGAACGCCGTCATCGGCGTCAACCTCACCGGCGCCACGCTGATGGTGCGCGAGGTGGTGACGAAGATGGTGGAGACGGACCAGCGCCCCGGCGTCATCGTCAATATGTCGTCCATCGCCCGGCACGGCAACCGCGGCCAGTCCAACTACGTGTCCGCCAAGGCGGCGCTCGCGGCCAACACCGTCACCTGGTCGCGCGAGTTCGCCCCGTTCGCCATCCGCGTGGGCTCTGTCGCCCCGGGCATGATTGAAACGCCGATGACGCAGGGCATGAACCAGAAGGCCCGCGACGCGCTGGTGGCCTCCATCCCGGTGGGCCGCATCGGCCTGCCCGAGGACATCTGGGTGGCCGTGAAGTTCATCATCGAGTGCGAGTACTTCAACGGCCGCACCATCGACGTGGACGGCGGCCTCAACTTCTAGGCCGCTTCACCGCCCTGCTCCGGAAGCTCAGGCCGTCTTGCGCTTCCGGGGCGTGGCCCGCGCGGCCTTCACAGCCACGCTCCTGGCGGGGGCCTGGGCTGGAGCCGGAGCCGGCTTGAGCTCCACCCAGCGCTCCGCCCACTTGCCCAGCTCGTCGATGACCTTCCAGAAGTCCTGACCCTTCTGCGTGAGGCGGTACTCGGAGCGGATGGGCGGGCCCGGGTCGACGTGGCGCTCGATGATGCCCTCGGCCTCCAGGTCCTTCAGCCGCTCCGACAGGACGCGCTCGCTGATGGTGCCAATGCCCTGCGCCAGCTCTCCGAAGCGGCGCGGCCCGTCCATCAGGATGCGCAGGATGACGCCCGTCCACCGCCTGCCCAGCAGGTCGGCCGCCGCCAGGAACCGTCCGCAGAGCGGGCTCAGGTCGTCATGCATCGTGTCGCCTCCTGCCCGAGTATAGCGACGCCCCTCCCTCCCGTCAGGGTCACCTGGAGGCCATCACTTACTTTTAGGAAGTTGCTTGCAAAATAAAAGCGTCGTCGGTACCCATGGGGCATGAGCCCACCGAACACCGCCCTGGACACGGCCACCCTGGATCAACTCTTCACCGCGGCGCGCACGCACAGCGCCTGGCTGGACCAGCCGGTGACGGACGACACCCTGCACCGCCTCTATGAGCTGGCGCGCATGGCGCCCACGGCGGCCAACAGCCAGCCCATGCGCCTGGTGTTCGTGAAGGGCCGCGAGGCCAAGGAGAAGCTCAAGCCCACCCTGTCCCCCGGCAACGTGGACAAGACGATGCAGGCGCCCGTGACGGTCATCGTGGCGTACGACACCCAGTTCCACGAGCAGATGCCCAAGCTGTTCCCGTCCCGGGACATGAAGAGCGTCTTCGCGGCGCAGAGCCCGGAGGCGCGCGAGCAGACCGCCTCGATGAACAGCTCCCTGCAGGGCGCCTACCTCATCCTCGCCGCGCGTGCGCTGGGGCTGGACTGCGGCCCCATGGCCGGCTTCGACAAGGCCAAGGTGGACGCGGCCTTCCTCGAGGGGACGGGCTGGAAGTCGCTCTTCCTCCTCAACCTGGGCTACGGCGACGCGCAGAAGCTCTTCCCGCGCAACCCGCGTCTGGCTTTCGAGGACGCCTGCCGTATTGAATAAACCGTCTCATTCCAGACGGCAGAATCCAACTCCGGTTCAGTGGCGGATGGACGCCGCAATCCCGAGTTTCTAGGTTAATCAGGAAGAAGCAGCCTCCACCGTCGGTTCCACCCAGGACGGATGCGGCGGAGGGCTCTTCCCAGGCGGGAGCGCCCACCCCCACGTGGGCGGACTTTCGCGACGGCGGGAAAGACCGCCGAAGGGTCGCCTTCCGTTACAAGGGAAGCGGGGCCGGAATCAGTACTGCCGTTCAAGCGGCATCATCGTGCCCGCCTCGAACTCCGGTGCGCGCCGAAGCTGGTCCAACACGCGCGGTGCACAGCGCACGTGCAGCATGGGCAGGGAACCGCCCGGCTCGCTCATGGCGCGGACGGCCCCCACGAGCTGGTGGGCTTCCAGCCAGCGCATGAAGCTCTCGCGGAAGCGGGCGTGCTCGGCCTGGCCTGCCTGGAAGACCTCCGCGCGTGAACGCACGGGGGCCCTCGCGGGCGCCGCACGCCCCAGGGGGGCCGCGGCTTCCCGGGGCATCACCGTGACGTCGATGTCCTGCTCCGACGCGCGTCCCGCCCCCGAGGCACCGGAATATCCGGAGCCAGGGAGCGGACGCACCGCGCCCCCGCTGCCCGGCAACGGACGCACGGAGGCAACGGAGGACATCCGGGCCGCTATGTCACCAGGCTCGCCCGGCACGCCATTCTTCCTGCTCATGGCCACATCCTCCCCCAGGTCCGGTGCTCACCTGGCACCGGCCCCGGCAACTACCGCGTCACCTGAAAACAGCCAGGCCCTTTCCCGTCCGGTGACTGCCCGAGCGGGGAAGCTTGATGGCGTTGGCCAGAATCAAATCCCTCACTTCCAACGCCGTCAAGTCAGGGGCACGGCAACGATACAGCGCCGCGATACCCGCGACATAAGGCGCCGCCATGCTGGTGCCACTCATTCGTTCATAGAACGCCTGATTGTTGCAGCGGCGTTCAGTAGACGAATACACATTCACCCCGTAGCCCATGACGTCAGGCACGACGCGGCGTCCCACGGTGCCGCTGGCGGAGAAGGTGGCCACGCTGCGCTCGAAGTCGACTGCCCCCACGGCGAGTGCTTCGGGAAAGGCCGCTGGGTAACCAACCGTGTCCGGTCCACTGTTGCCTGCCGCGACAACGGGCAGGATGTTGCTGTCCAGCAGTCGACGCAGCATGGTCTGCAGGGCGCGCTGATTCAGCAGGTAGTCCGCTTCGGAGATGCCCGGCGGCGGCTGCAGCGGGAAACCCAGTGACAGGTTGACCACGGCGGGACGTGACGCGTTCTCCGGACGACTGAACTGGTGGAGCAGCCACTCCATGCCAGCGGCGACGCGGCCGAGGCTGGTGCGGATGGTCTCCGATTCGATGACGGACGCGGCGTACAGGTCCACCTCCGGCGCGACGCCGTGGTGCACGCCCGCGGCGATGCCGCACACGTGGGTGCCGTGGCCGTCCGGATCGAACCCGCGCACGTCCCGCGCGGGGTTGTGGGGCGAGTTGGGGAAGAGCGAGACGTAGCGGAACTGGATGGTCTTGCTCGCGTGCTCCGGGTGGTCCGCGTCCACGCCGGTGTCCAGGATGCCCAGCATCACGCCGGCGCCCCGGATGCCCTGGGCGTGCGCCAGGGGAACACCGGACTCGTCAGGCCACTCGCGCTGCGCGAGCGAGCTCATGCCGCGGTTGCGCGGCCCCGTCTGTCCGGCCGACACCGGGCCCGGGAAGGACAGGGGCACCACGTCCGGGATGAACTCGAACTCCTCCGCCAGCTCTCCGCGGGCCGCGTTCTCTGCGTCCACGGAGTAGAAGTGCGCCATGGTGGCGCCGATGAGGGGCATGTACCGGTAGCTGCCCGCCTCGGAGCCGGTCTGCTCCGTCACGGGCGCGCCCGGCAGGGGCACGGTGCTGGCGCCCGCGCCGCGGGTGCCCGCGCTCTTGCGGCCCCCGGCGCGCTTGCGGCCCCGGGGCTCCTGACCGCTGATGGCCGGCTTCACGCCGGGCAGGGTGGCCGAACGCAGGCCGAGGGCCGTGAGGGCGTCCGGGGCCTTCTGCGCGCCGCCGAAGCGCAGCGCGGTACTTCGCACGAGGACGCGCTCGCCCTGGGCCGTGCCGCGAACACCCGGCCGGGCCTGCGTCTCGATGGACTCCTTGGGTACCAAGAGAAAAGACTTCATGGGTGGTGTGCTCCTTGGACTACCAATCCGCACCGGGGCCCCGAAGGAGGGGAGCACCCGCGTAAGGACCGCGCCCACCTGGGAACCCTGACAAGCCCCTTCGGGTCCGGTGGATTGGGCTCCCGAGCGTCGCCCGAAAGCCATGTCATCGCCTGCCCTCCCCTCTCCCCTCTCGCGGGGTCAACCGTGTGATTTGACCGCGGCCCCCTGACAAAAGTTCACGGGGTTTCCTCAATAGACACCTCTTCTCTGGGGTCTCGGTCCTCACTTGGCTTCCTCGAACGTCTGGAAAGGCAACGGATTCCCTCCTGGGGGCGATACGAATGCCCTGGGGCGCACAGCCGCTCTGTCCGCCAGCGGATGTGGGGAAGGGGTGGGTGG
>NZ_RAWA01000187.1 GCF_003611675.1 Corallococcus sp. CA053C
AGCAGCGGGGGGCAGAGGGGGGGGCCCTGACTGCCAGAAGTCTGGCTGCGGCGGCCCTCGTGCCGGTGCAAGAGGCGGCACGTCCACCTCCTTCACGCCGTGGGCGAAGTCCTTCGGCAGCGCATCCTCCAGCGGGCGAACGGACGGAAGCACCGTTGTGGAAACAGCCCCCTCGCTTCCGTCCTGATTCCTTTATCGAACGAGGACGGAAGCGATTGCGTGGGAGCGCCCTGCCCTTCAGGACAGGGTTCGCGGCATCACGGCAGGTACGTCACCTCCAGCTTGGGATGCTTCGACGCGTCCGGGGACTCGCGCGAGTAGTAGCTCGTCGCGTAGTACGGGCCGTTGAGCCGGAAGGAGATGCGCCGGTCCGTGGCATCCGAGGCGGCCTGGACCACGGGGATGAAGGCCGGATCCGCCGTGGCGCCCACCTGGTCGTAGTCACTACCGCCGGGATACCAGAGCCACCACGTACCGAGCAGCTCCCAGATCGGCCAGACCTGGGTGTCATAGGTGAGGGTGTACTCGTCCCAGTTGTTGTCCCACAACCGGTACACGTACACGTTGCCATCGCCGCCGGGCGAATGGCCCGTGAACGCCGTGGCGGACAGCTTCACGCCCTGGATGAGGGCCCCCGCGGGGATGCTGGCCAGGTTGAACCGCAGGAAGAACTTCCGGTCCCAGCGGTAGTCGATGTGCAGCGCCTGCTCCCGGCCGTAGTTCACGAGGTTCTCACCGTGGTCGCCGCCGGTGATGTACGCATCCGCCTCGGGCTCCAGCACGACGGTGACGGGCTCGTTCACCGTATAGGTGACGGTCAGCGCCGGGCGCTGGGCCGCGTTGGAGACCTCACGCGAGCGGTAACGCGTCTTGTAGCCCGGCGAGTGCAGCCGGAAGCTCACCCGCTTGTCGCCGGCCAGTTCGCCCTGCACCACGGGGATGAGCGCGGGGCTGGAGTTGACGCCCCGCTTGTCCTCCGGCGTGTAGTTGTACCAGAGGAACCACTCCCCCACGGTCGTCGCCGCGGGCGTGGGCCGGTTGTTCCAGGTGATGCCCATCTCCTGCCACGAATCGTCGGCGACGAAGGACGTGTAGACATTGCCATCGCCTCCGTACGCATAGCCGTCGTAGGCCAGCGCGCTGAGGCTGACGGAGGTGATGACCGCGTTGGCGGGCAGGCCGCTCAAATCGAACCGCAGGTAGGCCTCGGCGTACCCCCGGTTCACGATGAACGTCCCGTGGTTCCCGAAGTTCGAGTCCGGCCCGTCAGGCGAGACGTAAGAGTCCGCGACCGGCGTGAGCGTCACGGTCGTGGACGCCAGCGCCAGCGACGGGGCCGACAGCGCGGCCACCGCCAGCAGGGTTGTTACAGAAAACGAATTCAATAACGAAACATCTGGAAATCTGAAGCGACTCATCATGTCTGCCTTTTTCGTGAGGAGAGCGTTTTTTCTCTCAAGCTCACGGACCGGGCAGGCACGAAGTGTATTCAGCTCAACCCAGGGTCTGTTTGAGCTTCGCCAGCAGGTTGAGCGCGTCCAACGGCGTCACCCGGTCGATGGATGCAGTCCGAAGCGACTCCAGCACCTCCGCGTGCGCGGGAGGCACGGGTGGCGCGGCCACGGGCCGTTTCAAGTGCTCCCGCACGTGCCTGAGCGCAGGCGAGTGGGCGAGGGAGGCGAGGACCCGGCGCCGTCCCCCGCACCGGCCGCACAGAAGGACGTCGTGCTTGAAGGTGCGCTGGAGGAGGCCTGCCCCGTCGAACTGCGGCGCCCGCTGACGCCGGGTCCCCTGACGTGCCTCACGCTGCGCAGCGCGGGTGTTCTGCTCCACCCTGGGTGCTGCTGCCGCGGGCAGCCATGAAGAAGCGGCCGCCCGGCGCGACGCGCGTGGTGGAGAACCGCTGCGGTCGTGGGTGCTGTTCTCCGCGAGACGCGCGGACCTGCCGCCCCGGCTCATCGAATGGCTGTACCGCCAATGGTCATGAGCTGCTTCACCGAGTACTCCCGACAGGAAATACGCACGGAACTCCTCACGATTGCGAGGAAGCCGTGGAGGGCCGTCGCAGCCTCGACCGCAAGTCCAAGAAAATCAAGCTAAACTTGACTTTGCTGAAATAGTTGAAAATTGATTCACTCCTTGAGCAGAGGCTGTCAAATGGCGGCGCAGGGTGGACCGCGGCACACAGGCCCCATGGGTCGCAACGAGGGAAAGCATGAAAAAGACATTCATTCTTGCTGTCATGATTTACGGAACACTGGCGGCAGGCACCAGCCTCGCCGCGGGCATCTGCAAGCTCTGTGCGGATCCCGGGCTGACCGGGCAATGCACCACCATGCAGGAAGGAGCCACGCTGGATTTGTCGACGGTCAGCTTGAAAGACAGAATCTCCTCGCTTCAGCTAAGCGACGGGATGTCACTGCAGTATTGGGGTTGGAACCAGGACCCCATCTACGCCCGCGGCATCATCTATCGGACAACGGGGGGCTACGAGTCAACCGATGGCAGGAATCTGAGCCCCGAATCCTTGCTGAATACGAATGACGATTTTGATTTCGTCCGGTGCGGCGACTTCTCGCGCTGGGAAGCGGTTCTGTACGTCGACCCCAACCGCAGCGGGGGGCGTTTCTACCTGAGTCCAAGCACCATCGAACAGTCTCTGGCTCCCATCGACATGGTCGCCAGGGTTTCTTCGGTCCATCTGCGCCCCGGCACGACTCTTTATTACTTCTATACTTTCGGCACGAGCCAATATGGCTGGATTCAAAGGGACTACAGCAATCAATACTCCTCGTCCAGGGGCGGCGGCGACAACACTCCAGAGTCCTGGCTCCAGACGAATGACCTGTTTGCCCAGGTAGTGGCCGACAAGACCATGCCTGTCTTCATTCAGCGGCACGGGGTGACCACGAACGGGACCGACATCACTCCCGCCGGCCGGACGGCGCTGGAGACCGCATGGAATGCCGTGGACTGCCGCCTCATCAACGACAAGCCGTCGATTCTCTACCTGTCGAGCGCCACCGAACCCGCTGGCACCGAGCGCTATGTCCAGACATCGCAAATCATCAAGCAGGCACTCGAAACCCATTGCGCTAGCACGTCGGCGACACTGATTCCAATCCCGGTACAGGCGCTGTCAACCTTCAACGCCGCCCAGGCCACCGCGGTCATGGACCAGATCAAGGATCCTGCCGGCTCGAAAACCCGCATCTTCGTGCTGGGGTCGGTGCTGTTGCACAAGCTCACCCAGGCCAGCGACTGCGCAAGCGCGCCCTGCTACCTGCAGCAGTGGCCAGCGTTCATGACGTTGTGGAACGCCAGCCATTCGCTGCAGTACTGCCAGATCGGCCCCGACCAGGGAATCTCCGACTACAATGAAGAGCGCCAGTACATGTACAACAACATCTATCGTGTGCAGCGCTTCATCGCCGGAGGCACGCAGAACCCGGTCTGCATGTCTTCGGTGCGCGTGCCGGTGGACGCATATACTCCTTCGATCTGTGGAGCAGCTCAGGCAAGCGTGGTCGCGGCCAACACCTGCCCCCTCTAAACGACGGAGCGCGATTCTCGATCCGTCTGGAGGGGAGGCGGGCGTCAGCAGCGCGGGGAAGGGGCAGGGACTCGCTCCGTTCGGCCTTGTGTGCGCAAGAACCGGAGGAAGAAGCGAGCCCTGCCTCAGGGAGGGCAACAGCTGCGCCTGGGCTGTCGTGAGACGCGTCCCTCGCTCCGAGCGAAGGTGAGCAGCAGCCGCTGCCGTCCCCCGAAAGCCTTCAGCCTCACGCTGTAGTCGTCCACCCCGCAGTCCTCCATCAACCTCACCAGCGTCTGTCGATCATGCAGGTACGCCTGATGCGTGAGGCCAGAGACCTCCATCCTCACGCGCCTCGTCCGGCGGTCGATCCGCACAGCGCTGGCCTCTCTGTACGTCGCGAGGTCCAGGAAAGCGCTTCCTCCAGACTCGAGAACGCGGAGCATGCTCCGGATCGCCAGGCGCTGATCCTTCCGGGTGATCAGCTCATTGAACGCGGCCCAGAGACAGTAGATCCCACCGAAGGAGCCGCTGGGATAGGGCAGCTCCCGCATGTCCCCCACGTCGAAGACCGGGCTCGCACGCTGCTCTCTCGCGTACGCTCTGGCCGCGCCTATCAGGTTCGGTGAGATGTCGATTCCGGTGACCTGGTACCCGCGACTCGCCAGGGGCACGGCGAGACGGCCGTAGCCACACCCCACATCCAGCCAGCGCTTCTCCTTCTGGAGGAGGGGCTCCAGATCCTGGAGGACCCACCGCGTCTTCTCATCGCTCGTCCTGCCAGCGAGCGCGCTCGCTCCCAGGGCCGCATAGAACGTCCTCGACGTCTGTCCTGAATCCATTGTGTCGTCGAGCTCTGCAACGATGACGCCACGGTCGGCCCGCTCACCGTTGCTCCGCCTTCCAGCGCGTGACGACCTGAGGTCGCGTCCCGCGTGACGCACCTGCGTCTGCGTTGGACGCCATCACGGCGCGGCCATGCACTCCCAGAAGTCGCTGAGCTCAGGGCACCGGGGCCGTCGCGCGTCGGTCCGCCTCGCGGATGTAGAAGGCCTTGTCCTCTTGCGTCAGGCAACACGCCACAGGCGCTGCGCCTCCTCGGCGATGATTTCAGGAAACTCCTCGGGAAAGAACAGCTTCGCTCCGGGCACGAAGCGGATGCCCTGGGAGTGGGGAAACGTGCGGTCGAGGTAGTGGGCGTCCGCTGGCGGGAAGATGTCGTCGCTCGCGCCCCAGACCATGCGCACCGGAGTCCTGCTGCGCTTCAGCTCCGCTGCGATGCCCGCCAGCGGGTTGGGCTCCAGCGCGAGGTGGAACGCGTGGTACTGCGCCCTGCGCAGAGGTGAGCTCACGAGCGGCGCCGCGTAGTACTCGATGGTCTCATCCGCGAAACGGCCGGGCTCCCGGAAGACGGCCGCGCCGAACGTCGAGCGCGCCAACGCCTTGTCGGTCAACCACCGGGCGGTGGCGTCCGCGAGTGTTCCGGCGCGCGCCATCTCGATGGCCGGCTTGACCTTGGGCGGAGGGCTGTTGGGCTCGGTGTCGCAGTCGGTCAGCAGCAACGTCCGCACCCGCTCGGGATGACGGACCATGAACAGTTGCGCCGTCATCCCGCCGCTATCACTGGCGACGATGTCGACAGTGGAGATGGCGAGTGCGTCGAGCAGGGCCGCGAGCATGGCGGCCTGTGCGCTGGCCGCCAGCGATTGGTGCTCGGGGACCCGCGAGTATCCGAGGCCCATGAAGTCGGGGACGACGCAGCGTCGGTAGGGGGCCAGCCGGGCGATGGCGCCACGCCATTGAAAGCCGTTGAGCGGCGCGCCATGCAGGAACAGCGCGGCCTCGCCCGAGCCTCGTTCGACATAGGCGATGTCGCCGAACGGGAGGTGGGCGAAGCGCCGTGCCGCGCGAAACGCCTCCGCGTCCGTCGGCTGCGGCGAGCCCGCGCGACCGGTGTCCACGCGCGGCGCACACGCGCCGACGGCACCGGCGGCGAAGGTGAGGCCGGTCCACTGCAAGAACTGTCTGCGTTTCATTGCGGGTCTCCAGACGACGGGGGCTGCATGCGGGGAAGCTCGCACCGTCGCCGCCGACGCGCGCACACAGACGGCCGGTGGCGAGCACGGACGGATGATTCCCGGCGCTTGCATGGAACCGGGTCGCATAGAAGGCTTGGGCGATGACCGACAGACCGACGTGCTACCCGGGCCCTCCGGCCGCGCTGCTGGCGAGCGTCGGTCCGGAGCGGTTGCCGCTCCTCGATGTGCTCACCTCTCCGGTTCCCTCCGGGTTGTTCGACTCACCGGTGGATGACCGTCACGTCCTCTGCCTGCACCTGGGCGAGCCCGTCCCGGTCTCCTACCGCCTGGGCCGCCACGAGCGGCAGGGGGTGCGACTCCATGGCCAGTTCTGCGTCGTGCCCGCACGCTCGAGCACCCGGTGGACACTGACGAAGCCCGCGCGGTCGCTGCTGCTGCGGCTGACGCCCTCGCTCCTGCTGGACGCCGCGGAGGCGATGGGTCTGGGCTCGGGCGGTGCTGGGCTCGCGCCTTCGATTCACATTCGAGATGCCCAGGTCGAGCGCATTGGCTGGATGATGCAGGCCGAAGAGCATGACGCGTATCCGGGCGGCCGGTTGTTCGCGGACAGCCTCGCCTCCGCGCTGGCCGCGCGCCTGCTCGCGCTGCAGTCGCGGAGGAGCACCTCGACGTCGAAGCCAGGCCGTGCGCTGCCGGCATGGCGACTGCGCCACGTGCTCGAGTACATCGAGGCGCATCTCGATGAGGACCTCACGCTCGCCGAGCTCGCGAAGGTGGCGGGGTTCAGCCTGTCTCACTTCAAGCCGCTGTTCAGACACGCCACGGGAATGCCGGTCCATCGCTTTGTCATTGGTCGGCGCGTGGAGCGTGCGCGGCTCCGCCTGCTCGAAGGCGGAAGAAGCATGACGGACATCGCGCTGGAGGCGGGCTTCTCGCACCCGAGTCACATGGCCCGCGTCATGCGCCGCATGCTGGGAGTGAGCCCCTCGCAAATCGCGGCGTCTCGCTGAGCTGCTGCGAGCGTCAGAAGCGTCCCTGGACGCTGACGAGCATCGGACCGACCGAGCGCGGCGCTGAAGGGTGGGGGGCAGAGGGGAACGCGTAGACGTTCTTCGTCCTCGACGGACGCACCTCCCGCCGGGACGGACACAACTCCCGGCGTCAACCCTCGGGCAGCCAGGCGACGAAACATCAGCGCCGCGACGTTCTGCGCCGTCCCCCAGACAGGCAGCGGCGCAGCGCGCCCGTAGCAGGGCCCCATGCCGCGGGTGTACCCCCTTCATGTCCGGGGGCTTGGGGGCAATCCCGCCTCGTCATGGGCCCGGCGCTACTCGTACCAGGTTGGCACGATGTGCTGGATCTCCGGCAGCGCCGCGAGCTGGCAGAGCTCGTTCCACGCGGTGTCCGTCAGCGCACCGTGGCGAGAGATGCAGGCGGCCTCGTGGGTCGGGTAGAGGAACAGCGTCTGCGTGGCCGTGTCGCAGCCCGCCCGCCCGCGTGACGCCATGGTCGATACCGACGGGGCGATCCGCTTCACCTCGGCGTGCGCGGCGGGTGCGTCCTTCGGCATACAGAACTCGACCGCCCCGTCGTTCTGGCAGCCCGCCTCCCGCGTGAAGGCGAGCTTGTGAGTGGGGCAGCCGGCGGTGCCGCTCGCGGCTGCCGTGTCCGGAGATGCTCCGGGAGTCGCACCCGCGGGATTGCCGGTGCGATACGTGCCGCAAGACAGCAGCGCGAGCAGCGCCAGGGACGAGACCACCGACCCGCAGGGACGACGCACGATGACCACCTTCCTTCGAGCGGACGGCCTCCCTCCTACCACGCCCCATGCGAGCGAGCGCTCCTCCTCGGGGGATGCGGGTTGTGGCGCGATGGACGTCGCGTCCCCTCGAGCGCGAAGCAGCGCGCACGTGCGGCGGCCGCCAGATGCCGCCTGCGGCGTAACAGCCGTTCCGGGCCCGCGCTGGACTCCCATTCCGCCTATGCACGCAGTTGGGTGCAGACCTTTTCCGCGTATTCGACCATGAGGGCGGCGCAGTCATTCTCATAGGCGAAGGGCTGGACGGTGGGCGTGCGGACCGCGCTCATGGCGGTGGCGATGAACTCGATGAGCCGCTCTCGCAGCCGCTGCTGGTTGTTGTAGGAGAGCCTGCCGGTGACCTGCGCAAGGATTCGCTCCATCTGGGTGTTCAGCCGGAGCTGAATCATGAGCTTGAGCGGCTCGAGGTGTCTCGAAGGCGGCTCATCCATGGGCTCTGGCACCACCGGCGGTGACGGCAGTTCCGGGAGCGGCTGCTGGCCTCCCAGCGCGGGGAAGGCCGGAGGCGGCGCATCCGCGAGGCCATGCAGGCTCGCCATCCAAAGGCAGTGCGGCTCCGGGCAATTGCTGTGGAGCGAGACGTTCGCCGGCCGCGTCTGGTATTCGAGGTCGTGCGAGTGCTCAGCCCTGCAGCGATAGGTCGCCTTCATCCTTCGAATGACTTGTTGCCGCAAGGGCCAGCACGCGGTGCAGGGCTTCTTGTGGTTGACGATGGCGGCCAGCTCCGTGCCCGACTTGAACTCGGTCTGGAGCTGGCCGGGGATCGTCTTGCAGCCGGGGTCTGCGTGGTAGAAGCGCCCGTCGTCACGCCAGAACAACATCGTTCCCGCGAAGACGAACGGCGATGCGTGGCTGCCGCTGGCGGGGTTCACCTTGCCCCTGTACTGGGGCAGGGTGAAGTGCTTGTACGCGGCGTAGAGCCGCGCTCGGAAGACGGCGGAGATCTGCTTGCGCAGGTAGTTGATGCTCGCATGGCCCAGGTCGATGACCATTTCCAGCCAGTGGACGGTGAGGGTGATTTCCCGCCGGGTGATGCCGTGTCGCTGGTTGCGCAGCTCCAGCTCCTTGAGCAGCTGGCGGGTCTCGGCGGAGTCCGGCTGCTTCATGTAGGCGTTGATGAGCTGGGCCCGTCCAGCGCCGAGCGTCTCATGGCCGTGGGTCAGCGTGCCGGAGCCTGTCCCGAACGTGGCCATGGGGAACTTGCCTCCGTAGTTCATCTCCGCGCTCGTCTCCGGGTTGCGGTTGTCCCAGTCATGGTCCGACTGGAAGGCGTGGAGCAGCCCGAAGCGCTTGCTGCCATTCCGGCCGTAGCGCTGCTCATGGATGATGAGGTCGAGCAGCATCAACGCCGTCATGAAAGTGAGCTTGTTGCGCGAGCTCTCCACTCCGAACATGAGCGCGATGAGCTCGTCGATGAACTGGTTCCACTGGGGCTTCTCCGTGAAGCGCAGGTCATGGCCCATCATTCGCTGGAGGATGAGCAGCGCCAGGTCCTTGTCCGAAACGCCTGTTTGCAGGATGCCCCGCAGTCCGGCGGCGATGTCGGGGTAGCTCGCTCCGCCGGTGGTGCCCTGTACGAGGACGACGCCGCGATGGTCGACGTCGACGGGGAGGCCCTGCTGCCCCACGAGCAGCTGACAGCCACGCGGCAGGTGCCAGACCTGGTGCTGCGGCCGTCCGTAGTAGGGCGACAGGTGTCCGTAGGTGCTCAGCCAGGCGCGGCCGTCCGGGAGGCGGTACTGGGACACCTCGACCGTCGGCGCACCCGGGAGGGTCGTCTTGCCGGCGGGCAGGATGTTCTGGGGGCATTCCGAGTGGACGGTGTCGATTTCCGCTCCGAGGAGCGCGAGCAGCTCCAGTCCATGGATGCTCCCGTATCGATGGCTCAGCTCCAGCTTGATGGGCTGGAGGACGTCCCCGGGGGCCCGCCTTGGAGCCCGAGGACGCCAGGGGGCCGCGTGTCCGTCCGCGGCGAGCTGGCCCAGCCAGTCCGCCTCGGCCTCCAGCGCCGTGTCCTCCAGCACGCGCCCTTCGTCGGGGCATCGCGCGCGGCCGTCACGCTGCTGGAGGACGTGGGCCAGCTCATGCCCCAGCAGGAAGCGCCCCGCGCGGGTCTCTGGACGGAAGGCGCCCGGCGCGAAGTGGAGGTGCTCACCTCGCGCGACGGCCACCGCGCCCAGGGCGAGCGGCTCGGGTCCGACATGGACGCGGATGCCCGAGAAGTCGGCGTGGAGGACCGACTCCATCCAGGCCTGCGTCCGCGCGGGAAGGGGCACTCCCATGTCATCCGATGAGGGCACGAAGCTGCCGACGGGGACCTGGCGCATGATGGGCTCGGGTGGTGTGAAGAGGACGCCCGCCCGACTGCATGAAGCGTGCAACGCCGTGTTCGGGCGCCATCTCCGTGTCACGAGGGCTGGCTGCGTCCGGATGGGACGTGCCCGCGTTCCACCCGGACTGTCAGGGAGGCGCAGGGGTTGGCGCCGGACCGAGGGGCCTGGCGTCATCCCCCCCAGAAGGTCTTCAACTGTTCGACGATCTCCTGGCTGTCGCTCGCGTCGACCAGCGAGTCCGCGAAGGCGATTTCGAGCTTGCCCGAATCCCCCCAGTGCAGCTCCGCGGCGAAGTAGTGGCTGACCGAACTCGCGGCCAGGATCTGCTCCAGGTTCGAGGGGTCCAGCGCCGCGTGGGTGTTGATGACCACCTGCACCGTCCGGCGCCTGCGGTGGAGGAAGCCGTAGAGGGCGTGGTCGCCATCATCGGCAATCAGCGTCTCATCCATCAACAACCGCTGGATGCGATCCAGGTTCCAGACGAGCGCGATGTCCTGCCCCCCATTGCGGTCCAGCAGGGCGCGCACCGCTTCGTCGTAGACGTCCGCCTGCATGTCTCCCAAGCGGTGCAGCGCATCGTGGTCCGCCATGCGCTGGGCCGCCGCGACGGTGTTGCCGGGGCTCCGCAGGAAGGCGATCGCGTTGTAGGCGGCACGCTGCCCGCATGTGTTGCGGTTCTGGCTCAGACACGCCACCCGGGTGATGCCGCTCTCCACCGGCCCCTGGGGCGTCAGCAGCCCCCGGGCGCCATCGACGCGCCCCTGCTTCTGCGGCACCGGGGTGCTGGAAGCGGTCGACGGCACGGGGAGCGGCACCGAAGCGGAGGAGCCCGAGGGCTTCGGGTCCTTGTCGCTGGAAGGGGGCGGCATCGCGGCGCTCCCCTTGCCATGGAGGACGCGCCCACCCGGAAGGATCGCCGCGGGGACGCACGTCCGGAGCCGCTTGAGCAGGGACTCCGTGCACTCCTCCATCAGGTAGATGCCCACCCTCCGGCGAGCGCCCACGTCCAGCGCATCCACGAATCGCTCCCAGGTGGCGGCGTCATACGAGGGCAGCTCGGCGTTCAGCCACTCGGAGATGCGCATGGGAACGCCGAACTCGACCGCCTCGGCGACGGCGGCCGCGTGTTCCGTCCCCCGGTCATGGGAGGACGGAATGGAGAACCCGGGAGCCTTGGCCTTGGTGGCCGCCCCGGAGCTGGAGCCATCCCCGTCGGGCCTTCCGCCCGGCAGCAGCGCGGCGGGCACCTGCTTGCGGAGGCGGGCCAGGAGCGACTCGGTGCACTGCGAGGTCAGGTAGCGGGCGACCTCGCATTGCTGGCCCGCATCGAGCGCCCCCACGAAAGCCGTCCAGTCCTCCTCCCGGTAGCCCGCGATGTCGAATCGCAGCCACTGGAGGATGAACATGGAGGAGCCCCCTTGGATGTCCTGCAAGACGGCCTCGGCGTGTTGCGCGGCGGGCCCGGGGTCCTTGCCGGACACCTTGAAGCCGTAGCCGGCCCGGTCCCTGAAGCGGATGAAGCCTTGCTTCAGCGCTTCGGCATTCTCCTCGGCTCCAATGACAAGCTCCTCCACGTCCGCCCAGCGCAGGGGGCCGTGAACCTGTGTCTCGATATAGGCATCCGTCACGACGCCCTTGGCGGCGGCCCCCTTGAGAAAGGCCTTGTCCTGGCCCGTTGCCTCCGCCGCGGCCAATCGCATCAGGATGGGATCGCTCCAGGCCAGCAGGCCCTCGGGATACCGGGGGCTGGTGTAGCCGTGGTAGGCGCCGGCGAACATCAGGTTCCAGCTGTCGCCAGGGGTATGGGTGATGCGCCACCGGAGGGCGGGCTTCCAGTAGACCACGCTCACGCCATACCGGGAGGCCACGCCATCGCGCTGGTACTGGGACACCAGGGCCGCGTACTTGGGCAGCTCGGGGTGGCTCAGCGGGGAGAACTGCCCCTTCTCCTTGAGCCTGCGGACGTCACTGCTCTCCTGATGCAGGGCCGCGCCCTGGGTGCGCCGGAGCACGGCGCCGTACCCCATGGCCTCCTCCACCGCGCCGCGCCGCTCATCGTTCACCGCCGCCTGGCTGGCCCGCGTCTCCCAGGTGTTGCGGAACTCGGTGTCCTCCATGAGCAGCTCGCCCAGCAGTCGGGAGGAGCCCTGGCTGTTGATGTTCGCGCCGGGCCGCTTGCTGAAGGTGTAGTTGGTGGCGAGCCGCGTCCGGGTGGACAGGTGGAGGAAGATCGCGTCGAGGTCCTTCTGCGTGTAGTGCGTCCCCCAGTCGGCGTTGAACTCCTCCAGCCGTCGCACCGCCTTGTGTCGGTTGCGCTCCTGCTCGTACCTGCCCCGGATGTCCGCCAGGACCAACGCCCAGCCCTGACTCTCCGTCAGCTCGACCCCCGCCTGCTTGCGCACCTCGGCCTGCTTCTGCCGGATGGGGCCGAAGTCCTTGAAGGTGGGGACGACGAAGGTGGTATCGGGCTCCAGCTCCCTGCCCTTGGGCGGGTTGATGAAGGCCTCGTACCGGGCACCGCGCGACTGGGGGACGGCCGTGACGCCGGAGATTCGGCCGGAGGCGGAGGCTGACTTCGCCGGGGCGGCCTTCTCCTGCAGGAAATGGAGCGCCTCCGCATCCACCCACCACTCCTTGGAGGCGACCCGCTCCAGGGCCTTCAGCGCCCCGTCCCGGCTCAAGGAGGCGAGGTCGAGCGCCGCTGGTTTCCCCGTCGTACGAACGACGACCTTCACGACAACCTCCTGGCCGGTGGGCAAAGCTTCATTAAAGGGGCCTCCGGGTTCCAGGGGTCAAGGCCATGACGCCAGACGCACTTCAATGCCTTCGCCGGGGAGCTGAACCGCGCCCGCTCGTCTCGGGTGTTGCGCCGCTCCACACGGCCGCCATCCCGGAGGAGGGATGCACTCGAACTGCTTGAAGGTGAGACAGCGAGCCCTGCCTTGTGCCAGGAGTCGGCATCGTGCATCGCCGGCCCATGCAGAACGAGCGTGTACTTACCCGACGGTCCCTCAGGACCGCGAAGTGGTCCACCACGCTGTGCCCCGAACTCGGAGGACTCTCATGACGTCCCGACGCCCGTTCCCAACGCTGCTGACAATCACCGCACTCCTGCTTACCAGCCCCTTGCTCGCCTCTGCGGACGAGGCAGTGCAGAGGAAAGAATTCATCGCGTGCATGAACAGGGAACTGACGCAGATAAATAGGGAGTTCAAGATCAGCGAGGCGGAATTGAAGAAGCTCACGGTGATCGTGGACAAAGAGATCAGCAAAGACTTTCACATAAAGACCACGCCTGCGGAGCAGAGGAAGACTGCCGAGAATATTCAGGCTCAAGCCAAGAAAGACATTCCGGAACTGCCAACAGAGACGATCAACAAGATGATGAAGATGCTCATTGTCATTCCGACTGCGACGTAATGAGTCGTCGGAAACGCGACGACAGGGCGGCGGTCAGGTCATCTCGCGTCGCTGGCGAGCATCGGACCGATAGACGCCCTGGGTGCTGTCCCGCGCGTGAGACAGCGACGGGGGCCCTCATCACCGGGCACTCCCTGGACTTCAAGCGTCCTCGCTCGGCCTCCAGACGGGAGCGCCCACCGCCCACGACGCACCGTGCCAGCGACTGTAGGCCCTTGGATATCCTGGGCTCGGGGCGTCTTCGGAAGGCCCGCGTCCCTACCGGTCGGTCAGGTGCCTCGTGGGCCCGGATGGCGCGTGTCGGGGCGATCAGGACCGCAGCCGCGGGTTGTTGAGGAAGGGCCCGAGGGACGCACGGGCCACCCCGAACGGAGAGGATGGTCTGCTTCCACTGGGAGTGTCTTCTTCTTGAGTTCAGCGAAATTGGATGATTTCACATTCACGGCACAATGCCTGGAGCGCCAGTCTCTGGACGGCGTGGGCGCCGCCGCGAGGGAGCACACATGAACCCGAGCAGCGCCCCATCCCAGTCCTCCCAGGACAAGGCTCCTGCCGCCCGGCACGAGGTGAGCGGAACCTCGGTCCTCAACTTCCTGAAGCACTTCGACAAGACGGGCGTGCGCGCCACCATGCGCCAGCGGGTGAGCCCCGCGACAGCCGTCTACTTCGACAAGATCATCCTGCGCACGTCGTGGGTGCATCGCTCGGTGCTGGACGACATCTACGCGGCGGTGGCGATGGACGGCGGCGAGGATGCCGTCCGCCGGTTCAGCCTGGAGGTGACCCGGGACGGCTATGGGCCCGTGGTCCGCCAGTTCATCGAGACGCTGCTGGGCCTGATGGGCACCTCCCCGTCCACCATCTTCAGCCGCTTCGGCGCCATCGGTGGCATGTACGAGCACGGCACCGAGTACAGCTACACCGCGCTCTCTCCCCGCTCCGGGGAGCTGGTGGTGCGACTCGTGGAGCCCGCCCCGCGCCTCGTCTTCGTCGCGTGGGAGGGCGTGTTCCAGTTCGCCTTCGAGCTCACCCGGGAGCAGGGCACCGTCGCGCCGGTGCAGGTCTCCGAGAACGGCCGGGTGGGCTGCTATCAGCTGACGTGGTGAGCGCGGCGGCCCCTCAGGGCTTCAGCGTCACGTCTTCACCTGCGGGTCCCAGCCCACGGTGGTGAGGTGGACCCGTCCGGATGCCATGCCAGGTCATCCCAGACGATGAGGAGGTGCCCGCCGTCCGCGCCAACCCCAGGATGGGCGACGGCGCGGCATCCCCGGTGCGCGGCGCAATTCATGCTACCGGCCTCCCACAAATTCGCCGGTGCCGAGCAATCGTGCGCTCGCGGCGAGCGTCCACGTTTCAAGGCAGCCCCGCCAAAGGTACGGCACCCCGATCCCATGAAAAAACTCCTCATCCTGAGCCTGTGCTGCGCCACTTCGCTGGCCGCCGCTGCCGCCTCCCCCGCCCTGATACCTGAAGCTGGCCCGCATGCCGTTGGTCTGCGCATCGTGCAGCAATACGACTACAGCCGCGTTCTGGAAGCGCAGGTCGATGCCTTCGGCAAGACCGTCAGCCCCGGGCGAGCAAGGCCAATGCAGACCCTGGTCTGGTACCCGGCCAGGCGCACGGGGGCCGCGCCCATGCAGGCGGCCGATTATCAGCAGGCCAGCCTGACCGATCTTGACTTCGCATTCTCCAGTGCCGAGACGGCGAAGCAGCGCGCAGGCTGGCTGGCGGGGCCGCAGAAAACCCAATACAGCACCTCCACCCTGGCCGTGCGCGACGCAGCGCCCGCCAACGGCAAATTTCCGGTGGTGATCTACGCGCCGAGCTTTGCATCCGTCGCGCATGAGAACCTGGACCTGTGCGAATACCTGGCCAGTCATGGCTATGTGGTCATCGCCAGCCGCAGCCTGGGTTCACGCACCGTCATGATGACCGACGACGTCGAAGGCGCGGAGGCGCAGGCGGCCGATATCGCCTTCCTGACCCACTACGCGCAGACGCTGCCACAGGCCGACATGGACAAGGTGGCCGCGGCTGGTTTCAGCTGGGGCGGTCTGGCCAACGTATTTGCCGCGGCGCGCTCAGCCCGCATCAAGGCCTTGGTGAGCCTGGATGGGTCGATCCGGTTCCATCCAAAGATCTGGGGCGCGGCCACTTATGTTCGCCCGGCGCGCACCAATGTGCCGATGCTCTTCCTGGGCGCGCGCGCGCCAACGGCCGAAGACATGGAGCGCGATGACAAACTGGGCGCCAGCTATCTGAACACCATGAAGTATTCGGACGTCTACATCACCACCATGCATCCGATGAAGCATTCGGACTTCAGTTCCTGGCACCTGCGCTTTGCCGGTGACGATGCCTTCGGCGACTACCAGCGCGCTGACGTGCTGCAGGCTTACCGCAGCGGCGCACTCTATGTGCACCGGTTCCTGGACGCCTACCTGAAGAATGACACCCAAGCGCTGGCTTTCCTGAAGCAGTCGCCGGCGCGCCACGGGATCGGCCCGCAAGTGATGTCGCTCAGTTTCCGCCCTGCCGAATCCGCACTGCTGGGCGAAGCAGACTTCCTGCGCGCATTCGCCAACGGCGGTTTCAAGAGTGCGCAAGCGATTCATGCCAAGATGTCAGCCGCGTCTCCCGACTTCAAGCTCAGCCCTGTCAATCTCAACAATCTGGGTTACCAGCTCCTGCGCGGGAACAATGCGCGTGGCGCCGTGGAGCTGTTCAAGCTGGCGACGCACATCGAACCGAAATATGGCAATGCGTTTGATAGCGAAGGTGAGGCTTACGAGGTGTTGGGTGAAACAGCTTTGGCGATTGCTGCATACGAAAAAGCAGTCGCGGTGGACAAGGACCAGCTGAACGCCATCGCCCGTATCAAGGTACTGCGCTCGGGCGACTGACGAATTGAAAGCTCGCGGCTTCGACCCACCAGGTGCGCCGCCGCCTGGAGGGTCCGTTCCGCGTTGCAGGAGGGACAGACGCCGGCCTCATCACCCACGGCGACGCGCGGCGCGGGCGTCCCCGCGCCTCGGGGGCATTGAACCGGAAGACCGCCTGCCACACGGTGAGCCAGGTGTCCTCCCAATGGACCGGGCGTGGGGGCCGGCCGCTCCGCACGCACCAGATGGTCCATCCAGGCCGAAGGCACCGCGAATCTCGTAGACGTTCATGGAGGGGGACTTCGAATCCAGCCCCGGGGGCCGCGCACGCGGCGGTTCGACTCCTTTCGGGACGAGCGTTGAAAATGCTAGTCATCCGCCATGTCACCCCTCCAGAAACTGCTTGAACAGTCCTCGCTCCACGACGTGTGTGGGACGGCTGCGCAGCGGGCGCGACTCAAGGCCTCGCTGACGCCCACCCCCACCACCCGGCAGGTGGATGGGGACCTGAAGCTCTCCGAGGGCCAGGACCTGCTCTTCGAAGAGGGCCTCGTCCACGTGAAGGGCCACCTCATCCTCGAGGACCCGTCCCGCCTGCTCGTCGCGGGCGACCTGGTGGTGGAGGGCAACATCGTCAACGAGGGCTTCGACTACGCCCTGCTCTTCGTCGGCGGCGCGCTCTCGGCCCACAACCTGCTCTTCCATGGCGAGGTGGTGTCATTGGGGAGCATCGCCGTGAAGGGCGTGGCGTGGACCTACTACAACGACCACTCCACCTATGCGGACCTCCTCACGGCCCGGGTGGTGGTGGCCGATGACCGGGCGGATGCCGTGGACGTGGTTCGCGCGGACACGCACCTCGTCGGGCACTCCAGTCAAATCACGGAGGCGCTGGGCAAGGTGCTGCACGCACAGGCCTGGGACGCGCACAAGGCAGGGGCCTACCCCGACCTCGCGAAGCGCCTGTGCCAAGGCAAGGAGTTGTTGCGAGAGGGTTGAGCTTGCCGTGAGCAAGCATTGGCAACAACGGTAGTGCCGCCTGAGCGCTCGTCGATGGTTCAATCCTTCGATTGAAGTTAGGCGAGATAATTCAGGTACACGCGCAGCTTTGCCTTCTGCAGATTGTCGGCCGTGATGTCGCCACCCATTGCCGGGGCCGGCACCAGCGCATACACCTCGTCTTCCGTCGGCGCACCCAGCCGCTTCAACCCCTTTTTGAACATGTTCAAGAAGAATATAGAATTGAGAAATACCTTCTGGCCGAAATGCAGGTCCAAGACAGCTTCGAGACGGTCGGGCAAGGAATCGCTCAGCATGGTGACCACGGAAAGGTGATACAGCTTTCCTTTGTGCGAGACGATCAGATCGCCGAAAGCCGTTCGGAAAATGACGTCGATGAATTCAGTCTGGAAGGTGCTGGCGAAGTCCGCAGCAACATCGCGCAGCTCGTCCGGATTGACCGTCCACAGAAATCCATCCGAAAACTCCTGGAACCCGGACACTTCCCACGTATTGACCAGCACGTCAGGCAGCCGTCCCCGGTACTTCGCAATCAGCTCCGGAGGACATGCCTTGTAAGTCCGCTGCCGTTGATGCGCTTTTGAGAAATCCTTGGAGTCCGCAAGCGTCGTCATTTTTCACCGGGAGGAGGATGACGTTGACACCCTATGCGGGGAACGCCGTTGGATCGACTCCGGCGAGGCCCTGCGTCCCGCGATTGGCGAAGCGCTTCAGTGGTGGGGGCCCATTGCCCCTACCCGCATACGGAGCCCCGGTCCTACGACGAGATGGCTCCCTTCCATCGTCGGTGGATGGCCGGCCCCGCGTCGCATCCCGAGGAGCCCTCCATGAACGACTCAGACCTCAAGGCCCTGCTGGAAGAAACCCTGGCGGTCCAACGCCGCAACGTCGCCTCCTGGGAACAGCAGGTGCCCGACGCGACCCTGCGGTCGCCCGTCCCCGCCGAGGAGCTGGCCCTGCCAGAGCCACCTGGCCCGGCTGAGCTGCTCAGACCTCGCGGTTCGCGTCGTCGGACCAGAGCGGGAACTGCCCCCCTGCCTCCGCCCTTCGTTGCTG
>NZ_RAWA01000188.1 GCF_003611675.1 Corallococcus sp. CA053C
CCGCCGGACACCGCGGCCCTCCCTGAAGCGCCCCTGACATCCCGACACAGCCCAGGCCGGGTGGACTGCCAGAAAGTCACCCGAAGGTGAGTGAAGACATGACGACGACGAATGCGAAGAAGCAGCAGCGCCGCCGCAACCGCGGCATGACCCTCATCGAGATCATGGTGGTCATCACCATCCTCGGGCTCATCGCCGCCGCGGTGGGCGTGGCCGTCATCCCGAAGCTGGAAGAGGCCAAGCAGGACACCGCCCGTCTGGACATCCGCAACATCCAGAGCGCGATGAAGCTCTACTACACGAAGAAGGGCTCCTACCCGGACACCGCCACGGGCCTCAAGGCGCTGGTGGACACCCAGAACCTGGAGCGCATGCCCACGGACCCCTGGGGCCGCGAGTACGTCTACATGAACGAGGGCGGCAAGCCGGTCATCACCAGCTACGGCGCCGACGGCAACGCGGGCGGCGAGGGCTCCGACGCCGACATCTCCTCCAAGGACTCGGCGGCCAAGCAGCAGTAGTCGCGCAGCCTCTCCGTGAAGCAAAGCCGCGCCCCCGCGTGTTGTCGTAGGAATGCCCGAGATGAATCCCGAGCACACTTCCTCACCGACGTCCGCGCGTGAGGCGCGTCCCGTTTCCGGCGCGCCCGGCCAGCAGCCCCGCGCCCGCTCCTCCCGCCGGGGCCGCATCATCCTGGCGGGCGTGTTCGGCGGCGCCACCCTGCTGGCCTTCGTGCTGGTGTGGGCCACCCAGGACAACACCCTCACCCGTCCGCAGCGCCAGGCGCGCGAGCAGATCCGCCGCCTGGAGGGCTTCTTCAAGTCCTACCACCGGCTGATGGGCGAGTTCCCCACCCAGGCGCAGGGCTTCGCGCCGCTCATCGCCTCCAAGGTGCTGGACGCCACGCCCATCGACCCGTGGGGCCACCCGTATGTCTACCGGATGGCGGGCAAGACGGGGGCCGTGCTGTCACTGGGCTCCGACGGCCTGCCCGGCGGCACCGGCGACGCCGCGGACGTGTTCAGCGGCGGCCTGGTGGCACAGGGGGTGCAGCCGTGATGAACGCCATGTCCCCTGCTCCCGCCCGCCGCCGTAGTGCCCCTCGCGGCCTGACGCTGATTGAGATCTCCATCGCCATCGCCATCGCGGCGGTGCTGTTCGCCGCGGTGACGGTGGGCATCGGCGCGCTCACCGGGGCCAAGGCGAAGGGCTCCGCCACGGAGCTCGCGGGCGTCATCCGGTCGCTCTACGACTCGGCGGCGCTCAGCGGCAAGACGTGCCGGCTGGTGTTTGAAATCCCCGGCCCCAAGCGCGAGGAGCCCACGCGCTACCACGCCGAATGCGCCGCGGGCGGCATCACCACCTCGCGCGACCGGGACGCGGCGCTGAAGAGCGACGAGCGCGACCGGGAGCAGGCGGCGCGCAACGGTGGACGGGATGAGCGCAAGAACTACACGCGCTCGGACAATTCGTCACCGTCCGCGCAGGAGCTGATGGACCAGGAGAAGACGCGCATCGAATCGCAGTCCACCTTCTCCGCGTACACCGCGGAGGAGATCACCCCGCGCGAGCTGCCGTCGGGCGTGGCGGTGTCGGTGTGGACGCGCCAGCAGCGCGAGCCGGTGGAGAGCGGCGTCGCCTATCTCTACTTCTTCCCGCAGGGCTACACGGAGAAGGCCATGGTGTTCCTGCGACAGGGTGACAACGCGTGGACGCTGGACGTGTCACCCCTGACAGGCAAGGTGAACATCGCATCCGAGGCCCTGGAGGTGCCCCGCTCATGAGACACCCCGGCAACCGACGCAGTGGCTTCACCCTGCTGGAGACGATGGTGGCCATGGCCATCCTGAGCGTGGCGTTGATGGCCATCTTCGACCTCAACGCCGGCGCGGTCTCCAACCACGTCTACACCAAGCGGCTCACCGTGGCGTCGCTCCTGGCCCGCTCGAAGATGACGGACCTGGAGCAGAAGCTCTACGACGACGGCTTCGACGTCGACGACGACGAGCAGTCCGGCGACTTCTCCGACGACGGCTGGCCCCAGTTCAAGTGGCGCGCGCGCATCATCGCGCCCAAGACGGACGGCGTGACGCCGGATCAGCTCATCGGCGCCATCTTCAACCTGCCCATGGGCGGGGGCGGCGACAGCGGCGACCCGCTGGGCGGCCTCGCGGGCCTCTTCGGCGGCGGCGGCGGCGACAAGGGCACGCCTCCGGGTGGCAGCACCACGTCCAGCCCGATGGGCGCCTCCGCCATGAGCATGGCGCAGCCCATGTTCACGCAGATGGTGGACCAGCTCACCAAGGCCGTGCGCGAGGTGCACCTCACCGTGTACTGGAAGGAAGGCACCCAGGTGGAGAGCGTGGACGTCGTCACGCACGTGGTGTCCCTGGGGCCGGGCGGCGACCGCAACGGCGGCTTCACGCCCAACGCGGGCAGCACCAAGGGCGCGGAGAACCAGTGGGTGACACCTGACGGCCGCGTGGTGGAGAACCCCATCCAGGGCCCCAACGGGCAGATGCTGGACCCGGCCACGCGCCAGCCGCTGCGCAACCGCGCGCAGGTGCTCGATGAGCTCAACCGCGCGGGCGGCCCGCAGCCCGGTGGCACGGGCGGCATCAACCCGCGCGCGCCCGGCGGCATCTTCGGCAAGGGTGGGTTCCCCAACCTCAACAACTTCCCTGGGAACAAGCAATGAGACGACCTGCACGCGCACGCGGCTTCACGCTGATGGAGGTGATGGTGGCGGTCTCCATCACCGCGCTGATGGGCACCGTCGTCGCCATGGCCTTCCAGACGGGCATCAACGCCAAGGAGGTGGTGGAGGGTGAGGCGGAGCGCTACCGCATGGTGCGCGTGTCGCTCAACCGCATGGCGCGCGAGATTGGCTCCGCCTACGTGAGCGACCGCTACGACCTGCGCCGCTTCCGCGACCAGAACGACCGGCCCACCAACTTCGTCGGCGAGCGCAACAAGCTGCTCTTCACCACGTTCGCGCACCAGCGCCTGTACACGGACGTGAAGGAGTCCGACCAGGCGGTGGTGGAGTACTTCGTGGAGAACTCCACCGAGCGCGCCACGCGCCAGCGCATGGACCTGAAGCGCCGGGTGAACCCCAACGTGGGCGAGCGCATGGACCGGGGCGGCACCACGGACGTCCTCTTCGAGGGCGTCAAGGGCGTGGAGTTCGCCTACTGGGATTCGGAGAAGAAGGAGTGGGATGACGAATGGGACACGCGGCGCACGGAGAAGAAGTCCATCCTCCCCACGCGCGTGCGCATCACCGTCATCGCCCTGGACGAGTCGGGCAAGGAAGCGCGCTACACCACGCAGACGCGCATCGTGCTCAACACGGAACTGAAGAGGTTCGACTGATGGCCTTCTCCTACTTCCAGCAGGCGTCCCGCCGTCGCGCAAAGGCCCCCATGCCGGTGCCGGCACCCGGCGCGCCCGCGAAGGCCGCGCGCAAGGACCGGCGCTCGCGCGGCGTGGCGCTCATCATCGCCATCGTCTCCATCGCGCTGCTCACGGTGGTGGCCTCGGAGTTCGCCTACAACACCCGGGTGGACCTGCAGCTCGCCGCCAACCAGCGTGATGAAGTGCGCGCCTACTACATGGCCCGCTCCGGCATGTCGCTGGGCCGGCTGCTGTTGCGCTTCCAGAAGCAGGTGGACCAGACGCCCATCCCCAACCCCATGGCCATGCTGTCGCAGCTGGGCCTGGGCGGCGCGCAGCCGGGCGCGGGCGGCACGCAGGCGTTCCAGCCGCAGTCGCTCAACATCCAGCTGTGGAAGCTGGCCCGGGTGGACTGCCACATGCTCAAGGGGCTGGTGAAGAGCGACGGCGCGCCGGCGGAGGACGACAGCGGCGGCGGCACCCGGAGCCGGCTGGAGAACGACCCGGTGGACGTGGATCCGGCCTTCAAGATGGACGACGGGGACGAGTCCGCGGGCGCCGCGTCGCAGATGGCGGCGCAGATGCAGCGCCGCTCGTTCGGCGGCTTCGAGGGCTGCTTCCTCGCGACCATCAGCGACGAGGAGGAGAAGCTCAACGTGATGCGCCTGAACACCGGCCCCGCGGAGGCGCAGGCCACCGCCGCGCGCCTGATGGACATGCTCGGCGACAAGCGCTTCGAGTTCCTCTGGCAGCAGGACGACGCGAACCACGTGCGCTCCACGCCGCAGGACACCGTCATCGCGCTGAAGGACTGGGCAGACGATGACGCGACGCAGTCCGCGCTCAACATCAAGGACCCCACGAACCCCTTCGTCGCGGGCTTCGCGGACGAGGGCTCTCCCTACAGCCGCTACGAGCCGCGCTATGACGTGAAGAACGGGCGCTTCGACAGCCTGGACGAGCTGTACCGCATCCACGGCGTCAACGACCGCTTCATGGCGGCGTTCCGCGACCGGCTCACGGTGTACCCGAACATCAACTCCAAGCCGAACATCAACACCGACGACCCCATCATGCTGGGGCTGGCCGTCATGTCCGCGGCGGACCCGAGCCGGCCGGACCCACGCCTGACGGACCCGGTGTTCCTCAACGAGCTCATCAGCCGCATCCGCGCCGCGCGCATGTTCAGCTTCTTCGGCATGTCGGTGGCGGACTTCCTGGGCGTGGTGGAGCAGGCGGGCATCGCGGTCAACCCGCTCATCAAGGGCAACGTCGCGCAGAACCGCTACCTGGGCGACAAGAGCAAGACATTCACCATCAAGTCCGTGGGAGAAGCGGGCAGCGTCCAGAAGACGCTCACCGCGGTCATCCAGCTGGACGACGGGCTGGGCAAGCTCGTGTATTACAGAGAGGAATAGCATGGCCCGCATTCTTGGCCTGGACCTCGGCAGCCACTCCGTGAAGGGGGTGGTGCTGGACTCCGGAGCGAAAACCCACACCACGCAGGCCTTCGCCGAGGTGCGCCGCGCGCAGGAGGGCGAGCGCCCGGAGACGCTGCGCGCCGCGGTGGAGGAGCTGCTCGGGAAGATGCCCGCGGGGCACGTGGATCAGGTCGTCATCGCCCTGCCCGGCCCGTCGCTCACCACGCACGCGGTGAGCCTGCCCTTCTCCGACAGCAAGCGCGTGGAGGCGACGCTGCCCTTCGAGGTGGGCAGCCAGTTGCCGTTCGACATCTCGGAGGTCGTCTACGACTACCAGGTGGTCGGCCAGAAGGACACGGGCGGCAAGGACAAGGCGGCGGACCTGCTGGTGGGCGTGGTGCGCAAGGAGGAGCTGCAGTCGCTGCTGGCGCTGCTCGGCGGCCTCCAGGTGGATCCGCGCGTCATCACCCACCCGGCGCTCGCGTACCAGAACCTGTTCGCGCAGGCGCCCGGCCTCTTTGAAGGCCTGGGTGAAGGCAGCACCGTGGCGGTGGTGGACATCGGCCACGAGCGCACGTCGGTGGCCATTGGCCGTCCGGGCCAGGGCGTGGAGTTCGCGCGCACCTTCGCGGGCGGCGGACGCGACCTGTCGCGGGCGCTCGCCACCGAGTTCCAGACGACGCTGCCGGAGGCGCACCAGTGGAAGGAGGCGCACGGCGCGATGGCGAGCGCGGCCACGGGCCCGGACGCCGAGCGCGCGGCCAACGCCTTCGTGCGCGGCCTGCAGCCGGTGCTGCGCGAACTGCGGCCCTCCTTCAAGTCCTTCACCGCGCGCACCCGGCGCCAGGTGGACGCGGTGGTGCTCGCGGGCGGCACGGCGCGCATGCCGGGGCTCGCGGAGCAGCTGTCCAAGGACCTGAACGTGCCCGTGCGCGTGCTGGCGCTGCCGCCGGAGACGGACGGGAAGATCCCCACCGCGGATGCGCCGTCCGCGGCGCAGGCGTACGCGCTGGCGATGCGCGGCAACGCGGCCGGGATGAAGGCGCCGCGCTTCAACCTGCGCCGGGGTGAGTTCGCCTTCAAGGGCGGCTACGACTTCGTGAAGGACCGGATGGGCCTGCTGGCCTCGTTCGCCGTCACGCTGCTGCTGCTGCTCGTCGCCTTCGGGGTGGTGCGCAACACGGTGCTGGCGCGCCGCGAGGCGGAGGTGGACGCGGTGCTGTGCAAGACGACCCAGCGCATCCTGGGCACGTGCGAGACGAACTACGACCGCGCACTCAACATGCTCAAGGGCGTGGAGAGCCCCGCGGCGGCGCTGCCCACGATGTCGGCGGTGAACCTGCTGGCGGAACTCACCCAGCGGGTGCCGCCGGAAGTGCCGGTGCGCTTCGAGCGCATCCAGGTGGACCTGGACCGCATCATCCTCCAGGGTGAGACGGACAGCTCCAAGCAGATCGACACGCTCTCCACCGCCTTGAAGGGCCACCGGTGCTTCAAGGACGTGAAGGAGGGCAAGGTGGATACGACGCGCGACGGGAAGAAGACCTTCCGCCTGGACGTGCAGGTGCAGTGCCCCGGCGAGAAGCCGGAGGGGGAGAGCTGACATGGCGGACATGGCAAAGCTTCGGGAAGTCTTCGCGCCCGTCCAGACGTGGTTCGAGCGGCTGAGCGACCGCGAGCGCAAGCTCGTGGCGATCGCCGGCTCGGCGGTGAGCCTCTTCGTCCTCTTCATCGTCATCTTCAGCTTCGCCAACAGCGCGTCGGGCTACCGCCGGCGCACGCAGGACAAGCTGGCGAAGCTGCAGGAGGTGCAGGCGCTGGCCGCCAGCTACGGCGCCGCGCAGCAGGAGCGGCAGGCGGTGGAGCAGCAGCTCACCAGCAGCAACGTGCGGCTCATCACGTACATCGAGGACAAGGCCACCGCCGCCGGCCTCACCGTGCCCAACATGTCGCCCAAGGGCGACGTGGGCGTGGGCGACGGGAAGATCATCGAAAGCTCCGTGGAGCTGACCTTCACCGACGTGGACCTGCGCAAGCTGACGGACTTCCTGCGCACGGTGGAGACGGGCCCGGGCATCGTGAAGGTGAAGTACCTGCGCGTGGAGCCGCGGCCCTCCACGGACACCCTGACGGCGTGGACGACCGTCGCCACCTACCGGATGAAGCAATAGCCATGGCCACCGACTCCAAGACTGCCCGCTGGAAGCTCATCGTGGGCTACACCGCGTTCGCGCTGGTGGCCTTCGTGCTCTGCCTGCTCATCACCTTCCCGTACGACGCGGTCCGCACGCGCATCGTCACCGAGGCCGCCGGCCAGGGGCTCGCGGTGCGCATTGGCGGCCTGAGGCCCGGCCTGTCCGGCGTCACCGCCACCGACGTGCGCGTGAGCAAGCCGCCGACGCCGCTGGGCGCGGAATCAGTCGCGGCGCTCGCCCGGGGCGAGTCCGGCGGACTGGGCCCCGCGGAGTTGGGACAGGCGCTCACCTTCGACACCGTGGCGGTGCGCCCCGCCCTCTTCCCGCCCGGCGTGGTGGTGAACGCCAAGGCCATGGGCGGCACGGTGCACGTCACCGTGGGCGGCCTGAGCGACACGTCACTGGACGTGGACGTGGACGGGCTGCAGGCGGGCGGCGGCAACCTGCCGGGCTACACCGGCGTGGACATGGAGGGGACCCTCAACGCGAGGATTTCACTCAAGGCGCCGGGCACGCTCATCCGCGGGCAGGCCGTGGACTGGTCGCAGGCGACGGGCACGGTGGCGCTGGACACCCAGGGGCTCACCATCAAGGGCGGCAAGGCGGCCATCCCCATGGGCGGCGGCCCCGCGATGCCCATGGACCTGCCGCGCGTGGTGCTGGGTGAGCTGAAGGGCGACTTCCAGTTCGACAAGGGCCTGGGCACGGTGAAGGACCTGAACCTCAAGAGCGAGGACCTGGAGGGCCTGGGCACCGGCACGGTGAAGCTGGGCAAGCGGCTGGAGTACAGCGAGCTGGGGCTGGACGTGCGGCTCAAGTTCGAGCAGGCCTTCCAGCAGCGGCTGGGGCCCCTGGCCCTCGCGGTGAACATGCTGCCGGTGGACCGGGAGAACCCGGGCTACCGCGGCGGCCGGCTCACCGGCATGGTGAGCAGCCCACGCTTCGCGGCCAAGCGCTAGGCCCGGGCTTGTCCCTCTCCCATCGCCCGGCCCCGGGTTGATGCCCGCGCACGCGCCGTGTAAAGCGCTGCGCGGCCCCTGGTGCGGGGGCGTTGGGAGAGGTTGGAATGCCGGAGTTGGTGTTCTTCCGTCGAGGCGAGGAAGTGTTGCGGGTGGCGGTGGACCGGGCGCGGCTGGTGCTCGGTCGGGGCGACTCGAGCGACGTGGCCATCCCGGATCCGGAGGTGAGCCGCCAGCAGGTGGCCCTCCTGTGGGACGGGCAGCGGTGCCGGGTGGAGGACCTGTCCGGCAAGGGCACGAAGGTCGCGGGCAAGGTGGTGGAGCGCGCGGACCTGCCCGACGGCGCGGACCTGGAGCTGGGCCAGTGGCGCGCGGTGTTCCGCCAGCACGGCGCCAGCGAGGACGCGGACCGGGCCACCGAGGCGGGCAGCTCCACCACGGTGCAGAACCGCGACGCGCAGCGCTGGCAGGCCGCGCAGGTGCGCGTGAAGCAGGGCACCACGGAGACGGTGCACCGGCTCACCGGCGACAGCTTCACGGTGGGCAAGGACACCGGCTGCGACCTCGTCCTCCAGGACCGGTTCATCTCCGGCCGGCACCTCAAGGTGACGCGCCAGGAGGGCGTGTTCCACGTCGTGGACCTGCGCTCCACCAACGGCACGTGGCTGGGGCCGGTGCGCCTGTTCGAGGCGGAGGTGACGCTGCCCACCAGCCTGCGCGTGGGCGAGGCGGAGCTCATCCTGGAGGCGGTGCCCGCCGCGAAGAAGGAGGCGCAGTCCTTCCACGGCATCCTCGGGAGCGACCCGTCGGTGCGGCAGCTCACGGACCTCATCCAGCGCGTGGCGCCGTCCACCGCGGCCGTCACCATCCTGGGCGAGTCCGGCACGGGCAAGGAGCTGGTGGCGAACGCGCTGCACGCGTGCTCGCCGCGCGCGAACCGGCCGCTCATCCCGGTCAACTGCGCCGCCATCTCCAAGGAGCTGATTGAGAGCGAGCTGTTCGGCCACGAGAAGGGCGCGTTCACCGGCTCCGTGGGCGCGCGCAAGGGCGCCTTCGAGGAGGCGGACGGAGGCACGCTGTTCCTGGATGAGATTGGCGAGCTTCCGCTGGACCTCCAGGCGAAGCTCTTGCGCGCGCTGGAGAGTGGGGAGATCAAGCGCGTGGGCGCGAGCCGCCCCATGCACGTGGACGTGCGCGTCGTCGCGGCCACCAACCGCGACCTGCTGGCGGCGTCGCGCGAGGGCCGCTTCCGCGAGGACCTGTACTACCGCCTCTGCGTCGTCCCGCTGCACCTGCCGCCCCTGAGAAGCCGCCGGGGGGACGTCGTCGGGCTGGCGGAGCACTTCGTGCGAGCGTTCGCCCCGCGCGGACAGACGGTGCGCTTCACGCCCGCCGCGCTGGAGCGGCTCCAGCAGCACGCGTGGCCGGGCAACATCCGCGAGCTGCGCAACGTGGTGCACCGCGCGCTGCTGTTGCGCAAGGGACCGTCCATCGACGCGGGCGACCTGTCCTTCGACCAGGAGGTCAACCGCGAGACGGGCATCACCGTGCCGGAGCTGCCGCCGGGCATGACGCTGGAGCAGATGCTGGAGAAGCTGGAGCGGCAGATCATCGAGACCGCGCTGCGCCGCTTCAACAACAACCGCGAGCGCGTGGCCCGCGAGCTGGGCCTGGCGCGCTCCACCCTCTTCAAGCGCCTGAAGGACTGGGGCATGACGAAGCAGGACGAACAGGAGTGACGTGCCGGGGGCGCCGCGCTCCGGCGCCCCCTCTGCCCTAATGGCCGCCGGGGTGGTCGCCGTGCTCGGGGGCGACCCAGGCGGAGTGCGGCGCGGTCCGCCCGGCGGCGCGCAGGTACCAGGGCACGCTGACCACCACCAGGCGGCGCTCGCCCGACAGCAGCAGCGCGCTGCGCATCAACTCCGAACGGCGGCCGTACAGCATGGCGCGGAACCAGCGCGCCTCCAGCAGCTCCGGCAGCACGACGGCCACGGAGCGGCCCGGGGCTTCCGCGAGCAGCGAGTCCAGGTAGTCCAGCAGCGGCCACACCAGCACGCGGTACGGCGACGCCACGTGCACGAGCGGCGGAGGCTTCCGGCCTGCCTCCAGCAGCGGGACCTGGACGAAGTGCTGCCACTGGGAATCCAGCGCCTGCTCGTCGGTGTCCCCGTTGCAGACGTGCACCGCGCGCACGTCGTCGCTCAGCTCCAGCGCGAAGCGCAGCGCCGTCTCCGACGCGTGGGACCAGCGGTCCACCGGCACCACGGCGACGAGCGACGGGCCCGGGGCCAGCCGCAGCGGTCGGCGCAGCTCCGTGTCCCGCCGCATGCGCGCATAGCCAGCGTGGATGCGCGACAGGAGCACGATGCCCGCGGGCACGAGGATGAACGCGGCCCAGCCGCCGCGCGCGAACTTGGACACGCCCACGATGACGAGGGTGAGCGCCGTCATCGCCGCGCCCAGGCCGTTGAGCGCGCGGCGCCACCACCAGCCCTGGGTCCGGTGCCAGTGCCAGTGCACCACCATGCCCGCCTGGGACAGGGTGAAGGCCATCAGCGCACCGATGGCGAAGAGGGGAATCAGCCGGTCGGTGATGCCCCGGCACGCGATGAGCAGCAGCGCCGCCAGCCCGGACAGGGTGAGGATGCCTCGCGACAGGGCGAGCCGCCGTCCCCGGTGGGCGAAGCCCGGGGGCAGGTAACGCTCGTGCGCGAGCACCTGGCACACGAGCGGGAAGCCCGCGTAGCTGGTGTTGGCGGACAGCGCGAGCACGCAGAGGATGGCGGTCATCGCCACGTAGTAGAAGACGCCACGGCCCATCACCGCGGCGATGAGCTGGGACAGCACCGTCTGGTAGTCCGCGGATCCGGGCAGCGTCGCGCCCACGCCATAGGCCCGGCACAACAGCGCGATGCCCAGCAGCAGCGTGACGAGGACGCCGACGATGATGCCCAGCGTGGTGCGCGCGCGGCGGATGGACGGGTCCCGGAAGAGGGGCACCGCGTTGCTGATGGCCTCCACACCCGTCATCGCCGTGCAGCCGCTGGCGAAGGCGCGGATGACGAGCCACGCGCCCACGGACGCGGTGGGCACCACCAGGGGCGGCGGGGCCTGGAGGGGCGTCGCGTGGCCTGTGAGCAGCCGGGACACGCCCACGCCCAGCACCACGGTGAGCGAGCCGATGAAGAACCACGTGGGCACGACGAACGCCGCGCCCGCTTCGCGCACGCCGCGCAGGTTCACCAGGGTGAGCAGCGCCAGCACCACCAGGGTGAGGGGCAGCATGTAGGGCCGCAGCGAGGGGACCGCGGACACCAGCGCGCCCACGCCCGCGGAGATGCCCACGGCCACGTTGAGCATGTAGTCGAGCATCAACGCGGTGGCGGCCAGCAGCCCCGCGCCGCGTCCCAGGTTCTGCCGCGCCACGGTGTACGCCCCGCCGCCGTTGGGGTACGCGGCGAGGGTCTGCGCGTACGAGCCCGCCACGACCAGCAGCAGCCCGACGATGGCGGCCGTGATGGGCAGCAGCAGCCACACGCCCGCGGGGCCCAGCGGGCGCAGCACGGTGAGGGCGGCCTCCGGGCCGTACGCGGCGGAGGACAGCGCGTCCAATCCCAGCAGCGCCACACCGGTGAGGACGCCCGTCTTCTCCTGCGTCGCCTGGGCGCTGGTGAGCGGACGCCCCAGGAGCAGGTCCACGAAGCCGTGGCCCTCCCGGCGCCGGGGCATGAACTGCCGCCTGCCCCCGATGTCGGCCGTCCGAGCCATCGCGCCCCCCTGGCTCGCAAGGTGCGCACCACCCGCGGTGGGGAGGCGGCGGGGCACGGCCCCGTGAACGGTGTCCGGTGGGGCCTCCAGGGGGACGGCCGGCCCGGGGCCCCGCCCGGGAGTCCCGGGGAAGCGTCCGGCGGCGTGCGGTCACCTGCCCTCCAGGCCAGGGTCATAGACCCTTCGTCGCGCCCATTCGTTCCAGGGGGAGACACAGGAGACCGTCCGCCATGGGCCCGCACGCCGCTGTCCTCCCCTTCCCTTCCCTGAACGACCTGTACGCCCGGCACCGCACCCGGGCCCTCACCATTGCCCGGCGCATCGTGGGGGACACCGACGACGCGGAGGACGTGGTGCAGGACGTCTTCCTGCGCCTGTCGCGGCAGCCGCCAGGACTGGACGGCCGGGCGACGTGGACGACGTGGCTGCACCGGGTGATGGTCAACAGCAGCATCAACTGGCTGCGCGCGCGCAGGCGCCGGGAGCGGCTGACGCACGCGCCGCAGGAGACGGTGTCGCCCGAGGCGCACGCCATGGGTGAACAGATGCAGCGCCACTTCCACGAAGCGATGGAGGAGGTGAACCCCCAGCAGCGGCAGGTGCTCTACCTGCGCGAGGTGCGCGGCCTGGGCTCGGCGGAGATCGCCCGGCTCCTGCGCATCCCCGAGGGCACGGTGAAGAGCGCCCTGCACCGCGGCCGCCAGCGCGCCCTCTCCGTGATGGAGGAGCGCGGCCAGCGGCCGTGAGGTCGCGAGACGGGACTACTCGTCGCCCTTGCTGCCGACGAACTGATCCGTCTTCTCCTTGAAGAGGACGTTGAAGCTGGTGAGCGACCCGTACACGCGGGTGATGTAGCTCTGCATCTCCACCTTCTCCGCTTCGGAGAGCTTGGGGTGGGCGTTGAGCTTCTGCTCCAGCACGCGCAGGCGGTCGCGCACCATCGTGACCTTGTGGAACAGGTTGTCGATGGGCAGGTCCTTCGCCTGCAGCTCCGGGTTGCCCGGGACGAGGCGCACGGTGCCGCCCTCCCACTTGGCGGCGAGCGGGGGCTCACTGATGCCGGAGGCCTCCCGGAAGATGTCCATCAGCTCTTCGCGCGTCATGTTCAGCCCTTCCAGGTCCACCACGTCGTTGGGGTCCGCGCGGCGCCGCACCACCACGGGCGCCACGCTGCGCGCCGGTGCCCGCCCCCGCGTGCTCACGGGCGGGGGCAGCGGGGTCGCGGAGCCCCGGGGCGCGTACTTGTCACACAGGGGCGCGGAAGGGGGGAACAGGCCGCGCGAGGTGTTCATGCGGCATGGCCCCACCCAGCCACGGTGATCCACGGAGTGCGGGCTCCACAGCTTGCAGTTGCCGCACACCCGCTCCTCAGGACGGAAGGTGGGAAGCGCCGGCAGCCCCTCTCCCGCGTCCGACATTTCAGCGCGCCTCCTTCACCACCGGCGTGCTCTTGCGGATGTTGAGCTCGCGAAGGAGCGCGTCCGCGTTCTCCACCTGGTCGAGCTGCCACAGCAGGTAGCGCACGTCCACGTTGACGTTCCGGGCCACGTCCGGATTGTAGCCGAAGTCGTTCGCGACGTTCTCCCACACGCGGTCGAAGTTCACGCCCACGAGTTCGCCCTTGCCGTTCACCGTGGGGCTGCCGGAGTTGCCGCCCGTGGTGTCCGCGTCCGACAGGAAGTCCACCGGCACGTCCTTCAGCCGGGGGTCCACCCACGGTCCGAACTTCTTCGCCTCCGCCGTCGCGCGCACCTTGTCCGGCGCGATGAAGGGCTCCTCGCCCGTGTGCTTCTGGAGCATGCCCGTCAGCGTCGTCTGCGGCAGGTACACCGCACCGTCGCGCGGCGAGTAGCCCTGCACCTTGGCGAACGACACGCGCAGCGTGCTGTTGGCGTCCGGGGCCACGGGCTTGCCCGCCTGCGCCATCACCGCCTTGCGCCAGGCCGGCCGCAGCCGCGACGCCGCGCCCTGGCGCCGGTCCTTGGTGTCGTCCAGCGCCGCCTGCTCCTTCGCCAGGTCCAGGCCGAACGCGAGCAGCGGATCCTTGCGCGCGGCGAGCTGCGCGGGGGACTCGTCCGCCATCTTCATCCGCTCCGCCTGCGTCAGCACCTTGGTGCCCGCGTAGAGCGAGTCGATCTTCGCGCAGACGTCCTTCTCCACGTACGTCTTGCCGAAATGGGTGTCCACGGCGGTGATGCGCTCGTCGGGCTTGAGCGCCTGCGCGCGCTTCACGAACGCGTGGAGCAGCGCCTTGTCCGCGGCGATGAACAGGTTCTTCTGCTCGCGCTCCAGGCGGTCCTTGATGCGCGGCAGCTCGCGGTCCATGTACTCCGGGCGGCGCTCCAGGTCCGGCTTCGCGCGCTCCATGGACAGCCGGGCCACGGACGCCGCGAGCGCGGGGCCGCGAGCGAGGCGCGCGGACATGCCGAGCAGGAAGTCGCGCTCGAAGGTCTTCGCGGACGCCTGCTGTTCGGCGAGCAGGTCCTCGCGGGCCTTGAGGGCGTCGTTCCACTGCGCGCCGGCCTTCTGGGCCCAGGCGACGACGGAGGCCTCGGTGGCGCGCTGCTTCTCCACGATGTGGCCGCGCTGCAGGCCTTCCAATTGGCCGCCCGCGTTCTTGTAGACGTTGTGCAGGCTCTTGAGCTGCGAGGACACGGCGATCTTCCCCGCGGGGTCCTTCTCGCCTTCGGCCTCCAGGATGCGGATGGCCTCGCCCAGCACGTCGCGCACGCGCGGGTAGTAGCGCGCCTGGCGCTCGGCCATCTCCTCCGCGAGCAGCGTGCGGAAGGTGGTGCCCGGGTAGCCCAGCACCATCACGAAGTCGCCCGGCTTCACGCCCTGGGTGGACAGCGGGAAGAAGAACTCGGCCTTGTAGGGCACGTTCTTCTCGCTGTACGGGGCGGAGCTTCCGTCCGGCGCGGTGTACGCGCGGATGATGGAGAAGTCGCCGGTGTGGCGCGGCCAGGACCAGTTGTCCTCTTCGCCGCCGTACTCGCCCACCGCGCGGGGCGGCGCGTAGACGAGCCGCACGTCCTGCAGCTCCACCGCGTCCACCAGCGTGTAGTTGACGCCGCCGTCGAAGGTCGCGACCTGGCAGCGGGTGGCGGGGCGCTTCTCGCACTCGGCGACCAGCTCCTTCTGCTTGCGGTCGATGGCCTTGTAGCGCGCGAGGTCGTCCGCGCCCGCGGGCACGGAGGCGTTGATGTCCGCCGTCACGTCCTTGAAGCCGCGCGGCACCTGCACGCGCGAGCCCTTGCCCGGGAGCTCCTCCGCCGGACGCTTCGCGAGGAAGCCGTCGGTGATGAGGTCCTTCTGGGGGGAGCTGTGCTCCTGGATGATGGAGAAGGCGCAGTGGTGATTGGTGATGATGAGGCCGGACGCGGAGATGAACGACCCGGAGCAGCCGCCGGTGTTCACCGTGCCCGCCAGCAGGCCGGTGCCCCTTTTGGGGTCCCACAGCTTGCTGGGAGGAAGCTGAAGGCCCTGGGCCTTGAGCCAGGCGGGGCTCAGCTCCAGCACCTGCTGAGGGGTCCACTTCCCTTCCCCGGCGAAGGCCGAGGCAGCCACGAGCGACAGGAGGAGGAGCGTCTTCTTCATGGTGTCCCCTCCCTACTCCGTCCGGTGCCCGCGCGCGACCGTTCCGGTGTCGGGGGAAGGCGTTTTCGCGGAAGATGGACCGCCCCTGAATGTTCCGGTGTCTGTTCGGGTGTCCAGGCAGGCAGGGGCCAGAGGGAGCGAGCGATGCGCACGGCAAGCGGAGCCACACTGGATTTCGGGCGGCTGGTGCTGCTGGTCCTGCTCGTGGGGGCGTCCTGGTACTTCTGGTACTCGCCGGTGTTGTGGCCGGTGAAGGTGTTGGTGGTGATGATGCATGAAAGCGGGCATGCCATCGCCACGCTGCTCGTGGGCGGGTCGGTGGACCGGGTGCATCTGCAGTTGAACGAGGGAGGCAGCTGTTTCTCCAGGCTGCCGCCCGGGGTGTTCAACCGCATCATGGTGTCCTCGGCGGGCTACCTGGGCAGCGCGGTGGCCGGGGCGCTCTTGATGCTGGCCACGTTCCGCTTCCGGCTGGGGCGCGCGGTGATGGGCGCGGCGTCGGTGTGGCTGGGGGTGATGGGCTTCTTCTACGCGGGGGACCTCTTCACCCTGGCGTTCTGCCTGGGGATGGCGGTGGCGATGGGGCTGGGCGCGCGCTTCCTGCCGTCAGGCGTGGTGGATGCGCTCAACCTGTTCCTCGCGGCCTTCACGGCGCTCTACGTCGTCTTCGACCTGCGGGACGACCTGTGGAACAGCGCGGTGAGGGCCCAGAGCGACGCGGCCATCCTCGCGAGCGAGACCTGGGTGCCGTCCATCGTCTGGGCGGCCCTGTGGACGCTGCTCTCGGTGGCGCTGCTCGGCGTGTCCGCGTACTGGGCGCTGCACGCGAAGCCCCAGGGCGGCGGCGTGCGGATGCCGCCTGTCACCCGCGCGCGGCGGGTGTGAGCGGGACGCGGCGGCCCTACTTCCTCGGCCGCATCCGGAACGCCACGAACGACGCCATGTCCGGGAAGGCGAAGTACGGGTTCTTCTGGCGCACGGCGTCCATGCCCGCCACCGGCACGTCCGCGTAGTCGTGCCCCGGGAACAGGCGCGCGGAGTCCGGCACCTTCAGCAGCACCTGCGACAGCGAGCGGTACATCGCCTCCGGGTTGCCGCCCGGAAAGTCGCACCGGCCACAGCCGTTGATGAACACCGTGTCCCCGGACACCAGCGCGTCGTCCGCCAGCAGGCAGTGCGAACCCGGCGTGTGCCCGGGCGTGTGCAGCGCCTGGAACGTGCGCGAACCCACCGGCACCGGATCCCCCGCCTTCAGCGGTCGGAGCGCGTCCCCGCCCCAGGTGCGCAGCTCGCGCGAGAACGCGACCTCCTCCGCCTGCGCGTACACCGGCACGTCGTGGCGCGACAGCAGCTCCGAAAGGCCGTTGATGTGGTCGCCGTGGCAGTGCGACACGAACGCGCCCACCACCCGCTTGCCCTCCTGCGCCACCGCCGCCTCGATGGCCGGCACGTCCCACGCCGGATCCACCACCACCACCTCCGGCCCGTCCGCCGGCCCCACGAGGTAGACGAAGTTGTCCATCGGTCCCAGCTTGAGCTGGCGTACGTACGGCGTCGGCATGGCTGTCCTCCGTGCGACCACTCTACGTCCAAGGCTTGCCGCCCTGGGCCTCTTCCCGTTGAATGCCCCTTTTGACGTGGCACCGCCCGTCCCGCCAGGAGGTCTCCTTCCGTGAAGCGCCTGTCCGCCCTGCTCGCTTGCACGCTGCTCGCCAGCGTTGATGCCTCCGCCGCGGGCCGGGGGAACTCCACGTTCCGCTACAAGCCGACCCCGGACGAGGAACGCCCCGTCATCATCGACGCCACCATCGGGCCCCAAGGCAGCGACTTCGCCATGCGGCTGAAGTTCGACCGGATGCCCTTCGGCGAGGAGTGCAAGCAGCGCTGCGCCAACGTCACCCTCTTCCTGGACACCGACGCCAGCGCCCAGTCCGGCCTCCACCTGCCCACCCAGGGCCCGGAGAACGGCGCCGACCTGGCCGTCGTCATCCAGGGCGTGCGCGAGTACAAGCGCCAGGACGCCCCCGCGGAGCTCAACCTGCGCGTGAAGGTGCGCCAGCTGGGCTCCGACGCCAACAGCGCCGACGGCGGCGAGCTGCTCGCCGACCTCAACCACCGCCAGGACCCCGAACGCGTCCAGACGGACGGCACCACCGTCTACCTGCTCATCGACGCCACCAGCGCCCTCTTGCCCTCCGCCAGGAAGGTGCGCGTCATCTACCACCCGGCCGGCGGCGGCAAGGCCGTCCAGGCCACCGTCAGCGGCATGCTCGGCGACAGCTCCGGCCGGGGCGTGCAGATCTTCAAGCACGGCAGCGGCAACTGGGGCCGCGCCCCGGACGCCGAACCCAAGAAGCCCCGCGCCAACCCGTCCGGTGACAACGGGTAGCGCCCCCTTCCGGAAGCAGCCCGCCAGCCAACCGCTGTCCGCCGCACCTCTCGGAATTCCGGGGGGTTGGCGGCGCGTTTCAAGCAGGCACAGGACTGTACGGATGTGCAGAAGTCCCGCGCCGGAGCCAACGCAACCTCCCGAATTCGTTCTCAATGTCAGGGGGCCATGGTAGTCCCGCCGCTTGACGTGATGGTCCGACCCGACCGGTGGCGTGCACGCAGCCGGTGCGCCGCGTTGGCGGGTGGGGGCGGACCCGTAAAACCCATCTGGATTTCATGACCATGCTCGCAGACGCCGATACGAAGACGCGCAAGAAGCAGGGAGGCCCGGCAGGGGGCGGAGGCGGAGGCAGTGGTGGCGCGTCCGGTGC
>NZ_RAWA01000189.1 GCF_003611675.1 Corallococcus sp. CA053C
GGCGGGGCCCGTCGACCGGCGGCTGGATGGTGAACTCGACGCGGCGGTTGAGGGCCATGCCCTCTTCGGTGGCGTTGTCGGCCAGGGGCTTGCTGCGCCCGAAGCCCTGCGAGCACACGCGCTCCGCGGCGACGCCGCTCTCGATGAGGAAGCGCTTCACGCTGGCGGCCCGGCGCTTGGACAGCTCCAGGTTGTACGTGTCGCTGGCGCGCGAGTCGGTGTGGCCCTCGACGAGGATGCGGTCGAGCTTCGGGTTCACCTCCATCACGCGAGCGACCTCCTCCAGGACGGGGAAGGACTCGGAGAGGATGACGTCCTGGTCGGTGGCGAAGTTCACCTGCTCCAGGATGACGATCTTGTTGCCCACGGTGCGCGCGAGCGGACAGCCATCCCTGCCGCGCGTGCCCGCGGGCACGTCCGGGCACTTGTCGAGCCGGTCCACCACGCCGTCCGAGTCACCGTCGGAGTCCGGGCAGCCGCCGTTCTCCACCGGGCCCGAGACCGTGGGGCAGCGGTCCTTCTCACCGATGACGGAGTCACCGTCGGGGTCGACGGGCGGCGGGGGCGGCTCGGGCGGCTCCTTGAAGCGCTCGATGGCTTCCCATTCGCGCGTCTTGGCGGGCACCCAGATGATGGACGTGAAGAAGCTCAGGTTGGGGGACGCCAGGGAACAGCCGCAGCCCAGGCCGCCGCCGAAGGTGAAGGTGACGCCGGTGGAGCTGTACCAGCGCAGGCCGATGAGCAGCTCCGCGGGAATCTGGCGGGGCTGGTCGGGCTCCTTCTCCAGGCCCACCGCGCCGTGCACCATGCCGAGCGCGGTGATGCCGCTGCCGCGCAGGAGGGGCACCTCGGTGCCGAGGCCAAAGGGCGCCATGTCGCCCATGTTGACGCCGCTGAACACGAGGTCTGGCCGCTTCCAGAAGCCGCCGTTGAGGGCGAGGAGGATGCCGGACTCGAAGCGGTAGTCGACGACGAGGCCGGGTGACCAGGTGAGCTCGCCGTCGCCCGCGAAGGCCTCCTGCACGCCAGTGGGGAAGCTGACGTTGAAGGTGAGGGCGCTGCCCCAGCCGTGGCCTTCCGCGGAGCGGCGCAGGCCGGGGAGTGCCACCTTGCCGGTCAGGCGCAGGTCGCCGAGCGCGAAGCTCTCCACGGGGCCTTCGGTGCCGATGACCTCCAGGTTCTGGCCGCTCTGGAGCATGACGAGCGGCAGGTCCACGCCCACTTCGGCCCAGTCGAAGAGGCCCACGGTGGCCATGACATCCAGCTGGAGCCGGTTGCCCACGAGGCTGATGGAGCCCAGGTCGCCGTCCTTGGGGACGAGGGACAGGGGGTTGATGGAGTAGCTGAGGTAGGGCCCGGCGGAGACGGACAGGTGCGACAGGGGCCGGGACTGGGTGACCATCACCAGGTCCTGCGGCGCGCCGGAGGGACGGAAGAGCTGGAGGTTGAAGCGCGCATCCGGCGCGGCGCTGGCGGCGGTGGACAGACCGAGTCCGAGGCCCACGAGCAGCGGGAGGAGCGACGTGCGGGGAGGCTTCATCGGACGCGGCGGGCGGAGCGCAGGAAGAGGAAGCCCAGGGCGAGGGTGACCAGCATGGCGGTGCTGCCGGTGGGGGTGTCCTCGGCGGTGGTGCCGCAGCAGAAGGCGCCGCCCTGCGGTTCCGTGCCGGGCTTGCGGCGGCCGCGTTCGCACTGCTGGGTTTCGGCGGAGCAGAACTCGACGCCCAGGCAGTCGCCGCTGTCGGCGCAGGAGATGTCACAGGTGTTGGACGCGGTGTCGCAGGTGCCGCCGCAGGGGCAGTGGGCATCGGCGAAGCATTCGACGCACGCGGCGCCGTCGCACACGAGGCCTTCCGCGCACGTCATGGCGCAGGCGTTGGTGTTGTCGCAGGTGCGGGTGGTGGGGTCGCAGGTGCCGCTGCCGCAGTCGGAGTCGTTGACGCAGCCCACGCAGACGCTGTTCTGCACGGAGCCGTCGGTGAGGCAGAACGGGGTGGCGGCGTCACAGGCGTCGCAGCGGTCGCCGCAGCGCTTGTCGGTGGTGCAGGCGCTGCATTCACCGCTGAGGCAGAACTGGCCGTCGCCGCATTCCAGGTCGGTGCGGCACTGGACGCAGACCTCGCCGTCGAGACAGAAGGGGCGCTCGCCGGGGCACTTGGAGCAGCCGGGACCGCAGCGGTCGGCGGTGTTGCATTCCGGGACGGTGTCGACGCAGGCGCCGTTGACGGTGTCGCAGCGCTGGCCGTTGGAGCACTGGCTGTCGGTGGTGCACTCGACGCAGGAGGGCGGAGCGCCGGGGGTGGGCGCGGCGCACTGGGTGCCATTGGGGCAGCAGTTGCAGGAGTTGCCGGCGCAGGCGTCGTTGGAATCACAGAGGACGCAGGCGTGATTGGAGCAGCGCAGCCCGCGGTCGCAGTCGGTGTCCTGGTTGCACTCGGAGCAGGTATTCGAGGTGGGGTCGCAGACCTGACCGTTGGGGCAGTTCTCGTCGCCGGTGCACTGGACGCAGGTGAAGTTGGGCTCGTCACAGACCTGGCCGGAGCCGCAATCGCTGTCCCTGATGCAACCCGTGCAGGTGTTGGTGGTCACGTCGCAGCGGCCGGTGGCGCAGTCACTGTTCTGGGTGCACTGGACACAGGCGAACTGGCCGTTGACGGTGGCGCAGATGGGCGCGGTCGGTCCGCATGGTGAGCAGGTGTCGCCGCACAGGAGCGACGTGTCACAAGGAGCGCAAAGGGCCGCAGCGTTGCAGTAGTAGGACGGGCCGCAGCTTCCGTTGCCGGGCTGGTTGGCGAACTGCCGGTTGCACTGAACGCACTGGTCCAGGTTGGACGGGAAGGACGGCCGACCGGTTTCTGTCTGGAAGAGCTGGGCGGGCTGAACCAGGGAGAATCCAGCGGTGTTGAGCGGCACCACGGGCGGTTGATTCGCAGGGCGATCAAAATCCGTGAACGTTCCATCGAAGACGACCAGCTCCAGCGCAGCGTGCTCCACGATCTGCACATAGAGCAGCTCGATGGGATAGAGCCCGGCTTGCGTAAACCTGACGGAGTTGGTGGTGCGTCGTGTTGGCGCACCGAGTTCTGCCGGCCTGATGATCACGTCGTAGCGGGAATTGGCTCGATCAAACAACACGAGACTGATGGCGTCGTCGGCATAGAACCCGAAGTGCAGGGTGCGCCCGACCATGTCCTGCGTGACATTCAGGAAGCCGCGGAAGCGGGAAACGAACCTGACCGAAGGGTCGTTGTAGTGGAAGGGACAGCCCCCCGTAGGACAGCCTGAGACCACGTTGACGAAGTCGCCGTAGCTCAACACACGGCCATCGTTGAGGTTGTTCGACAGGTCGAACGCGGAGCGCAGGACGGAGGTCAAGCGCGAGGCGCGGTTCTCCTCCATGTATGCGTTCAAGCTGTCGGAGTAGGTCGTCTGGTTCTGCGGAAACTCACCGACGGTTCTCGTCCACACGCTGGACGCCATGCAGATCCCCGTACCGACCTCATTCGGGGATGGCGCGACCGGTGCTCCTGTCACCACGACATCCGGCAGCTTCTGGGCCACAGCAGGCGCGCTCGCGAGGCACACAGCGAGCAGGGACAGCGCGGCACACGCGCGGAAGGGGAGGGGAGAGGGTCGCACGGCGGCGGCAGCCTCCCAGATTTGCTTGATGTTCTCAACTTCCTTCCCCACGTCACGCGTCCCCGTGCGTCGAGAGGACCTCCAGGGTCCTCCTCCACTCGAACGACGTCCGCCTGGGATGAAATCAAACTCAGCCCGTACAGCAGGCAAAACTGGAAATCATCACGGCGCCCCGCGGCTCACGCGCGGCGGCACGCGACATCTCCATCCTGGGAGCGGATGAAGGCCGCGGCGAGCTCGCCACCCAGGGCCGCGCACAGCACCTCGAAGGTGCGCCGCCGGGCCCCGCCGAAGAACGCGGGCTGCCGTGCCAGCGTCTCCGGGTGGCGCACGAAGACGTTGTACCCGAGGATGCACCCATCCGCGCGCAGCACGGTGATTCCGTCGGTGGCCATCATGCCGCGCAAGAGCTGCGCGGTCGCCCGCACCGCCGACGCGGCGCCGCCATCCGGCGTCGCGTGGTGCCGGTCCAGCAGCGCCACCACGTCCATGGGCCGGGGCAAGAGGATGCCATCCACGAACAGCGCCGACCCCGCGCGCTCCCGGGGCAGCACCGCCACCAGCGTGCCGTGCGAGGACTGCATCACCTCGAACAGCACCCTCCGGAAGAAACCCCGCGCGTGCTCGCGGCTGGAGGGCAGGACCTGCTCGGTCACCGCGCTCGCCAGCGAGTCCAGGACCACCGAGGGCGGCTCCAGGTCGATGCGCGCGCCGGACAGGTACACGTGCCGCACCAGCCCGCCGCCCGCGCGCAGCTCGATGATGTTGTCCGCGAGCTGCAACACGCCCACCACGCGCACGCCCCGCTCCGGCGCGTGCCGCAGGCGCTCCAGCGGCGTCTCCGCCAGGGGGAACGGATCCGTCCGGAAGATGCCGTACGTCAGGCCCTCCGACTCGCGCAGCAGGTACAACGCCCACCAGCGCCCCTGACCCAAGGGCGCGCACTGCTTCAGGGCCCGCTGGATGGTGGCCCGGTTGCGCGGCCCCGAACCGATGGGAATCGGGTCGTGCCCACCCAAGAGCTCCAGCATCGCGCCCAGGTCGTCGCCCAGGAACGCGGTGGGGAACAGGAGCGCGCCCTCCTCGCGGTAGCGCGACAACGTCACCAGCAATTCACTGAGCGCGTCCGCCGTCAGCGGGCACGTCATGTCCGCCTCGTCGAGGAACACCCCGACGGACTCGGTCAGCAGGTGTCGGAACGACAGGATGAGAGGGGAACCCGCCTCCGGGCCCGGACCGGTCATGGCACCGCCGAGCATGACGCATCGGTGGCGACGTGGCACGGACGAACTCACCCCGCCGCTCGGAAGGCCGGGGGTTGTCCGGGAGCGGCTGCCTACTCCGTCGCCGCCCTCGCCGCCTCCAGCGTGGCCGCGGTGCGCAGCCAGCCGTCGGCCTGGGCGTCCAGGTGGGACAGCAGGTCCGCGAAGAAGCGCGTCTCCATCGCCTGCGCCAGCGTGGCCCCGTGAGCGTCCGCCCACCGGCGCGTCACCGTCGCGCGCACCTGGGCCCCCAGCAGGTCCACGAAGCGCTCCAGCAGTGGCGTGGACAAGAGCGTGCCCGCCCACACCACCGCGTCATGCCCCAGGCCGCCGGTGGCCACCGTCACCACCGCCGCCGCTCCCGACGGCACCGAGTACACCAACGTGGTGAGCGTCTGGAGCATCTCCTCGCGCATGCCGCCCTGCAGCTCGTGGCCCACCAATTCGCGGCAGAAGTCATACAGCGTCACCCGGTCCGCCGCGTGCGCGTGCAGCGCGCCCAACTCCAGCGGCGCATCCAGCCGGCCAAGCATCGCGGGCCCGAAGACCTCCGCCAGCTTCTGCTTCGTCTCCGCGTCCCCGCGCCACGCGGCCACCTCCGGCGCGAACGCATCCACCAGCCGCCGCAGCCCGTCCTTCAGCGAGTCGTCCACCGCCTGCGTGGGCAGCGCCTCGTGGGGCCGGGGCCCGGTGAAGGACTCGCGCACCTTGCGGCTCACGAACGTGAGCGCCGTGGCCAGCCCCCGGAACGGCAGGCGCACGAGCCGGTGGAAGGTGCTGCGCGCATCCAGCTCGTCCCGGAACGCATCCACCAGCACGTCCGCGGGCACGGCCTTCAAGGCCGCCTGCGCGCCAATGCCCAGCAGGTCGTGCCGCAGTCGCTGCCGCAGCCGCTCCGGCTCTCGCGCCGCGCGCGTGGCGGCCCGCGCCACCACCTCCAACTCCGCGCGCGCATCCGACAGCGAGGCCTCCAGCGCCCTGGCCTTCAGCTCCCGCGCATGCTCGGCCTGCCCCAGCAGCGCGGCGAGCGGAGGCCGTCCATCCAGTGGCTCCGTGGCGAGCGGCTTGAGCCCCGCCTCCACGTCCGGCTGGTGCGGCGCCAGATAGCGCGCGAGGGGCGGGTGGCCCACGTCCTGGGCCAGCTTGTCCAGGTGTCCCCGCGCCACGTCCTCGCGCGTGGCCTCGTTGTAGACGAGCAGGTACGGCCGCCCGTGGCCCACCGCCGCGCGCAGGAAGTCCACCAGCGCCGCGTTCTGGTACGTCTGCCGGCTCACCACGAACACCAGCACGTCCACCGTGACGAGCAGCGCCTCCGCCCGCTCGCGGTTGTCTCGGTACACGCTGTCGAAGTCCGGCGTGTCCATCACCAGCAGGCCTCGCGGCACCGCGTCCGCCAGCACCAGGTACAGCCGGCCCGCGGGCCCGGGCGCGTCCACCGGCGCCACCGTGCCCTCCACCACCGGCACGATGTCGTAGCGCTGGGTCAGCACGTCCTTCAATTCGCCGGTCCACGTCTCCGGGTGCGCCGCCGCCAGGCACTGCTTCGTCAGGCCACCTTCGGGACGCGCGGGGGACAGGGACGCCTTCGCCAGCGCGTTGAAGAGCGTGGACTTCCCGACGTTGTTGGGCCCGGCGATGGCCACCAGCAAGAGCGGCATGTCGTCCGGGCCGGAGCCCAGGCGGGGTAGCAGGTCGCGACGCAGGCGCTCGGCCAGACGGCGCGCCACGTCGGCGTCACCTCCCTCGGGAAAGCGCTCGGAGGCAGGCAGGGCATCCAGGGCGGATGCGAGGGCGGTGCGCAGGGCGTGGGCGTGCTTCATGGGCATGGGGCGCGCGCAAGACATCACGCACGCACGGCGGTGCCCAGGAATGTGTGTGCGCAGTGTCCACCGGGGACACCCCCCATGGGGCGCGCTAGGGTGCGCCGCATGCGCATCCTCCTTGCCTGCCTGCTCCTCTCGGGGTCCATCGCCTGCACGGCCACGCACGCCAACGCGCCCGCGTCCGACGCGCATGCGCAAGGCCCGCTGCCCTTCATCCCGGACGACTACGCCCGCGCGCTCGCCGAAGCGAAGGCGAAGGGCGTGCCCCTGTTCGTCGACACGTGGGCGCCGTGGTGCCACACCTGTCGCTCCATGCGCGCCTATGTCTTCACCGACCAGGCCCTGGCGAAGCACGCGGACCGCTTCGTGTGGCTGGAGCTCAACACCGACCTGACCACGAACGCGGCGTTCCAGGAGCAGTACCCGGTGGAGTTCTGGCCCACCTTCTTCATCATCGACCCGCGCGAGGAGAAGGCCCTGCTGCGCTTCGCCGGCAGCGCCACGGTGCCGCAGCTGGAGCGCCTCTTCGAGGACGGCGAACTCGCCTACAAGGGCGGCGCCACCGGCGCGGATGCGCTGCTCGCCCGGGGCGATGCGCTCTACGGTGAGCGCAAGCCCGCCGAGGCCGCCGAGGCCCTGTCGCTCGCGCTCGCCGAGGCCCCCGCCGACTGGTCCCGCCGGGGCCGTGCGCTGGAGTCCCTGCTGATGGCCCAATACGGCGCGAAGCAGTACGTGCCGTGCGCGCAGAAGGCAGTGGCGGAGCTGCCGAAGGTGCCGCGCTCGCTCAACCTCGCGAACGGCGTCCTCAACGGCCTCACCTGCGCGCTGGCCATCCCCGAGGGCACTCCCGAGGCCGCCGACCTGCGCCACGCACTGGAGGCGAAGGCGCGCGAGGTGCTCGCGCCGCCCGCCATCGCGATGGAGGCGGATGACCGCTCCGGCCTCTACGAGGTGCTGATGGAGGCTCGCAAGTCGGACGGGGACACGGCGGGCGCGAAGGGCGTGGCCGGGGAGTGGCTCACCTTCCTGGAGGGCGAGGCCGCGAAGGCGCCCAACCCGGAGGCGCGCACCGTGTTCGACTCGCACCGCATGCTCGCGGCGATGACGCTGGAGCAGCCGCAGCGGGCCATCCCCGCGCTGGAGCAGAGCGAGCGCGACCTGCCGCAGGACTACAATCCTCCCGCTCGGCTCGCGACGCTGTACCGCCTGTCGGGTCGGCTGGACGACGCGCTCGCCGCGAACGACCGGGCGCTGGCGCGCGTGCAGGGTTCACGGCGGCTGTCCGTCCTCTCCGGCCGCGCGGACATCTACGTGGCCCGGAAGGATCCTGCCTCCGCCTCGAAGACGCTGGAGGAGGCACTCGCCTTCGCGAAGACGCTGCCCGCGGCGCAGGTGTCGCCGCGTCAGGTCGAGGGGCTGGCGAAGAAGCTCTCCGGCCTCAAGGCTCCGGCTGCTTCACCGGGCGCGGCGCCGTAGCGCTGTCGCAGCGCCTGCGCACCTTCAGCGCCCGTCGAGCGGCACCGCGCGCCGGGCGTCCAGGTCGAACAGCTCGAAGTCCTCGGCCCGGCCTTCGCGCATGGCGCCGTCGGTGAAGACCATCACCGCCTCACCCGCCCCCGTCTCCGGGGGCGGTCCGTGCGCGTAGTCCACGCGCGTCCCGTCCGTCACCAGGTGGCGCAGCACGCCGTCGCGCACGGGGCCCGGGGACACCAATTCCCGCACCCGCTTGTCGCGCGTGTGGCCCACCACCTGCGTCAGTCCCAGGGGCAATCGCCGCGGGTCGAACCGCCGCCGGGGCGTCCCCCGCACGCGCTCCGTGTCCTCCGTCTGGAGGCTGGGCCGCTGGTAGAAGATGCCCATCCCCTCGCCCGACGCCGCGTTGCCCGGGTGGTGCAGGCCCGGCAGCACGAGCGGCCCGCCCGTCCACGCCGCCACCGCCCGGTCCATCACGCCGTTGAGCGCCTCCGCCACCGCGCCCGCCTCCGCCCAACGTCCGGGCTCGAGCCCCACCACGTCCAGGTCCTCGCGCGTGACGCCCGCATGCAGCACCAGCAGCGAGTCCCCCGCCGCATGCGCCACGCGGAACCGCCGCGCCCGCAGCAGGTGCTCCACCCACGCGCGCTGCTCCTCGCGCCAGGTGCTGAAGTCGCGCGCCGCCAGCTCCACGGTCGGCAGCGCGGGCCAGCGCGCGATGAAGTCCCGCTCGGCCGCCGCGTCCGTGTCATCCCCCGCGTAGAGCTGGTCCGCCTCCACCTGCGCGGCGCGGAACGTCGCATCGGTGAAGTCCGCCAGCTCCCCCACGCGCCCCAGGTCGTGGTTGCCCAGGAGCAGCACCGCCTGATCCGCCGGATGGGATGCAAGCCACGCCACCAGCCGCAGGCCACTCCGGGCCACGCGGTCACGCTCGGACGCCGGGCCCCAGTCGAAGTGGTCGCCCACGGACACCAGGCACACGTCCGGGCGCAGCCCTCCATCCGAGCCCAGCAGCCCGTGCAGCGCGAGGAGGGTCAGCACCCGGTCGAAGTCCGCCTGGGGGTCGCCCATCACCACGTGCCGCGTGCGGTGGCGGCCCTCGGCGGGCGTCGCGTGTGGCCCCTTCGCCACGGCCGCGTCGGCGCGGGCCAGCGCCTTCTGGAGGAGCGCTTCGTTCATCCCCTCATCCTACTCACGCCCCACGGGGTGCCCATGGGCTCCAGGGCCGAGGACCTCGCCTCAGGACTGGAAGAAGCGCGAGATGAGCGCGGAGCGGCTCTCCACCTGGGCCTTGTTCAAGAGGTGCGTGACGTGCACCTCCACCGTGCGCTCGGCGCAGCCCAGGTGCAGGGCGATGGCCTTGTTCGTCTCCCCCTGCACCACGTGCTCCAGCACCTGCGCCTCGCGCGCGGTGAGCCCCCAGCGCTGGGTCAGCACCGGCAGGCGCGAGCCCGGATCCAGCGGCGGGCCGGGGTCCAACACCAGGTAGTGGTCCGGCAGCCCCGCCGTGCGCAGCGGGCCGGAGGAGAACAGCGGGCCCGTGCCCGGTGGGCTCCGGATGCAGTCGCGCACCTGCGCCGTCAGCGCCTGCGCGTCCTGCGCCAGGCGCGCCTGCCCCGCCTTGTTGGTGTGCATCACCCGGCCGCTGAATGTGACGACCCACGCGGGCCGCCCCAGCACCTCCAGCGCCGCTCCCAGCGCGGATCCCAGCAGGCCCGCTTCCCTCAGCCGCCGGTCCAGGGCCATCCGCCGCTGGATGGCCGGCGTCAGCGCGTGCAGCAGGTGCTGCTCCCGCTCCGTGAAGGGCTCGGGCCGGAAGGCTCCCACCCAGCCCAGCATCGTGTCGCCCTCGCACACCAGCACCCGCAGCTGGGCCATGTGCTCCAATCCCAGCCGTCGGTACAGGCTCCGGGCCTGCGCGGAGGAGATGAGGGCCCGCGCCTGGGTCCACTCGTCCTGCGTCAGCCCCAGCCGCTCCCACGGCGCCTCCACTCCGTCTCCGTCAACGGGGGCGGGCAGCGCCTGGAGCCCCTCCGCGAGCCCGAGCGCGGTGAAGCGCAGCGGCCGGTTGCGCTGGAGCAGCGGCGGTCGCGCCGGGTCGAAGTAGCCGAAGCGGCCGCCCGACGGAGGCAGGAACGAGTCGAACAGCTCCGTCAGCACCGGGGGCGGCTCCTGGAAGCCCACGCCGTGCACGAAGGAGGTGTGGTAGCGCTCGGGACCTACATCCACGCCGTAGGCCGCCGTGCGCTCGGCGCGCAGGGCGGCCCGGAGCGCCGCGAGGACCGTGGGCAGCGTCTCGGAGCCGGGCTCCATCACCGTCAGCAGGCCCTCCAGCTCCCGCAGCAGGCGTTGGTCCTCGGAAATCAAATCACTCACGATTTCCTTAGTATACCCGTTGGGGGCAATTGAAAGACTTGTGAGGTCGGAAGTGGAATCCGTCCTGCATCCGCCTGTCCAGGTGGGACGTCATTACCCAGAGCCCGAGTCGTTTGGGACTCGCGTGATTTCCTCAATAGAAAAGGATTTCTCACGGGGGCAAAGTGGCGTTCCGTGCCCTTCCGGGGGGGTGGGCCGACCTGGAGTCGAAGAATCCGTGTGTGCGCGCGCCGGGCGTCCCCCCAGGGATGTCCGGCGCGCTGCCCCTTTGTCCGACGCCATCCTTCAGTACAGGTTCCTGTCCGACATCCCACGCGGACGGTGCCGCCCGTGTTCGCGGTTGACGAGGTGCGGCGATGATGGCCGCTTCCCGCTGTCCGCGCCCTGGCGCCGGAGGCCCTCACATGACGCGCGACCACGCCTACTACGCCCGGGCCCTGGAGGGACGGCGACTGCCATTGGCCTTCGCGGACGTGGACCTGCTGGGTGAGAACGCCGAGGCGTTGGTGCGGCGCGCGGGCGGGAAGCCCGTGCGCCTGGCCACCAAGTCGGTGCGGTGCGTGGCGCTGTTGCGGCGGGTGCTCGACGGGCATCCCGGCTTCCAGGGCCTCATGTGCTTCAGCGCCGACGAGGCCGTGCGCCTGCGCGAGCATGGTTTTACGGACCTGCTCATGGGCTACCCCGTCGTGGATCCGGAAGCCCTGGCGGAGCTGTGCCGGCCGCCAGCGCCCGTGACGCTGATGGTGGACTGCGCGGAGCACGTGGCGCTCGCGGCCCGGGCGGCGCGGCGTCAGGGCACGCGGGTGCCGCTGTGCCTGGACGTGGACCTGTCGGTGGACCTGCCGGGGCTGCGCTTCGGGGTGCACCGCTCGCCGGTGCGCACGCCCGAGGATGCGCTGGCGGTGGCGCGGAGCATCGCGGCGGAAGGGGACGTGTTCCTCGACGGGGTGATGGGCTACGAGGCGCAGCTCGCGGGCGTGCCGGACGCGGTGCCGCACGCGCGGGCGAAGAACCTGGCCATCCGCGCGCTCAAGCGGGCCTCCGTGGGGCCGGTGCACGCGCGACGGCAGGCGGTGGTGGCGGCGCTGAAGGACGCGGGCTTCCCGGTGCGCTTCGTGAACGGCGGCGGCACCGGCAGCCTGGAGTCCACGCGCGAGGACGCGAGCGTCACCGAGCTCACCGTGGGCAGCGGCCTGTATTCCCCGGGCCTCTTCGACGGCTATCGCGGCTTCCGGCACCTGCCCGCGGTGGCCTTCGCCATCCCCGTCACGCGCCGTCCCGGCCCCGGCCTGCTCACGTTGCACGGCGGCGGCTACGTGGCCTCCGGCGCGGCGGGCGCGGACAAGCTGCCCACGCCCTACCTGCCCGAGGGCGCGAAGCTCCTGCCTCTGGAGGGCGCGGGCGAGGTGCAGACGCCCATCGCGTACACGGGCCCGGTGCCGCTGCCCCTGGGCGCGCCGGTCTTCTTCCGTCATGCGAAGGCGGGCGAGGTGTGCGAACACTTCCGCACGCTCCTGCTCATCTCCGAGGGGCGCGTGGTGAAAGAGGTTCCAACCTACCGGGGTGAGTGGGGATGACGGCATGGCGTCCGTGACGACGAAGACGTGGCGCAACTGGTCCGGCGCGGTGGTGGCGCACCCGTCCGAGTTCCTCCAGCCGGAGTCGGAGGACGCGCTGAAGGCCGCGCTCCGCGACGCCGGGGCCCGGGGCCGCACCGTGCGCGTGGTGGGCAGCGGCCACTCGTTCCCTCCGCTGTGCGCGACGGACGAGACGATGGTGTCACTCGCCTCGCTCACTGGCGTCGAAGCGGTGGATGTCTCGCGGCGCACGGCCACCGTCCGCGCGGGCACGAACCTGCGCGAACTGGGGACGCTGCTCGCGTCGCACGGCCTGGCGATGGAGAACCTGGGCGACATCAACAAGCAGTCGCTCGGCGGCGCGCTGGGCACGGGCACGCACGGCACGGGCGTGGGGCTGGGCATCCTCTCCACGCAGGCGTCGGCGATGACGCTCGTCACCGCGAGCGGCGAGGAGGTGACGTGCTCGGAGGACGCGGCGCCAGAGCTGCTCCAGGCGGCGCGGGTGTCGCTGGGCGCGCTGGGCGTGGTGACGCGGGTGCGGTTGAAGCTGTTGCCCGCGTACCGGCTGCGGCTGACGCGCAAGAACCTGGGCCTGGAGGAGTGCCTCGCGGGGCTGGACGAAGCGCGCGCGCGCCACCGGCACTACGAGTTCTTCTGGTTCCCCCACTCGGACCGGGTGATGACGAAGGCGATGGACCTCACGGACGAGGCCCCGCACGGGGTGGGCGTGGGGCGCTGGCTCAATGAGCTGGTGATGGAGAACGCGGTCTTCGGCGCGGTGAGCCGCGCGTGCCGGATGAACCCGTCGTGGTGCGCGCCGGTGAGCCGGCTGTCGGCGAAGCTGGCCTCGGAAGGGGTGCTCGCGGGGCAGAGCCACACGCTGTTCGCCACGCCGCGCCTCGTGCGCTTCCAGGAGATGGAGTACGGCGTGCCGGTGGAGCGGGGCCCGGACTGCCTGCGAGAGATCGCGGAGTTCCTCACGCGCGACAAGCTGCCCGTGCACTTCCCGGTGGAGTACCGCTTCGTGCGCGGGGACGACGTGTTCCTCAGCCCGGCGCACGGCGGAGACCGCGCCTTCATCGCGGTGCACCAGTACCAGGGCATGCCCCTGGAGCCGTACTTCTCCGGCGCGGAGGCCATCTTCCGCAACCACGGAGGCCGGCCCCACTGGGGCAAGCTGCACACGCAGACGGCGGCGACGCTGAAACATCTGTATCCGCGCTGGGATGACTTCCAGCGCGTGCGCGAGCAACTGGACCCGGAGGGACGCTTCCTCAATCCCTATCTGAGACGTCTCTTCCTGGAAGAGCGCTCGGCGGCCCGCACCCGGAGCGAATCCGAAAACGCACGGCTCGCGTAGCGTCAATCCTGACACCTGGAGGCGCGAAGTCCGCGACGCACCCCGGAGCCTCCACTTCGCGCCCTGACGCGCGAGGTCATCCGCCAAGCTGTTGAAAACGCGCCCTCTCGACCCGGCATAAGGTTGGCTAGGAGAAGCTCCGCGCAGGACGCGGTGGCGACCTCCGAGGGGGATGGATGCGGATGCAGCGCTCGTGGAAACGCGTGGTGATGGCGTCGATGCTGATGCTCGCGGTGGGCTGTCGCACGCCTGTCGCGGGGCTGCGGGCCGCGGGTGCGTCGGACTCGGGCAACTCCTCGGACTCGGGCGCCTCCAGCGGTGGCGACTCGAGCAAGTCCGACTCCGGCAACTCCAGCGGTGGTGACTCGAGCAAGTCCGGCTCCGGTGACTCCAGCGGGGGGGATTCAGCTTCAAGCCGCTCCGAATCCAGTGGCACCAGTGAAGAGGGCACGAGCCACTCGGACTCCAGCGACGCCAGCGATTCCACCGGTTCGGACTCGGGGGACTCCAGCGAATCGGGCTCGGGCAGCGAAGAGGGGGACTCCAGCAGGTCGGAGTCCAACAGCTCCGGCTCCAGCGACAACAGCTCGGGCTCCAGCGATGACAGCTCCGGCTCGAGCGACAACGGGAGCAGCAAGTCGAGCCAGGTGGATCCGGGCGAAGAGGCGAGCTCGCGGAGCGAGAGCAGCAACGGCAAGGACAACCGGCTCCTGTCGACCGCCGCGGTGGCGTTGACGGTGCTGGGCCTGGGCGTCGTCATCTGGCAGGTGTACGAGCACTCGGAGCGGGGCAAGGAGTTCCAGCCCTCGCCGCAGGAGGTGGGGCACGCGGCCCAGGTGTACCTGCGCGCACGCACGCACCAACTGCGCGAGGACCTGGCGCTGGGGGCGGGACCGACGGTGGAGGACCTGGCCCAGGCGGCGCGCATCCGCCGTGAGAACCTGGATGTCTTTGGACGGCTGCTGCGCACGCACCGCAAGGAATTGCTGGCGATGGCGGAGGTGAAGACCCTGACGCCCCAGCGGGCCCGCGCCTGGCTGGAGCGGGTGGGCGAGCTGGCGCGCACCGAGCCGCGACTCGAGGAGGACCGCCAGGCCTTCCTCCTGCGACAGGAAGGGGCGGCGACACCGGCCGAGGCCACGCGTTGAGGCCCCGCGAAGCGCAGGCGTCGTCCGTGCTCCCGACGCTCCACGTGCGGCTGGGCTTGCTCGCGCTGCTGGTGCTGCCTGTCGGCGCCCAGGCCGATGAGCCGGCGCCTGCCGCGGTTGCGGAGGCGCCGTCCGCTGCTGCTGCCACACCCACCCTGCCGGCCCCGGTGGCTGCTCTGGAGGGCAAGGAGGCGCCGTCCGACGCTGCTGCAACGCCCAACCTGCCAGCCCGGGTGGCGGCACTGGAGGCCGTGGCGGGCATCGTCCTGCGCGAGCCCGCGGCGCAAGATGCCGCCCTGGTCTCGGACGTGGAAGCGGGGCTCGCCGCCCTGCCTCCCGCGATGCGCCGTCCACCGGGAGGCCGGCTGGAGTTCGTGCTGCATCCAGAGGCCGCGCCGCTGGGCCTGGGTGACGGCTCGAAGGAGCACCCCGACTGGTCCGCGACGCGCGAGCAGTTCCACCTCTACCGCTACGCCCCCACCGAGGAGCGCCGGGCCGCGCTGCGCCTGTCACGTCTCACCGACGAGGAGACCGAACACCTGTGGCGCCGCCGCGCCGTGGTGCACGCGGTGATGCAGCGTTGGGACGACGCGCACGGCTGGAGTCGGCGTCCCCAGTGGCGTCGTCTGGACGGATGGGTGCTCCCCTTCGAGCGGCCCCTGACCTGGAAGGAGTCCGCGAGCATCACCTACGCGGGAGCCTTCAGCCGCGCGCGAGGCCAGGTCAGCGCGTCACTGGACCTCGTCACCTTCGCGGAAGAGCTGTTCATCCCCGCCGAGTCCCTCCGCGCGAACGCGCTGCCCGTGGATGATCAGGTCCGCTGCCAGGAGTTGTCCAAGGCGCGGGCCCTGGCGGAGTTCCTCGCGGAGGCGCGCCTGGGCGTCCTGCCCGCGCGAGGTGAGTGCCCCGCCTTCGACACCTGGGCGGACGCGGACGCGCTCTCCCACCTGGAAGTGCTGATGGTCGCGGCCACGGGCCGGCAGCCACAGTCCCTCTTCGGCCACCTCCTGCTGCGTCCGGTGTGGCGCGAGGGCGCCGTGGTGCAGGGGCCCGGCTTCGAGCGCGTGGTGCAGCTGGTGGCGCTCACCGGCCTGGAGTCGAAGGGGCTCGGCTACCTGATGAAGGGCATGACGGGCGGCTACAGCACCGTCTTCCTCACCGGCACGCTGGGGGACGTGTCCCACGAGTCGCTGGAACTGGAGCAGCGCACCATCCGCCGCTTCCGGCTGAACCTCACGCCCGGCGAATCCCGGCGCATGCTGGAGCGCATCTGGGAGCTCGAGCGGCGCGGCTACCTGGGCTACTACTTCTTCACCGACAACTGCGCCGCCGCGCTCCTCTTCGTCCTCAACGGAGCCCTGGAAGACGGCCGCCGTGTGCAGGCCCCCGGCACGTTGTGGGTGCTGCCCACCGCCACGCTGGACACGCTGGCGAAGACGCAGGTGGTGGACGCGAACGGGCACAAGGTGTCGCTCCTGGAGCACATCCCGGACGCCTTCGAGTCCACGGGGGAGCGTGCCCGGCGTGCCCTCGCCGAACAGGAGCGGCTCCTCGCGAAGCTCGCGACGCTGCTGCCGCCTGGCGCCCTCACACCCCTGCGCGACGTGCACCGCCACCTCCAGTCCCCCGAACCCGGGGTGCGCCGCCAGGGCTACGAACACCTGACGCAAGCCGTGACGAAGGCGTTGGACTCCGCGCGGCCCATGTCGCGCGGGGAGGCACGGGACGCGCTGCACGCCTACGTGGCGCACGCGGTGCGGGTGGAGCGCGCGGCGGTGGATCAAGCCGAAGGGGAGACGCTGGCCATCGAGCGTGAGCGCCTGGTCTCGCTCGACCTCCGAGGCGAAGGCGCGGCCACGGACGGCGCGGCGGACCGGCAGCGCCTCTTCGAGCGCGAGGACGTGTTGCAGCGGAAGCTCGCGGTGCTGGACCGCACGGCGATGCTCCAGCAGGCGCTGGAGTCGGCCGTCAAGCGCCCGCCCACGCCCGACGAGCTCAAGGCCCTGGTGCGTGCCGAGCAGACCGAGGCCGCCTTCGCCGCCGCCACCGACGCGCAGGGCGCGCTCAACGACGGACCGCTGGCGGAGGTGGATCCGCGGGCCTTCCTCGCGAGCGACCATCAGCGCAAGACGGACGCGGAGGCCGCCTGGGCCCGGGGCGCCCAGCGCGACTCGGGAGCGGCCCGCACGGTGGTGAGCGGGGGCGTGGACTTCCCGGACGTGGGCTCCGCGAGGCCGGTGGTGAGCCTGCGCACCGCCGCGATGGGGGAGGCGCTGGGCGACGAGCGACTGCATGGTTTCCAGTCCAGCAGCGAGCTGCGGGTGCTGGACGGTGAGCTGTCGGTGGAGCCGCGCTGGGGCGTGCCGCGCATCCTCGGCTCGACGCTGACGCTGGTGGGCTACCGCACGCTGCTCCCGGAGCTGCCCCAGCAGCAGCGGTCGTTCTCGGACGTGCTGGGCTGGGGCGCGGAGGCGAAGATGTCCACGGACTCCGACCGCGCGCTGCCCTACCGGGCCTTGCTGCGGGCGGAGGCGCTGGGCGTGGTGGCGGCGTCGGAGCGCTTCGACACCTTCCTCGCGGTGGGGCTCGGCGCGCAGGCCACGATGACCTGGAGCCAATGGAAGACAGTGCCTGCCGTGGGCCCCCGTCTGTCATTGTCCCACCGCACGGGCCTGCCCGGTCCGGGCGGCAGCGCGCTGCGGTTGGAGGCCGCCTACGCGCCCGCGTGGCGCGCGGGCGTGGTGTCAGGCTTCACGGACGAGGCGGACGCGACGCTCCAGGTGGAGTGGTGCCTGGGGCGCATCGCGCGGTGGAGCGTGCTGCTCACTCCCCGCGCCCAGGTCCACTGGGAAGGTCCTCTCGCGTCGTGGGCAGGTCCGCGGAGTCGCTCCGCGACTCTTCCGGAAGGCCTGTCCCAACGCCGCCTTGCGCTGGGAGTGGAGCTCCGGTGAAGCGCGAGGCGAAGACGGTGCCCCCATCGTCGACGAAGAGGGGCCGGCTGGCGGCGCCGGAGATCGCGCCCAGGAACAGGCCGATGACGTGCAGCGCGGACCAACCCGTGAAGCCCAGGCCGTAGAACATCCGGATGCTGCCCACGCTGAAGACGTTGAACAACACGTAGAGCGCGGGCGGCACCACCACGGAGGCGATGAACGCGGCAGCCAGCGCGCGGCGCATCCGGCCCGCGTGGAAGCCGCCGAACGCGCCGGCCAGCAGCCCGTTGAACAGCGGGATGAAGAAGGTGACGGCGCTGATGAGCACCATCGTCACCACGCTCACGTCGAACCGGTTGTGCTTCCAGGTGATGTGGCTCTCCTCCACCCGCGTGTTCAGCGGATCCGACTCGTACTTGAGCGCTTCGGTGGGCCGGGGGGGCAGGCGGTGTGAAGGGGTTTGGGGCTCGGAGA
>NZ_RAWA01000018.1 GCF_003611675.1 Corallococcus sp. CA053C
GCGCAGGGCCCCGAGGACGCCCACGGCGCCTGCTCCCGTGCCGGCGCCCACCGCCCCCGTCCCGTCCGGCGCGGCCGCCCAGATCAACGCGGCCCGCGGCGCCCAGGCCCTCACCGAGGAGGAGCTGACGCCCGAGGCGCTCAACCGCACCCGCATCCAGCACGAGGCGCGCTTCCTCTTCCAGAGCCTGCTGACCGGCGACGTGCGGGCCGCCGCGTCGGAGCTGACGTACCCGTTCCAGCTGGAGGACAAGCGCTACAACACGCCCGAGGAGCTGGTGCAGACGTGGGTGAAGCAGCTGCGCACCCGCCGCACGGACCTCGTCACGCTCTACGACATCGAAGTGCTGCCCCTGGCGGAGATGGAGAAGAAGTACGGCAAGCCGCCCGCACGCCTGGGCCTGGACCCGCGCGCGCTCAAGGACACCTGGGCCGCCGTGGGCAACCTCTCCGGCCACGCCGCCATCTTCCTCTTCCGGGGCAACGCGAACCTGAACTGGCAGGCCTTCGCCTACACGGACTGAAGCGCCGCCACGAACTCCCGCAGGCGCTTCAGGCCCTTCTGCAGCACCTCGCGCGAGGTGACGAAGCTCATCCGGATGTAGCCGGGCGCGCCGAACGGATCGCCGGGCACCGCCGCCACCAGGAAGTCGTTGAGCAGGGCCTCGGAGAGCTGGAGGCTCGTCGTGAGCACCGTACCCTTGTAGGAGCGGCCCAAGAGGGCCCGCACGTCCGCCATCGCATAGAAGGCGCCCTCGGGCAGCCGGCAGCGGATGCCTTCAATCGCGTTGAGCCCCGCGACGAACAGGTCCCTGCGCTCGCGGTACTCGTTCACCATCGCGGTGATGGTGTCGGTCGGGCCGTTGAGCGCCGCCAGCGCCGCCTTCTGGGTGATGGAGGACGCGTTGGACGTGGACTGGTCCTGCACCAGCTGCATGCCGGAGATGAGCGCCTTGGGCCCCGCCGCGTAGCCCAGCCGCCAGCCCGTCATCGCGTGGGACTTGGACAGGCCGTTGGACACGAGCAGCCGGGGCACCAGGTCCGGCGCCACGTTGCCGATGTTGAGGAACTCCCCCGTGTAGAGGAGCTTCTCGTACATGTCGTCGCTGATGAGGAGGCAGTCGTGGTCGCGCACCGCCGCCGCGATGCCCTCCAGCGTGGCGCGCGAGTACACCGCGCCCGTGGGGTTCGCGGGGCTGTTGAGGACGATGGCGCGCGTGCGCGGGGTGAGCGCCTTGCGGATGGCCTCCGGATCCGGCGCGTAGCCGTCCTCCTCGCGCGTGGGGACGATGACCGGCTTTCCGCCCGCCAGGTGCACCATGTCCGGGTAGCTCACCCAGTACGGCGAGAAGATGATGACCTCGTCGCCGTCATCCAGCAGCGCCTGGAAGGCGTTGTAGAGCGACTGCTTGCCGCCGGCCGTCACCACCACCTGATCCGGGGTGAACTTCAGCGCGTTGTCCTTCTCCAGCTTGCGGCAGACGGCCTCGCGCAGCTCCGGCATGCCCGCGGTGGCGGTGTACTTGGTGAAGCCCGAGCGGAGCGCGTCGATGGCCGCCTGCTTCACGAACTCCGGCGTGTCGAAGTCCGGCTCGCCCGCGGCCAGCACCACGACGTCCTCTCCCTTGGCGGCGAGCGCCTTGGCACGCGCGTTGAGGGCCAGGGTGGCGGAAGGCTTGATGGCTTGCAGCCGGCGGGCGAGTTTCATGCCGTCAATGCCTAGCCGGAAGTCCCGGGACGGACAAGGCCCTTCCGGCGCGCTGCGTTGTCCGGTGGCCTACGGCTTCGTGCCGAACTTCTTCTTCAGCCCCGCGTACACGTTCGGGGGGACGAGCCCCTCCACGTTCCCCCCGAAGGAGGCGACCTCCCGGACGAGCTGCGAGGAGATGTAGAAGTAGTCCTCGCCCGTCATCATGAAGACGGTGTCGATGTCCGGCGCCAGCTTGCGGTTCATGTTCGCCAGCTGGAACTCGTATTCGAAGTCCGACACCGCCCGCAGGCCGCGGATGACGACGCTCACCTTGCGGTGGTGCACGTAGTCCACCAGCAGCCCGTGGAACGCATCCACCTCCACGCGGCTGTCCTGGCACGCGTCGCGGATGAGCTCGATGCGCTCCTCCTGGCTGAAGAGGGGCGTCTTCTTCGGGTTCACCGCGATGGCGACGATGACCCGGTCGAACATCTTCAGGCTGCGCTGGATGAGGCTCAGGTGCCCGTTGGTGAGCGGATCAAACGAACCAGGATAGATGGCGACCGGCATGGGTGACGGGGAGTCTCGGTGGCCCCACGCAGCCGGTCAAGCGCACGTCACGGGGCCCGGTAGAAGCTGACCAGGGTGTCCCCGAACCGGCGCTGGTCATCCCGGGTCAGCCCCGCGTGGGCCTCCGGGGCCTCCTCGCGCTTGTCGTGCTCCACCACCACCGTGCCGCCAGGGGCCACCACGCCCGAGGCCGCCACCGCCTCCAGCACCGTCTCCACGACGCGCGCCGCGTAGGGCGGATCCGCGAAGACGAGCTCGAAGCGCTCCCCCTTCTTGCCCAGCGTCTCCACCGCCCGCGCCACCGGCTGCGCCAGGATGGACACCTGGGCCGCGAAGCCCAGAGCGTCGGTGTTCAACCGGCAGAGCGCCTGCGCCTCGCGGTCCTGGTCCACCAGCACCACGCGCCCCGCGCCGCGCGACAGGGCCTCCAGCCCCAGCGCCCCGGTGCCCGCGTACAGGTCCAGCACCGCCTGCCCGTCCAGGAACTGGCCCAGCATGTTGAAGATGGTTTCGCGGACCCGGTCCGCCGTGGGGCGGATGTGTCCGGACGACGGCTTGGGACCCTGCAGGGCCCGGCCCTTCGCGCTGCCTGCAACGATGCGCATGGGCGCCCTTCTAGCCCAGGTCCCCGGCCGGCTTCGCAAGGAACGCCATCGCGCCGGACGACGTGCGCCGGGCGCCCAGCGCGGCGATCACCTCCGTGGCCTCCGCGAAGGACAGCGCCTCCAGCGTCTCGCGCGCGTCCGGCGTCAGCGGCGGCAAGCCCTCCTCCAGCATCGACAGCAGCTCGCCCGCCGGCATGCCCGCCGCCAGGGCCTTCGCCACCACCTGGGCCCGCTCCTCCGGCGGCCAGGCGCGCAGGGCCAGGGGACCGAACGGCCCCCCGCAGTCCACCTTGCGCACGCCCGCCGCCACGTAGCTGGACAGCCCCTCCAGCAGCGTGCCGCACGCGTCCAGCAGCCCTCCGGATGCGAACTGGGGCGCGGACACCTCCAGCGACAGCTCACGCTCCGTCAGCGGGGCCACCAGCGCCGTGACGGCCTCCACCGCCTCGTAGGACGTGAGGCGCGACAGCTCCAGCGACACCAGCGCGAAGCCCGCGTCCACCACGCGGAAGAGGCCGTCCTTGAGCCCATCCAGCACGTCCGCGTCCGTGGAGCCGACCCGCACGGGGCCCGCCTGGAGGAACAGGGGCCGGGTGTGCTCGGCCTCCACGGCCGCCGCGTGCACCGCCTGCACGAAGCGCTCCGCCGCCCCCCGGTCCGCCAGCGGGTGCGGACACGCGAGCCCCAGCACCGAGTCCTCCGCCCTCGCCGCGCGCAGGAGCCCCGGCAGCGAGCCCTTGGCCAGCACGGGGAGGCACGGCAGCGCGGCCGGCACGGACTCCAGCGCGCGCAGCAGTTCGCGTGGATCCAACAGGGGCACCCGGGAGCCCGGGCCCACCCGCGCCACCACGTTGCCCGGCCGCAGCGTCAACACCTTGTCCAGCACGCTCATAGGAGCCGGCGAGAATCCCCGCCCCGCGCCCCTTTCGCAAGGCGAAGCCGTGCCTTCGTGTCCAGGAGGGAGGTCTTCGGCGTCACCCTGTTCCGGTGGGTTTCTGCCGCGTGTAGATGTCCTGCACGGAGATCTCCATGAAGATCTCGGGGCGGGCAACGGGAGACCAGCCCACCTTGCGATAGAGAGCGGCCGCCGTGCTGGTGGCCAGCAGCCAGCGTCGGAAGCCCTGGAGGTCCGGATGCGCGTGCACCGCCTCCATCAACCACCGGGACAGTCCCCGCCCCCGGAACTCCTCCAGGACGAAGACGTCGCACAGGTACGCGAACGTAGCGAAATCGGTGGTGACGCGCGCCATCCCAATCTGCCTGTCCCCCTGGTAGAGGCCGAAGGGGAAGGAATTGGCGAGCGCGCGCTGCACCGTCTCGCGCGGGATGCCCGTGGACCAGGTGGACCGCGTGAGGAAGCCGTGGATGACCTCCAGGTCCAGAAGGGATGGATCGGTGCTGATGAGATACGCGTCTCGCCTCCACTCAAGGCGCGTGGGTTCGACACGGAGGGATTCAAGCGGCATGCGCGGAGTCTTCCAGCCAGGGGGCGCCCGCGCCATACATCTTGAGGACACCGTCCCAGGCGCGAGGGTTGAGCTCCGCTCCAGTCAGTGCACCTCGCCCAGGTGGGCGTAGGCCTGGCTTTCAATCTGGATGGTCGTGTGGTCGATGCCGAACCGGTCGAACAGCTCGTGCTTCACCGCGGACAGGATGTCGTCGTTGTTGCAGACCATCGGGTCCGCCACCACCAGGTGCGCCGACAGCGCGTACATCCCGCTGGAGATGGTCCACACGTGCAGGTCGTGCACCGCCTGCACCCCCTGGACGCGGCCCATGAGCTCGCGCACCTGCTCCAGGTCCACGTGCGCGGGCACCGCCTCCAAGAGCACGTCCACCGCGTCCTTCACCAGCCGCAGCGCCCCCACGACGATGACGATGGAGATGAGCACCGAGATGATGGGGTCCACCACGTACCAGCCCGTCCACCACATGATGCCCGCGCCCACCAGCACGCCCACCGACGACAGCGTGTCGCCCAGCACGTGCAGGAACGCGCCGCGCACGTTCATGGAGTGCGTCTGGTGCAGGAAGCCCAGCGCCGCCAGGTTCGCCACGAGGCCGATGCCCGCGACGATGGCCATCGTCCCCAGCTGCACCGGCGCCGGCGTGCGCAGCCGCTGCCAGGCCTCCAGCAGGATGAAGACGGTGATGACCAGCAGCAGCACCCCGTTGAGGAGCGCGCTGAGAATCTCCATCCGGTAGTAGCCGTAGGTCTTCTTCAGGTCCGCGGGCCGGCCGGCGAACCACAGCGCCAGCAGGCTGAGGATCATCGCCGACACGTCCGTCAGCATGTGGCCGGCGTCGGAGAGCAGCGCGAGCGAGTTCGTCAGGAAGCCGCCCACCGCCTCCGCCACCATGATGGTGGCCGTCAGCCCCAGCGCGAACAGCAGCCGGCGCCGGTCCTTGCGCCGCTCCTCCGCCAGCCCGCCCTTCCGGGGCCCATGGGAATGCCCGTGGCCGTGCCCATGACCCTGATGCGCGTGGTCGTGGTCATGGTCGTGCGAGTGGTCGTGCCCTGCCCTGCCGTGTGTATGTGGGGGTGCGCTCACAGGGGCTCAGGGTACGCGAACAGCGCCTTCATCGGACAGAGGCTGCTGGATTGATTTCAGACAACCCCGTAGATCCGTTGTCCTGATCTGGAACAGGGGGAGGCCCGCGGGGATGGACTTCGAGAAGCATCAGAATCTGCACACCATTGTCATGTTGAGGGATGTCATCCGCAAGTGGTGGCAGGTGGAGCTGTCGTTCGCGGATCGCAACGGGGTGGTGCACGACTGGCAGCGGGGGGATTTCATCCCGCCACCGAACGACTTCTGCCGCCACTCGCTCGGCTCGCGGGAGGGGATGCGGCGGTGCGCCCAGTCGGTGCGGGTGCTCCATGAGAAGTTCAAGGCGGCCAAGAAGGTGCGCCGCGCGCTCTTCCACGACTGCCACCTGCGCCTGAGCATCGTGGGGGCGCCGCTCTACATCCGCAACGAGTACGAGGGCTTCCTCTTCGTGGAGGGCTTCGCCCGCCAGCCCCTCACGCCCGAGGACGGCCACGTGCTGCAGGCCAAGATGCGCGACATCCTCCCCGGCGCTCACCTGGACCTGGAGGGAGCCCCGGAGCGGATGCCGGTGCTGGACGGCTCGGAGCTGAGCAAGCTGTCGGACCTGCTGGAGTTCGCGGTGACGGAGATCGCCAACCAGGAGGTGGAGCTCACGCGCAAGGAGGAGACCATCCAGTCCATGGCCTCCGAGCTGTCCAACCGCTACCGCTTCGAGAAGATCATCGGCCGCTCGGGCGCGATGAACGAGGTGTTCCGCCTGATGGAGAAGGTGGCCAACTCCGACTCCACCGTCCTCATCAACGGCGAGTCCGGCACGGGCAAGGAGCTGGTGGCGCGCGCCATCCACCACAACGGCCCGCGCAAGGACAAGCCGTTCGTCGTGCAGAACTGCTCCGCCTTCAACGACAACCTGCTGGAGAGCGCCCTCTTCGGCCACACGCGCGGCGCCTTCACCGGCGCGCTCAAGGACAAGAAGGGCCTCTTCGAGGTCGCCGACACCGGCACCTTCTTCCTGGACGAGGTGGGCGATATGTCCCCCGCCCTCCAGGTCAAGCTGCTGCGCGTGCTCCAGGAGGGCACCTTCCTGCCCGTGGGCGGCACGCAGTCGCGCGAGGTGGACGTGCGCGTCATCGCCGCCACCCACAAGGACCTGGGCGACATGGTCAAGCGCGGCGAGTTCCGCGAGGACCTCTTCTACCGCATCAACGTCATCCGCCTCCAGCTGCCGCCCCTGCGCGAGCGCAAGGACGACCTGCCCGTGCTCATCGACCACTTCCTGCGCAAGCACCACCGCGAGGGCCAGCGCGCCCGGGGGCTCGCCCCGGAGGCCCTGGGCATCCTGGGCGCGTACGCGTGGCCGGGGAACATCCGCGAGCTGGAGAACGAAATCGAGCGGCTGCTCGTGCTGGGCGGCGAGCTGGAGGTCATCCCCGCGGAGCTGCTCTCCAGCCGCATCCGCGACACCGTCGTCCCCGGCGGCGGGCCCTTCATCGCCCCGCGCGCGCACGGAAAACTGCACGAGGCGGTGGAGTCGCTGGAGAAGGAGATGATCCACCAGGGGCTCGTGCGCACGCGCAACAACAAGAGCCGGCTGTCGCGCGAGCTGGGCATCAGCCGCTCCAACCTCATCCTGAAAATCACCCGCTACGGGCTGGACAAGGGGCTGCCCGAGGCGCTGGCGGACGGCGTGGACGAGGAGGTGGAGGCGTGAGCGGCGCGACCGGCCAGGCCCTGTCGTTCCGCCAGGACTCGCTCCGGGTCCCCGACGGCGCGGACCTCTACTACCAGGTGCGGGGGGAGGGCACCCCGGGCATGGTGCTGTGCGACGGCCTGGGCTGTGACGGCTTCGCGTGGAAGTACCTCCTGCCCTACCTCGGCCGGCGCCACCGGGTGCTGCGCTGGCACTACCGGGGCCACGGCAGGAGCAGCGTGCCCACGGACCGCACCCGCATCGGCATGTCGTACACCTGCGACGACCTGGCCCGGGTGATGGACGCCGCGGGCCTGGAGCAGGCCGTCCTCTTCGGCCACTCCATGGGCGTGCAGGTGGCGCTGGAGTTCCACCGCCGCTACGCCCGGCGCGTGCAGGGGCTGGTGCTGGTGTGCGGCAGCTACGGCATGCCGCTGGACACCTTCCACGACTCCACCCTGCTCAAGCGCCTCTTCCCCACCCTGCGCCGCGCCGTGGAGCGCTTCCCCCGGCACACCGCGCGGCTGGTGCACGGGGCGCTCACCACGGAGCTGGTGGTGCAGCTGGCCATCCGCCTGGAGATGAACCCGGACCTCATCGCCCGCAACGACCTGGCGCCCTACTTCACCCACCTGGCCCAGATGGACCCCGTCGTGTTCGTGCGCACGCTGGATTCGCTCGCCAACCACACCGCGTGGGATCACCTGGAGCACGTGGACGTGCCCACCCTGGTCGTCGCCGGGGAGAAGGACCGCTTCACCCCCGGCTGGCTCTCCCGGAAGATGGCCGAGCGCATCCCCGCCTCGGAGCTCCTGATGATCTCCGAGGGAACCCACACCGCCCCGCTGGAGGTTCCAGGGCTGGTGGAGCTGCGCGTGGAGCGCTTCCTCTACGACCGGTTGGGCGTGGAAACCGGGAATTCAGGCCCCAGGTAGGATAAGCGCGGGGACGGGGATGGGCCTCCCTGTCTGGCTGCTGGACACCCGCGTTCATTGCAGGCGGGAAGCCCCCGGCATATAAGCCCCCGCCTTCCGGGTTCCGGTGGGATTGAGAAAGCCCGTTCTGGGCGTGTCTCTTCGCACCTCTTTCTGTCAGTCGGTCCGCATGATCTCTCGCGAAAACATCCGCAACGTCGCCATTGTCGCCCACGTCGACCACGGGAAGACCACCCTGGTCGACCACCTGCTCCGGCAGGCCGGTACCTTCCGCTCCAACGAGCACATGACCGATCGAGTGATGGACTCGAACGATCTCGAGCGCGAGAAGGGCATCACGATCCTCGCGAAGAACACCGCCGTCTCCTACAAGGGGATGCAGATCAACATCATCGACACCCCGGGCCACGCCGACTTCGGTGGCGAGGTGGAGCGCGGTCTGCGCCTGGTCGATGGCGTCATCCTGCTGGTGGACGCGGCCGAAGGGCCCCTGCCCCAGACGCGCTTCGTGCTCACCAAGGCGCTCGCCATGGGCCTGAAGACGGTGCTGGTCATCAACAAGATCGACCGTCAGGACGCCCGGGCCAAGGAAGTGCTGGACCTCGTCTACTCGCTCTACATCGACCTGGGCGCGGACGATAAGCAGCTGGAGATGCCGGTCCTCTACACGGTCGCCCGCCAGGGCCAGGCCTCCACGTCGCTGGAAGTCCCCGGCAAGACGCTGGAGCCCCTGTACGACGCCATCATCAAGCACATCCCGCCCCCGCCCGCGCCGGCGGAGGAGCAGACCACGCTCCAGCTGCTGGTCGCGAACCTGGACTACGACGACTACGTCGGCCGTCTGGCCGTCGGTCGCGTGCAGGCGGGCCGCATCACGGCCAACATGCCCGTCGCCGTCGTCCGCGACGGCGGCAAGGTGCAGCCGGGCAAGATCGTGAAGCTGTACGGCTTCTCCGGCCTGAAGCGCGTGGAGATTCCGGACGCGGGCCCGGGTGAGATCGTCTCCATCGCGGGCATCGAGGACATCTCCATCGGCGACACCATCGCCGACCCCGAGAAGCCGGTGGCCCTGCCGCGCATCACCGTGGACGAGCCCACGATGATGATGATCTTCAAGGTCAACGACGGGCCGCTCGCCGGCAAGGAAGGCAAGTTCGTCACCTCGCGCAACCTGCGTGAGCGCCTGTACCGCGAGGCCTACCGCAACGTGGCTGTGCGCGTGGAGGACACCGCGACGCCGGACGCGTTCCGCGTGGTGGGCCGTGGCGAACTCGCGCTGGCGGTCATCATCGAGAACATGCGCCGTGAAGGCTATGAGCTCACGGCCTCCAACCCGGAGCCCATCACCAAGACGGTGGACGGCGTGCTCCACGAGCCCATGGAGCTGCTCTTCTGCGACGTGCCGGAGAACAGCGTGGGCGTGGTGACGGAGCGCCTGGGGCCCCGCAAGGGCCGCATGAACGACATGCAGCAGCTGGGCTCGGGCCGCACCCGGCTCCAGTTCCGCATCCCCGCGCGCGGCCTCATCGGGTTCCGCTCGGAGTTCCTCACCATCACGCGCGGTGAGGGCATCATGAGCAGCCAGTTCGACGGCTTCGAGCCGTGGTTCGGCTACATCCCGAAGCGCGCCAACGGCGCCATCGTCTCCGACCGCCTGGGCGACACCGTGCCCTACGCCCTGTTCAGCATCCAGGAGCGTGGCCAGCTCTTCGTGAGCGAAGGCGTCACGGTGTACGAGGGAATGATCATCGGCGAGCACTCCCACCCGTCCGAGCTGAACGTCAACTGCTGCCGCGAGAAGAAGCTCACCAACATCCGCGCCGCCGGCCGCGACGAGAACGTCATCCTCGTCCCGCCGCGCGAGATGGGGCTGGAGAAGGCCCTGGAGTGGATCGCCGACGACGAGCTCGTCGAGGTGACGCCCAAGTCCGTGCGCATGCGCAAGAAGGCGCTGGCCAACGGCGACCGCTACCGCGCCGAGCGTGAGCGCAAGCGCGAAGAGCGCAGCGACTCGTAAGGCGCTCTTCCCTTCCGGGAAGTCTTGAGAGGCCGTCACCTGCATCCGGGTGGCGGCCTCTTCTTTGTTCGCCGCTTCTTCGTTCGGAGGTGTGGACCATGGCGGAGTCGAACGCGGGCAGCCCCCGCGGCCTGCTGTACCCCCGGCCGGACGCACGGCACTTCGACCATGCGCGCCTCCTGCCCTCCGAGGACCTGCGCCCCTGGGTCGAACACTTCTGGGCCGTGCGGTGGGACCTGCGCGGCAGGCCCCCCTACCTCCAGCAGAACCTCAGCCACCCGAGCATCCACTGGGGCTTCGAGCACGGCACCTCCCGCATCCACGGCGTGCCCCACGGCCGCTTCTCCGTGCTCCTGGAGGGCCTGGGCGGCGTGTTCGCCATCAAGTTCCGGCCCGGCGGCTTCTTCCCCTTCGTGGGGACGCCGGTGTCCACGCTCACGCAGCGCACGGTGGACGCGGCGGCGCTGCTGGGCCCGGAGGCGCTCGCGCTGCAGGAGGCCATCCTCGCCACCGACGTCACCCGCGACGCGGACCGGGAGCGCGCGGCCCTGGCGGAGACCTTCCTGCGCTCACGCCTGCCCGCGCCGGACGCGAACGTCGCCCGGGTGCAGGCGCTGGTGACGCGCATCCTGGAGGACCGCGCGGTGACGAAGGTGGAGGACCTGGTGACGCCCGGGGGCCCGCACCTGCGCACGTTGCAGCGGCTGTTCCGCCGCTACGTGGGCGTGAGCCCCAAGTGGGTCATCCAGCGCTACCGGCTGCACGAGGCCGCCGAGCGGCTGCGGGAAGCCACGCCTCCGGACCTGGCGACGCTGGCGCTGGAGCTGGGCTACTTCGACCAGGCGCACTTCATCCGCGACTTCCGGCGCGTGGTGGGCTGTCCGCCCGCGGAGTACGCCCGGCGCGCTCCCGGCCCCGTTCCCGAGGCCCGGCGCACTTGAGTCCCCGAGCTCCGGGGGGCCGCCTCAGAACGTGTACTTCACCCGGGGGAACACCGCGAACGACATGATGTTCGGCCCGATGATGTAGCGCCCGAGCAGGTCCGCGCCGACGGAGAAGTGGTCGAAGGAGGTGGCGTACTCCACGCCCACGCCCAGGCCCGCGTTGAACGCGTTGACGGAGCGGCCCGGGTCTCCCGCGTCGGGGTCCACCGGCGTGGGGTCCAACCGCGTGTAGCCCGCCGCCACCTTGGGCGTCAGGTAGAAGCGGTGGGCCAGCCTCACGTGGTACGCGGCCGTCAGGTCGCCAAAGGCCACGGTGAAGTTGTCCGACAGCGCGCAGACGTTGGAGTCCGGCAGGTAGCCCGCGAAGCAGTTCTGCGCGGAGGACCCCAGCGCGAAGTGCGCCCCCAGCGACAGCTGCTCCGTCAGGTCGTAGCCGATGCCCAGCTGCACGTACGACTGCGCGTTGGAGTAGTTGTTCTCACCGCCCACGGTGAAGAACACCCCGAGGTCCGTCTCGGTGAAGAACCCCCGGCGCGGCTCGAAGGGCACGCCCTCCGGCGGCGTAGCCCCCAGGGCCGGCGTCCCCAGCGCGAGCGCGGCCAACAGCAGCGACTTCCTCACGACTCCTCCCGTCACGGTAGTCCTCTCGCTCCACTCGCACTCCCGGAGCGGCGCACGGACACTAGTGATGCCCGGCACGAAACGGCAGCGGGGAAAAACGAAAATGGCGTGGACCGTTTTGTCCACGCCATTGGGTCTTCCAGCCTACGAACCGACCGACGTCGGGGCCCTGCCGCTACCCCTCACCGCCACCGTCCGCGCCAGAGGGCGAGAACAGCCAGGGATACGTCACGGACACCACACCGCCGCCCTTGGGCTCCGGGAACTTCCAGCGCCGGATGCGGGAGATCATGCAGTTCTCCGCGGGAGTGCTGCCCAGCGTCGTCTCCGACACGTTGGCGTCCGCCACCGCGCCCGCCGGGTCGATGGTGAAGGCCACCGCGACCTTCCCCGCCAGCGACGGGTTCTTGTTCAGCTCCGACTCGTAGCAGTACTTGATCTCGTTCTGGTGCCGCCGGATGACCTTGGCGATGACGTCCTTGTCCAGGCCGCCCACCACCGTCGTCTTGCCGGGGATGACCTTGGTGACGGACTTGCCACGGCCGCCCAGGTCGATGCCGCCCGAGCCGCCCACGCCGCGTCCATTGCCCTGCGTGCCCAGGCCACCGATGCCCAGCGCCGTGCCGCCGCCGCCGTTGCCGGTGCCGCGTGAACCCAGGCCGCCCACGCCCTGCGCGTCACCCATGGCCGCGCCGCCCTTGAGGCCGCCCAGCGAGTTGTTGATGCCGGTGCCGATGCCGCCCGGACCGAACACGTCCGACGCGCCACCCTTCATGCCCTTGAGCGCACCGAGCAGGCCCACCTTGCCCACCACCTGGCGGTCCTTCTCCTTCTTGCTCTTGTCCACCACCGGCGTGCCCGGCTTCGAAGGCGCGGCCTCCGCGAGCTTCGCCTCCTCCTTGCCGAACTTGCCCTCTTCGTCCTTCGCCTTGGCGCCCTCTTCCACGCCGGAGAGCTGGAGCTTCTTCGCCTCCACCTTCTTCTCCGGGGCGATGAGGAACTTCGCCACGCGCTGCTGGGACTCGAAGACGTCGTCCGCGGACTTCGTCTCCGTGTGCGGCGTGAGCAGCAGCGCGGTGACGAACGCGGCCGACGCCAGGATGCAGATGGCGGCGATCTTGAAATAGCTGAAGTCGCGGTCGGCCAGCGAGGTGGCCAGGATGACCGGCGACGGCTTCACGTAGCGCATCACGAACGACACGGTGCCCAGCGACACCTCCGCGCGGTCGTGCAGGCCCAGGTTGAACAGCTGCTCCTGCTCCGGGGCGGCCTGGTTGAGCTGTCCCGCGGCGCGCAGCGCGTCCTTGGTGCGCACGTCACCCTTGTTGGTGACGAACACGCCGGAGCCCGCCGGAGCGCGCAGCTCCAGCTTGTCGCCCTTGCTCACCGCCAGCACGTGGCGTGCGCCGACCTGCGGCACGAACACGTGGAAGGCGTTCTTCTTGCCCTCGCCGATGGTGACCGGGGCGCCGTCCTTGAAGTGCTGGACCTCCAGCATCTGGTCGCCCCAGAGCAGCGACACCTGGAGCACCTTCGCCTCGGGCGTGGGCTGCGCGTCCAGGGGCAGGGGCTCCTGCAGGTGCGGCAGGGGCTGCGGCTTCTTCGCCGCCACCACCGCCTGCGGGGTGGCCTTGCGCACCATCGCCGGAGGGGCCTCGAACACGGGCGTGGGTGCCGCCGTGTGCGCCGTGGCCAGCTGCGCGCCCATCCCGCCCGTCGGCGCGGAACGCGGCGTGCTCACCGTGCCCACGACGTTGGAGGGTGCCGCCGCCTGCACCGGAGGCCGGGGCGGCGCGACGTCGCGCCGGGCCTGGACCTGGACCTGGACCTGGGCCTGGGGGCCCACCGGAGCCTGCTGCGCCGGGTGCATCGCCGGACGCTGCGGGGGCAGTTGCTGGAACACCCCGGGCTTCGCCACCGCCGCGCCCGCCGGAGCCACCGGCCGGGGCGTGTCACCGAAGAGCACCTCCACCCGCGAGGTCCCCACCGTCAACACGTCACCCGGCTTGAGCGCCGTGGGAATGACGAGCCGCTGCCCTGAGACCTGGGTGCCGCCTTCGCTGCCCAGGTCGATGGCCGTCACGGAGCCATCGTTGTCCACCTTCAGCATCACATGGAGATTGGAGACCCGCGGGTCCTGAATCTTCACCGCCGCTTGGGCGCCCGACCCCACGATGACACTTTCCGCCTCCGACACGGTCTCCTGGATGGAGCCATCGGGGGTGGTGATCCGAAGCGTCAAACCGTTTTTTCTCGCCGCCGCCATGAAGTTCTTCCTTCTTCCCTTCCCGTCCCGAAAACGTTCAACGCCACCTGAGCCGTCTAAAGATTGTCCGCCGACTTCTGCAACTCCGGGTCGAAGTTCTCCCGGACCTTGATGAGGCTTTGGAAGTCCGTCTTCTTGCGGTTGAGGACGTACGAACCTTCCGGCTTGGTCAGCTCGCCCTCGACCGCCACATCCGTGAAATCAATCACCGTCTTCTTGCGGTACACCGTGCGGTCCTCCTCCTGGATGACCTTCACCGAGTCCCTGCCGCTGTCCTGCGCCAGGGCCGGGCCCGCGCCCAGGAGCCCCACCGTCACCACCGATGCCAGCAGTCGCTTCATGTTCCGCTCTCCATTGCAGGGCTCGCACCAACTCCAAGTCCCTGGATTCTAAGGGAGTCGCCCGGCCGGTTGCACCTGGGGGGCTGGAGGAGGGAAGAAACTTCTCAATCCTCCAGCCGGGGCGACTGTTGTTTCTTCAGGGCGCCCGGGTGGGCTCGGTAGCCGCCGGAGCAGCCTCGGTCGCCTCGGACGCGGGCGCCTCACCCGTGGCTCCCGACGGCGCCTGCTCGGGCGCGGACGTGTCCTGGGGCAGCTGGTTCATCACGGACGAGCCCGCCCCCCCGGTGGCGGCGGCGCCCTCCTTCTTGGGCTCGCCCTCCGCCTCCGCCGTGGCGGCGGCGGGTGCCGGCGCTGGCGGGTTCTTGAGCATGTTCTGCAGGCCCTGCACCTTGGCGGTGATGAGCTGCTTGTCCTGCGCGGACGTGGCACCCAGCTCCTTGCAGCGATCAAGGAAGGCAATGGCCTTCTCGAAGCCCACGCGGTCGGACGCATACGCCCAGCCCGCGCCGCACACGGCCTCCGGTTGCTCCGAGTGACGCGCGAGCACCTTCTCGAACGCCTCGCCCGCGGCCAGGCCCTTCTTCGGATCCAGGCCCTTCTGGCCGTCCAGCGCGTAGGCCAGGTACAGCTGGCCGTCCACGCCTTCGGGGTCCAGCGACAGGGCCTTGGTGAAGGAGCGCTCGGCGCCCGCGTAGTCGCGGTAGGCGAGCGCCAGCGCGCCCAGGTTGAGGTGGCCGGCGGCGAAGTTGTCGTCCAGCGACACGGCCTTCTGGAACTGGGCGAGCGCGCGCGGGCGGTCGTCCATCTTGAGGTAGATCATCCCCAGCGTGTTGGGGATGGCGGGGTCCTTCTCCGCCACCTTGCGCGCGTTGATGATCAGCAGCTCCGCCAGGCGGTACTGGCCCCGGTCGTACGCCACCAGCGCCAGCGTCTTGTACGCCTCCGGGTTGTCCTTGCTGCGCGCGAGCACGCGCCGCCCCGTGGCCTCCGCCTCGTCCAGCTTGCCCGCCAGCCGGTACGTCGCGGCCAGCCCGTTGAGCACGGGCTCGTCGTGTTCGTGGCCCGGCGTCTGGAGCGCCTTCGTGTAGAGCGCGATGGCCTCGTCCAGCTGGCCGTCATGCCGGTGCATCAGGCCCAGGTTCATCACCGACGGCGTGTGGGCGGGGTTGAGGAAGAGGACCTTCTCGTAGGCGGCGCGAGCGTCCGCCGGGCGGCCCTGCTTCTCCGCGATGACCCCCAGGTTGAACTGGGCGTTGAGCGCCTGGGGCTCCTTCGCGACCACCTGCTCGAAGCCCTTGCGCGCGGTGTCCAGGTCGCCGGCCTCGTAGGCCTTCAGCGCCTCCGCGAACAGGTTGTTGGCGTCCCCCTTCTCCGCCACGACGGGCGCGGGAGTGGTGGGCACCGTGGCCGCGGGCTTCTCCACCGCGTTCATCGCGACGGGCGTGGGCCGGGGGCCCGTGGCGCACGCCGTGGTGAAGGCGAAGGCGAAGGCCCCGGCCAGGAGCATGCGCTTGGTGCGAAACCCGTTCATCTGCGTCGTCCCCATCCCCTTGAGCTGGCTGCTGATGTCGATGCTGTTCGTCGTCTTCACGGCTGCACCCCCTCGAGCAGGGCGGTGGGTTCGGACTTCGGACCCTCCGCGCCTTCCCGCGACGGGGCCGGCTTCGTGCCTTCCGGCTGCGCGGCGGGCTCGGCGGGCTTCGGTTCCGCGGAGGCGCTGATGGGGCCGTTGAGGTCCTTCAGCACACCAGCGGCGATGCGCGAATCACTGCTGCCCCGGTACGTCACCGGCCGCACCTGGGCGTAGGCGCCCGGACGGAAGCGGTTCAACTGGTCCTGCGCGGCCAGCGTCCACTCGCTGTAGATGCCCAGCTCGTAGGCCTTCTGGAGCCCCTTCTCCAGCGCCTCGCTGGACTTGTCCTCCAGGGGCAGCGCCAGCGTCTCCAGCTCGCCGCGGTACATGCTGAGCTGATCATCATCCAGGCCGGACGGATCCGGCGAGTCCATGATGTTGCGCGCGAAGTCCGCGTACGCCAGGCCGATGCGCGTCAGCGCCGCGATGCCCCACTCGCCGGAGCCCGTGGCGAGCACCGCCGCGTACTCCTTCTCCACGCGCTGCATCTCGCGCTGCTTCGCCGTCAGGTCGCGGCGGATGGTGGAGACGCGCGTGAACTTGATGTCCGTGAAGCGCTTCCACGTGGGCTCCAGCGCCAGGAAGCGCGCGTGGCCGTAGGCGTTGAGCACCACCGTGTCCTTGCGCACGCCTTCCGCCAGCTTGTTCCAGCCGCGCACCAGCTCGTCCTGCGCCTTCTCCTGGCCGCGCACGTCCTTCAGCTTCTGGTACGCGAGCAGCTCATGGTACCGGGCCAGGTACGGCTGGCCCGCGGCGGTGCGCGAGTCCCGGCCATACGTGTCCACGAAGCTGCTGAAGGCGCGGGCCGCGTCGCCCCACTTCTTCTCCTTCTCCCAGACGAGCCCGATGGAGAACGCCACCTGGGGCACGTCCTTGCGGTCCTTGAAGCGCGTCAGGTAGCTGTTCCACGCGGTGACGGCCTTCTGGGACTCGCCCAGGCCGTCGTACCAGACGCCCGCGTTGAAGAGGGCATCCGCCACCCACGCGCCCGCCTCGTCCACCAGCGCCTTGCGCTCGGCGGCCTGCTGCTCGCGCTTGGAGCCCGCGTCCTCGGCCGCGCCCGGGGCGTCGTCCTTCTTCGCCACCGCGCTGCCCTTGGCCTTCGTGTCCTTCTCCTTCTTCGCCTCGCGGGCCTTCATCGCTGCGTCGTACTCGGCGACGAAGGACTCCGACATGGCGGCGGCCTTCTTGAACTCGGCCACCTTCTCGTAGAGGCCGGACAGCGTGTAGCGGGCCTTCAGCTCGAAGGCGCTGGTCGGGTACTCCTTGAGGACGCGCTCGCCGGCGGTGATGCCCTTGTCGACCTCGCCCGCCTCCTGCGCGATGATCATCGCGTAGGTGAGCGCGCGGTCCGCGTTCTCCGACCTGGGGAACTCCGTCACGAAGGACAGGAACGCCTCCGCGGCCTTCGCCGGGTTCTTCTCCTTCTTGTAGACGACCTCGTCCACGTACTTGTACTGGCTGCCCTCCACCACGCGGGCCACGCGCGTGGCGAAGTCCGAGCCGGGCTTGGACAGCTTCGGGTTGCCCAGGAACTTGCGCGACAGCGTGTTGAGCTCGAGCCACTCCTCGCGGCTCTCCAGCACGTACATGGTCAGGTCCGCGGCGTCGCGCGAGCGGCGCTCCTCCGGGAACTTCTCGATGATCTCCCCGAAGCGGCGGGCCGCGTCCACGAAGTGCGCGCGGTCGTAGAGGATGACGGCGGCCTGGTAGCGCAGGTCGATCTCATCCTGGTTGCCCGGGTACAGGCCGTTGTACGTGTCGCATGCGGCGATCAGGCGCTCCTCGAACTTCGTGAGCGGCTGCTCCGCCTGCTCCTTGGCGTCGCGCTTGACGAGCTTCTGCTTGGCGACGTCGCCCTTGTCCTTCTTCTCGTCGACCTTCTGGCCGTCCTTCAGGTCGCTCTTGGCCAGCTGGCCGCGCTCAATCTTGACGAGCTTGTCGTACGCGAGCACCGCGTTGTACGAGGCGCTCTTGCGGTAGGCCTCGTTGGAGACCTCGCGCGCGGAGTCGCGGTCCGGGATCTTGAAGGCCACGACGGCGTCGTACTCGGCGGCGGCGGCCTGCCACTCCTCCAGGGCCCAGAGGATTTCGGCGTAGAAGAAGCGGATGTTGAAGGCCGAGTCCGCGACGAACTCCGGGTTGTCGCTGGACGCGAACGCCTCCACGTACTGCTTGTAGATGTCGCGCGCGAGCCGGTAGGTCTCCACCTGGCGCGTCTTCTGCGCCTCCTGGTGGTACTCCGTGACCATCACGCGCATCGCCTCTTCGGTGACGCTGAAGGCGTTGCGCAGCACGCCCGCGTTGCCGGAGTTGGTGGTCCACCACTCGCCGCCCGGGCGGTAGAGGTCCACCATCCGCTTCATCTCCTTGCGGACCTGCTGGCGCTGACGCAGGCCCTCGTACGCGCGCACCACCGCCTGCTGGTACTCGGGCGCGTTCACGCCCATGGGCGAGTCGTCGATGAGGGTGCGGTACACCAGGATGGCGCTGTCGAAGTGGCCCGCGTCCACCAGGCCCGCGGCCGTCTTCGCGAGCAGCCGGCCCTGGCGCTTCGGCGGAGCCTTCTCCTTGAAGTAGGCGAGCGCCTCCTTGGGCTGATCCAGCTGCACGTAGAAGACGGTCAAGTCATTGAGCGCCTCCGTGCGCAGGTCGCCCAGCTCCTCGCCGCGCTGGCCCGCGTAGTCCACCACCTCGTGGAGCTTCTTGAGGCCCGCGTCCAGGTCGCCCGCGTTGAAGTCACACCAGGACAGCTTGTAGGTCGCGTAGGCGTAGATCTTCGGGACGCCGGAGTCGCGCGCCTTCTCGTAGTTCACCTTCGCGGGCGCGAGCTTGTTGTTCTCGAAGTAGTGGTTGCCCAGCTGGATGTACGCGTCCGGGACGAACTGCGACTTGGGGAAGTCGCGGATCAGCTCCTCGTAGCGCGCCACCGCGTCCTCGCGGCGGTTCAGCTCGTAGAGGTTGTAGCCCAGCGAGAAGAGCACCTCGTCGCGGGCCGGGTACTCCGGGTACTCGCGGAGGATGTCCTCGTAGATGCGCATCGTCTCGGCGCGGTAGCGCTCCGAGTCGCGGTGATCCTGCTCCGGCGCGGTGGCCTTCTCACCGCGCGCCTGGGCCGCGTCGTAGGCCTTCTCCGCCGCGAGGAACTTCTCCATCTCCAGTTGGTAGAGGTACTTGGACTTCTCCCAGTAGAGCTCCGACAGGCGGTACTGCATCTCCGCCTTCTGGGTGGACGTCTCCTGCAGCTTGGGGATGAGGCGCTTGAAGCCTTCAATGGCCTCGTCGCGCTTCTTGTCCGCGAGCGCGTCCTTCTTGGAGTCCGCGATGCGCGGCACGTCCGCGAACTTCGCCGAGGCAGGCTTCACCCGCGCCGGGCCCTTGCGCATGTCCTGGGGCGCCACGCCGGGAGGCAGCTCCGCCTTCTTCGCCTCCTCCTGCTTCTTGGCGTCCTCCTTCTTGAGAGCGGCGTCGCCCTTCTTGCCCGCGGCCTTCGCCGCCGAAGAGGACTTCTTCGTCGCCACCTTGCGCGGCGGTGCCGTCGGCTCCGCCGCCTCCCCCACCCCACCAGCCGCGAGCGCAACGCCCACCGCCAGTGCACCGAACCGAAGAACCACCTTCATGCGAGCTCCTGGAGAACCGCGCCTCGCCAAAGTGGGCAAACTTCTGCCCAACCGGGAGGGACGACGGAAAGTAGACGCGGGTCCCCAGAATGAGAAGTGGCCCGGAACGTGCCTTGTGCCCTCGCGTACGCGATCACCCCGAGCGAACTTCCAGGACTCAACAACGTGAAGAGGCCCCTCCCCCGTGACGCACTGTCACGGACAAGGGGCCTCGGAACACCGTGCTTGCTGGGCAGCCGGGTACGCCCCCGGCCTACGTCGCGCCTACTTCTCCGCGCGTGCGGGGCAGCCCCGCTTGAGCGTGTACTGGTAGTAGCCGATCTCGTCGATCCAGAACTCGCCCTGGAACCGCCAGTAGTTCCACGCCTCGCCCGGCATCTTGGGCCGGTAGAGCGTCTGGCGCGTGAGCAGCGTCTTCTGGTCCACGCCCGCGGAGAAGAGGTCCTTCTCGTCGAGCGCCGTCTGGACGCGGATGATCTCCGCCTGGTCGGAGAAGGTGCGGAGGTTGTCCGCGGCCTCCTTGAGGCGGTTCTTCGCCAGCGTGCCGCCCACCTGGAGCAGCGTGCCGCGCACGTCCTCCAGCGAGGCCACCGTCTGCGCCGCCAGCGGCGTGCCGCGCCAGGGCCCCTCGGTGATGGCGCGCTTCTCCGCGTCCACGCGGGAGAGGGTCCGCAGCACTTCCCGGACGCGCTCGTTGTTGCGGATCCACAGGTACACCGGGCGCGGCAGGCGGCGGTTCTCCGCGGCCACCAGGTTGAAGGCCTGCACGAGCGGCAGGTCCTCGCCGGTGAAGGGCTCCAGCTGCTTCGCCATGGGGCCGTAGCGCTCGTCGAACGCCGCGAGCGTCGTCTTCACCTCGTCGTAGAGGCACGAGTAGTAATAGACGGTGGACTTGAGGATCCACGACTCCGGCTGGAAGGCGCCCTCGAACTGCGGGGCGTGCAGGGCCTGGAGGCTGCCCAGCGCGCCGCCGAAGTCCTCGTTCTGGAAGCGGGCGAAGCCGTTCTCGAACAGGGCCTGATCCCAGAAGCGCGCGTAGCGGGGCACGCCCTCGTAGGCCTTCACCGCGTCGGCGTACTCGCCCCGGCGGTAGTGCACGCGGCCCAGGGCCAGCAGCGCCAGCTCGCGCGTCTCCGGCAGCTCCACCTGCGGCTCCTTCGTGGCGAGCACCGTCTGGAAGGCGCTGATGGCCTCCTTGTCCAGCGTCTCCCCTTCGCCCGGGCGGCCCGGGAAGCGCGGATCCGCGAGCACCGTGCCCAGCAGGTAGCGGGCCTTGGCGTAGACGCGGCTGTCCGCGGGCACGGCCTCCAGCAGCGCGCGGGCCTCCTCGTAGCGCATGCGGCGCTGGGCGGCGGTGCCGACCAGGTAGTTGATCCGCGCGAGCACCTCCTTGGGCAGCGTGACCCACTGGTCGCGCACCTCGTCGGAGTAGGCCTGGTTCAGGATGCTGGGGATGAGGTTCTGCTCATCCAGCCGCTGCTGCATGTCCACCAGCCCCTCGATGGCCTTGAGGTACGAGGGGTGCTTGGGGCCGGCGTTGACGATGGCGGCGTAGGAGATGAAGGCCGCGACGGGCAGCTCCTTCTTCGCGAAGGTCTGCGCCAGGTAGTACTCGGCCTTGCCCTTCAGGTCCGGGTCCTCCCCTTCGGCGAGCTGCGCGAAGAGGGGGGCGGCGGTGTCGAACTGGCCGGCGTTGAAGGCGGACAGCGCGCGGTTGTAGGCGCCCACGTCCTGCTGGGCGAAGGCCGGCGCGGCCGTGAGCACGGGCCCGAGGCCCGCGAGGACGACGAGGAGTCGGAGCAGTCGGGACATGATTAGAAGAGCACCGAGAAGCCAGCGTAGAAGCTGACGTTGTTGAGGACGTCCGACGAGGGCTCGGCCACCAGGTCCCGGCCGAGGATGATGTCCTCGCGGTAGTTCTTCTTCGTCTCCGGATCGACGCCGTCGAACTTCGCCACCTTGCAACTGCCGCTCAGGTTGAGCCCCTCGAAGGGCTGGTTCGCGGCGCGGGCGGCCTCCAGCGACTCGAAGTCCGCCAGGTTGCAGCCGTCCACCTTGTCCACGCGCGCGGTGTAGATGAGGTCGCGGACCTCCAGGCGGATGGCGTAGGACTCGCCGAACTGCACGCGGAAGCCACCGCCCACCTCGCCCAGGAACTTGTTGCCGGTGTCGCCGAAGCGCGCGGGCACCTGGTACGTCTGGCCCTCCACCTCGTTGGCCACTTCCGGGCGGATGAGGTGGCGCGTCTTGCCCACGCCGGCGCCGCCTGACAGCACCAGGCTGAACTGCGCCAGCGAGTTGTTGAAGAAGGCGAACTTGCCGTAGAGCGGCGTCACCTCCACGCCCGCGTGCGCGCCCCACTGGAGCAGCAGCGACGACGCGGCCTGGGCCTGCTCGCGCACCTTGTCGATGAGCTCCAGGTTGAAGTCGCTCTCGTCGGAGTACCAGTTGTACTGGCCGCCCACCTGGAGCGCGAAGTTCTCCTGCAGGTGGTAGACGTAGTGCAGCGCGGTGCCCACGTGGTTGGTGAACTTGCCGTTCACCTGGACGACGCCGGGGTACAGCACCAGCTCGTGCTTGCCCTCGTCCGCGAAGCGCTTCTTCTGGACGATGTGGACGTTGACGTTCGGGTTGTAGAGCGGCGCGCCGTTCACCAGCCGCTGCTGCTGCGCGTCCGTGGTGCGCGGGGCCTCGCCGGAGTCCAGCACCGGCGCGTCGCCCGGGGCGCTCGCGGGCGCGGTGCCCGACGTGGGCCCGGTGGAAGCCGGAGCCTCGGGGGCCTGCGCGGGCGTGCCCTCCGCGTCGTCGTCCTCGGGGGGCCTCGCGGGGGCCACGGCCGGGGACTCGGGCGCCGTCTGGGGCACCGCGGGCGCGTCGCGCTGGGTGCGCGAGCGCTCGGGAGGTTCAGCGGGTGAAGGGGAAGCGGGCGCGGTCGTGTCCGGACCCGAGGAGCCCGCCGGAGCCGATGGAGGCTGCGCCGGGGCGGCGCCCTGCGCGAGGGCGAGGGCGGGCACCGCTGCGACGAGGAGCGCGATGGAACGGAAGGGTCGCATAGGAAGGGGTCAGAACGAGTAGGTGTAGCCGAGGTCGAACTGCACCAGGTGCGTGAGGCCCGGGCTGCCGGCGGGCTCGCCGGTGGGATTGCCGGCCTCCCATTCGTCGCGCAGCAGGTTCACGCGGTAGCTGTCCTTGAAGATCCAGTCGCGCAGCTCCAGCCGCACGCCGTGCTTCTCCTGGATGAAGAAGCGGAAGCCCAGCGCGGCGGACACCACCGGCGCCACGCGCGACTCCTTCACCCAGTAGTTCTCCGTGGCCGAGCCCCGGTCGTCCACCGCCGTGCGGTTGTCACAGACGCCCGCGGCGCGGTCCACCACCTGGGTGCACTGGATGACCGACTCGCGCTTCAGGTTGCCGAAGCCGCCGCCCGCCCAGAGGTAGGTCTGGAAGTGCACCGGGATGTCCGCGACGAGGCTGATCTTCCCGTAGATGGGCGCCCACCGCGCGCCGATGACGCCGTGCAGGTTCATCTGCCAGAGGTCCTCCAGCTCGTCCGTGACGCGCTTGTCCTCGCGGTCCAGGAAGGACTCGGAGATGGAGCGCGCCAGGCCCGTGTGGCGGCTGGCCGCGTAGCCCGCCCGCGCCTCCAGCGCGAACGTGTCGAACAGGTTGTAGGCGAGGCCGACGTCGAAGAAGTAGTGCGCCGTCAGGTGCGTCTGCACCGGCAGGCCCACGGACAGGGACAGCTCGGGATGGCCCGCGGGCTTGTACAGCCGGTTGCGGACGACCGCTGACTCCAGGACGCCGTCTTCCTGTGCGGCGGCGCCGAGCGCCGTCAGCGAGATGCACAGCGCTGCGAAGACGCGAAGCGTGCGTGCGTTCATATCTCCTGCCCGGCCCGGGGGTGGGCCGTTGGGTAGACCGGCGGCCCGCGTTCCGTCTGCAGCGACGGCGAGGCCCCGGCGTGGGACAGCCATGTGAGCACGGCGCCCCTTCACCGCAAGCGGAACCCAACGCGAGTCGGTAAAGTTTTCGCCCTTTGTCCCCAGGGCGACCAGCACTCAACGTTTCAGCGCGGCCCCCGCGGGCCCGGAGACTCCGAGCCGCGACACCCCACGCCGGAAACGACGAACGCCCCGCCCGGAACCCGAAGGTGCCGGAAGCGGGGCGTCGAATGGGGCGCGCGTGCTGCGCGCCCCGACGTCTGCTGCGGTGCGACTAGCGCGCGGCCTTGTGCGCGGCGCGCATCGCCACCTTGATGCTGGGGCGAACGATCACGATGCTGTCGTTGTGGCCGGCGACCGCGCCCTTGACGAGCACGAGGCCCTTCTCCACGTCCACGTCCACCACCGTCAGGTTCTGGGTGGTGTTGCGCTCGACGCCGTAGTGGCCGGGCATCTTCTTGTTCGGGTAGGTACGGCCGGGCGTCTTACGCTGACCGATGGCGCCCGGGTGACGCTGATACTCGTGCGTACCGTGCGTCTTCGTCTGCGAACCCTTGAAGCTCCAGCGGCGCATGACGCCGGAGAAGCCGCGGCCCTTGGTGACGCCCGTGACGTCCACGAGCTCGCCCTTGGTGAACATGTCCGCCTTGACGGCCTCGCCCACGTTGAACGCCGCGGCCTCCTCGGCCGTGACGCGGAACTCACGCAGGTGCCGGCGCGGGGTGGCGCTGGCCTTCTTGAAGAAGCCGAGCTGCGGCTTGTTCAGGAGCTTCTCGCGGATCTCGCCGAAGCCCACGGTCACCGCGGAGTACTGATCCTTCTCCGGGGTGCGCTTGCCGACAACCAGACAGGTGTTGACGTCGATGACCGTCACCGGAACGAGGTTGCCCTCGTCGTTGAACACCTGGGTCATGCCGATCTTCTTGCCAATCAGACCCTTCACGTCGTCCTCACAGCGAGCGCCCGTGGCGCCGAAAGCCCAATGAATTCAATGAACTGGCCTACACGCGTGCCCGCGGCCGCCAGGAAGCGGCGCAAGATAGCAAACACCCACCCTACGTCAAGCATTACGGGCGGGTGTTCCCCTCACTGCGCGCGATCCAGCCGAGGGTAGAAGGAAGCGAGCTGCGCCTCCGCGATTCGCTCGGCATACACCTCTTCGCCGAGGAGGAACAGCGCTTGATCCAGATAATCTTCCGCACCCTTGGTCTCCTCCTCCTTGGCGGCGATGGCCTGGTCGAGTTCCGCCATGCGGGCGTCGTGGACGCGCTTCTGCTCCTCGGCGGCGTCCTCCAGCTCGATCAGCCGCTTGTGCGCCAGGATGCCGGCCGCGCCGGGCTGGCCGGGCGTGGGGGTGAGCGAGGCGGCCAGCTGCGCCTCCCAGTCCTCCACCTCGCGGGCCAGGCGCATCTGCGCGATGCGGTTCTTCTTGAGGTTCTGCCGGGCGGCGTCCAGCTTGACGGGGTCCTGGGTGGTCATCTCCAGGTCCGCCAGCTTCACCTCCAGCTTCTTCAGGCCCGCGATGGCGTAGCGCAGGTCGGCGCGGCGGGTGGCCAGCGTCTTGCGCAGGCCCTTCACCTTGCCCTCCACCGCGTCCACCGCGCGCTTGAAGCGGCCGGTGATCTCCTTCTGGGCCGCGCACTCGTCCTCGTGCTGCGCGAGGGAGTCCTGGTAGGCCACGTCTTCGTCGTTCATCTCCGCTTCCAGCGCCGCCAGTTCGTCCCGGCGCGCCTCCAGCACCTCTTCGGCGCGGTAGACGCGTTCCATGGAGCGGGGGCAGTTCGGCTTGCCCGGGAGGACGTCCCGGGCGAGGTCGCCGAGTTGGAAGATGAGGTCGTTGTAGCTCTCCTTCGCCATGGGCGGATTCATACGCCCAAGACGCCAGGACTGTCACCGACCGAGCACATCCCGCGTGCCCGGCCCCGGTCGCCGGCCCCCCAGACTCGGGAGGATCAGGAGTCGGCCGTGGCCGCCCCCGCCTGGGATTCCCGGTGCACCGCCGCCAGGGCGCCTTCCGCCAGGGCGAGCAGCTCCCGGGCGCGGTCCTGCTCCTCGGTCCGGTTGAGCTCGCACACCCAGGCGGACGACAGGTCCGCGTGCTGGCGGGCCATCTCCGCGGTGGTCTCGTAGCGGGCGGCGGACGCGCGGGCGAAGGCGCCCTCGCGGCGCAGCTCCAGCACCGTGTCCGGATCCAGGTCGATCTCCTCGGGTGGCACCGGCAGGGGCCCGCGCCCCAGCGCCGCCAACCGGGCCAGCAGTCGGGACGCATGGGCCCGGCAGAAGGCGGCCAGCACCATCAGCCGCGCTCGCACGCGCGCGTCATTCATGCGCTCCGCCAGCCCCGTCATGCGACGGGCCGACACCACTTCCGCCTCCCACGCGGCGGCCAGTGCAGCGGCCAACCGGGTATGCCTCGCGCCCATCAGCGTCCCTCCCCCACCCTCATCTGCCCAAGCTAGGAACGCACGTGGGGTTATTCAACCGACCGCGCGAGCAACCATCCAGTAGAGCCCCATTCCCGCGAGGCCGATGGACGACACCCTCATCACCCTCTGGTGCAGAAGGGGCCGCCGCTGAACGATGCGCAGCACCGGGACGAGGAAGGCCATCACCACCGCCTGTCCCAGTTCCACGCCCAGGTTGAAGCCCACGAGTCCCGGCACCACCGCGTCCCCCAGGCCGTGGCCGCGCAGCGCGCCCGCGAACCCCAGCCCGTGCACCAGGCCGAACAGGAAGGTGAGCCCCGCGCGGTGCCGGTGCTGGCGCAAGAGCAGGTTCTCCAGCGCCATGTAGAGGATGGAGGCGGCGATCGCGGCCTCGGCCCACCGCGTGCCCCGCGCCTCCAGCGTCACCCACCCGAGCGCCGTCAGCCCCAGCGTCAACGAGTGCGCCAGCGTGAAGGACGTCACCAGCACGAGCATGCGCCGGAACGAGCCACCCACCAGCAGCACCGCGAGCAGGAAGAGGAGGTGATCCGCCCCCTCGAGGATGTGCCGCAGCCCCAGGCCCACCCAGTCGCCGAAGCCATTCACGGCCCCGCGCGCGATCTCCACTTCATGGGCGTGGGCGACGCCCGCGGCCAGCAGCACCCCGGCCGCGAAGACGACCGGGGTGGCGGCAGCCAGCTTCATCGCGGAAGCGAGCCTGCCCTCCGCGAAGCCCGGCCGTCCACTTCCGGCCTACTCGCGCACGAACTCCAGCTGCACCTGCTGGCGGCCGCCCAGCCCGCCGCCGTGGTGCGCGCCGCAGCGCGGACAGATGAGGGTGGACTGCCAGTCCCACGACGCCTGCACCTCTTCCCCGCAGCAGACCAGGGGGAGCGTGCGCAGCACCTCTTCATCCGGCGGCAGCGGCCGGGGCAGCGGCTCCGGCGCCACCGACACGAAGGTGGGCCGCGGGTTCTGCGACAGCGTGCGCTGCACGTACGCCAGCTGTTCGTAGCGCACGTGGTTGGCCCACGCGCGCGCCATGTGCTCCACGTGCGCGGACTGCTCCGGCGTGAGCCACGCATCCGGCAGCGCGCGGTGCCCGCAGTACAGGCAGTGCCACGCGGGCAGCTCCTCCGGCGTGTACGCCTCGTGCAGGTTCTCGAAGGGGAAGTAGCCCGCGAGCAGCCGCTGCAGCATCCCCGCGTCGTGACGGCTGGGGCGCGTCTTGAAGTTGCGCTGGCAGCGGGGACACTCGCGCCGCACGAAGCCCGCCCTGTCCCGCGGCAGCTCCAGCCACGCCATGTCCAACGCCGGCACGTTCATGCCAGCCCCCGTCGGCGCCCGAGCGACGCGACACCCAACACGAACGCGACGAGGGAGAACACCAGCAGCAGGTGCACCCAGCTGCCCTCCGTCGAACCGGTGATCAATCCCATCACCCACAACACCATCAAGATGATGCCCATGGTCCAGTACACGCCACGCCTCCCGCCACACAGGGCCCACGACTCGAACGTTGAACCCGGCGCAAGCTAGGAACGCGGACGCCTCGCGGCAACAGGCGGAGCTTTCTGCAGCCTCAGGTTGGGAAACAAACTTCCCTCCCCGGGCATTTTTTCAGACCGCGGCGGGCGTTGGCGGGGCCGTTCCAGACCCTCTCTTAAGGATCTCCAAGGAGGCATGCGCACGCCACGTACGCTGGCACGCCGCCTGCTTAGTCGCAGGGTGTGGGCGAGTCAGCGGGCGCGTGCAGTCGGGCGCCAGGGGAGGGCGAGATGCGGGGTTGGACGGCGGCGGTGGCGATGGCGGTGGTGCTGGTGGGGACGGTCGCGGGGGCTTTCCCGGTGCAGGTGCCGGTGGGTGCGCAGGGTGAAGCGCCGGACGTGGCGGCCCTCCGGGCGCAGCTGGCGGAGAAGGACGCGCAGCTGAAGCAGGCGCTCGCGAAGCTCCAGATGTACGAGGACGAGGCGGACTTCAACCGCGCCGAACAGATGGGCATCGCCGAGGCCGTGCGCGCCTCCGGGCTCCCGGAGCGGCAGCAGCGCCGGCTGGCCGTCGCCATCGTTCGCGAGGCGGAGCGCAACAACATCGACCCGCTGCTGGTGGTGGCGCTGATCCGCTGCGAGTCCTCGTTCAACAACTACGCGGTGTCCGGGGTGGGCGCCATGGGCCTGATGCAGGTGATGCCGGACACGGGCAAGTACCTGGCGGACAAGGCCGGCTACAAGCTGGGCCGTCACACCAACCTGTTTGATTTCGAAACCAACGTGAACCTGGGCACGGCCTACCTGGCGGACCTCATCAGCCGCTTCGGCTCCGTGGAGGGCGCGCTCGTCGCCTACAACGCGGGTCCCGGGCTGGCCAAGCGCATCCTGGCCAAGAAGGAGAACCGGGTGAAGTTCATGGCCGGCTATCCCGCCAAGGTCGTGAAGGAATTCCGCAAGCTGAAGGCCCAGCAGGAGCGCGCCGTGAGCCTGCGTGCTGAGCAGCCGACGGTCGGCCGCAAGGGTTGACCGCTGTGTGACACGCGCTTAGACCGCTCGCGAACACTCGGGCGGAAGTTGCACGCCTGCCACTGACCGAGCAGCCCGTGAGGGTGCACTGTTCGACTCCGGCTGCGCACCCCCATGGGTCACCTTGGGAACCCGGACCACCCCCAGTGGTCCGGTCCGTGCCTCGGCCGCCATCACCATCTAGACGGCACACACGTGCACACTTCAGCGGGAGCGCGGATCATGACGGGGCTACAGATTCTTCGGGAGGAGGCAGCAGGTCGGGTCACCCTGCGCCTGGAAGGGACGCTGGACGGTCGCACCGCGCAGGAGCTGCGCTCGTCGCTCCAGGCCCTGGGCCAGAGCGAGGTCGTCCTGGACTTCGCGCACCTGCGTGAGTTCAAGGACAGCGCGGTGGGCGTCCTCACCCACGGCCTGAAGGAAGGCGCCGTGCAGATGCGCGGGCTGGCCACGCACCACGAGCGGATGTTCCGCTACTTCGGCGTGCTGTCCTCGCCGGCGACGCACCGGGCCTACTACACGCCCGAGGACATCCTCTCCGTCTGAAGTCCGGCGCAGGAGCGCCTTGGGGACGCGCAGCCTTCCGGGAAGCCCCCGCGCAAGCAGGCGGGCATCCGGGAGGGGGGAATGCGCAGCCCTGGAGGGCATGCCGGCTCGCGGTCGCCTGGGGTAGAGTCCGCCCTGGATGATCCAGCCCGCCCGTGTCCTTGGTCCCGTCCCCTCCCCTGTTTCCGCACGCGCGGTGATGGAGCGGCTCGCCGCCCAGCTTGGCCGCGCCGTGCAGGGCAAGCCCTCCGAGGTGCAGCGCGTCGTCACCTGCGTGGTGGCCGGCGGGCACCTGCTCCTGGAGGACATGCCAGGGGTGGGCAAGACGACGCTGGCGGAGGCCCTGGCGCGTGCGTGCGCCCTGTCCTTCTCCCGCATCCAGTTCACCGCGGACCTGCTGCCGGCCGACATCCTGGGCGCGCAGGTGTTCCACTCCCAGACGGCCACCTTCTCCTTCCGCCCCGGTCCCCTCTTCCGGCAGCTGGTGCTGGCGGACGAGCTCAACCGGGCCCCGCCGCGCACCCAGTCCGCGCTGCTGGAGGGCATGGCCCAGGGCCAGGTGTCGCTGGACGGTGAGACGCACCCCCTGCCCTCGCCCTTCACGGTGGTGGCCACCCAGAACCCGGTGGACTTCTCCGGCACCTATCCCCTGCCGGACTCGCAGTTGGATCGCTTCCTCGTGCGCCTGTCGCTGGGCCACCCGGCGCCGGACGTGGAGGCCCGCCTGCTCACCACGCGGGGCGCGGCGTCCCCGCTGGCCTCGGTGGAGGCGGTGACGGGGCCGGAGGAGCTGGCGTCGCTGCGCGCCTTCGCGGCGGAGGTGAAGCTGGACGCGGCGGTGGCGGAGTACATCGTGCGGCTGGCGCGGGCCACGCGCGAGCACGGCGACCTGGAGCGCGGCGCCTCCACCCGCGCGGTGCTGGCGCTGGGGTCCGCGGCCCGGGCGCAGGCCCTGTGGGAGGGCCGCGACTTCGTCACCCCCGGCGACGTGCGCGCGATGCTGGTGCCCTGCTGGGCGCACCGGGTGCTCCTGCGCAGCGCCGTGCAGGGCGTGTCCGCGCGGGACGAGGCGGCGCACCTGGTGGAGGAGCTGTCCCGCAAGGTGGCGGCGCCCCGGTGAAGGCCCCTGCCCGTCCGCCGTTCCGGGCGCGGCTGCGCGCCTGGCTCCGCCCGCCGCGCACGCTGTCGGTGACGAAGATGGGGCGCACCTACCTGGTGGTGACGTTCGGGGTGGGGCTGGGCGCGCTCAACACCGGCAACAACCTGCTGTACCTGCTGCTGGGCCTGCTGCTCAGCATGGTGGTGGTGTCCGGCGTGCTGTCGGAGCGGTGCCTGCGCGACCTGACGGTGCGCCGGGTGGGCGCCGACGCGGCCTTCGCGCGCGAGCCCTTCCCCTATCGCTGGGCGGTGTCGCGCAAGGCGGGCCACGGCTTCGCGCTGACGCTGGCGGAGGACCTGTCGCCGCTCGCGGGCCTTGGCAGCCTGGGCCACCTGCCCCCGGGCACGGAGGTCGTCGTGCGGGCGGACCTGGCCGCGCCGCACCGGGGCCCCGTGCGCCTGTCTGGCGTGCGCGTCACCACGACGTGGCCCCTGGGCCTGTTCGCCAAGACGCGGGTGTTCTCCCTGGAGGGCACGCTGCTCGTGTACCCGCGCCGGGGCTACGCCTGCCGTGAGCCGGGAGCGGCGGAGTCCGGCCCCATGGGCGAGACGGGCAGCCCGCGCCACCAGGACGGCACCGGCGACGTGGCGGGCCTCCGGGAGCTGGCGCCGGGCGAGGATGCGCGCCGCATCCACTGGCGCAAGAGCGCCGCGGCGGGGCGCCTGCTCAAGGTGGAGCGCGAGCGCGAGGAGCGCCGCACGTGGAAGCTCGCGCTGGACGCGGGGCTCACGGGCGAGGCGCTGGAGCGCCGGTGCGAGGAGGTCGCCGCCCAGGCGCACCAGCTCCTCGACGCGGGCCACGAGGTCGGCCTCAAGCTGCCGGAGCACACGCTGCGTCCGGCGGCCGGAGCGGGCCAGGAGCGGCGGATCCTCCAGGCGCTCGCATGGGTGGGCTTCGAGGACGCGGACCCCGGCGCGAAGGACGGCCAGGAACGGGAGGCGGCGTGACGCGGCCCCTGCGCCTGAGGCTGGTGCTGCGCGACCTGGCGGCGGGCGCTGCCTTCGGCGCGATGGCGGTGTCCGGGCAGCTCCCCGTGTGGGCGCTGGCGGTGTTCCTGCTGACGCTGGTGCTGGCGCTGTGCAACGTGCGGCTCGTCGCGCGGCATGCGCGCCTGTCCGCGCTGCTGCTGCTGGTCGCGGCCGTCCTGCTGGGGCTCCAGCTGACTTCTGGCGCGATGAACGCGGTGGTGGCCGCGTGCTCCTTCGCGGGCCTCATCGCCGCGCAGCGGATGCTGTCCGCGCCGGACGGCGCCGCGGATGGACAGACGCACCTGACGGGGCTGTTGATGGTGGCCGGCGGCGCGGCGCTGTCCGGCGACATGACTTACGCGCTCTGCCTCATCGCCTTCGGGGTGCTGGCCAGCCTGTCGCTGGCGCTGGGCGTGGTGGAGGCGGCGGTGCCGGACGGCGAGCCCGTGCCGGTGCGCGCGGTGCTGGGGCCGCTGTCGGGTGGCGTGGCGTTCGCGGTGGCCGGCGCGGTGGCCTTCTTCGTCCTCTTCCCCCGCCTCAACTGGGCCATGGTGGGCCCGCGCTCGGCGCCGGGGTTGGGCGCGGCCAGCAGCGCGGGCTTCTCCAACACGGTGCGGCTGGGCGGCGCGGGCACCATCAAGAGCAACCCGCGCGTGGTGTTGCGCGCCACGCTCACGCCCGACCCGGGCCGCGACGCGCTGGACGCCTACTGGGTGGGCCGCACCTACGACACCTTCGACGGGCAGGAGTGGACGAACGTCATCGGGGCCCTGCAGACCGAGCGGCAGATCACCCTGCGCCCCGCCAGCGACACGCTCCTGCACCAGCGCGTGGAGCTGCTGCCCGCCTACGGAGGCCGCACGCTCATCGCGCTCGAGTCGCCTTCGCGGCTGGGCAACGCCCTGGCCCACACGCCCACCGGGACCCGCAACAGCACCGTCCAGCTCCAGGGCGGAAGCGAGGTGCGCTTCACCCTCACGGCGCCTTCGTACACCTACGAGGCCTACAGCCTCCCCCCGGACGCGAAGGCGGTCGGCAGCCTGGCCCTCCGGCAGCCCGAGAAGGATCAGCTCCTCGCCCTGCCCGAACACCTGGATCCCCGTGTGGCCCAGCTCGCGGCGCGGGTGCTCCAGGGTGAGAAGGAGCCGCTGGCCGCGGCGCGCAAGCTCATCGCCTACTTGCAACGCGATTACGCCTACACGCTGGAACTCGCGGGCAACTCCGAGGATCCGCTCGCGGACTTCCTCTTCGTGCGCAAGGCGGGGCACTGCGAGCACTTCGCCACCGCGCTCACGGTGCTGCTGCGCACGCAGGGCTTCTCCGCGCGGCTGGCCACGGGTTTCTTCGGCGGTGCGCGGCTGGATGGCGCCTACATCGTGCGCGCGGGGGATGCCCACGCGTGGACGCACGTGCTGGTGCCGGGGCGCGGCTTCGTCACCGTGGACGCCACGCCGCCGTCGCACCGCACGAGCCAGGCCTCCGCGCTGCTGGAGAAGGTGCTCGCCCTGTACGAAGCGGTGGAGGCGCGCTGGCGCAACTCCGTGGTCGACTACTCCTTCCGTGATCAGTTCGAGCTGGCGAACGCGCTCGTCCGCCCGCCGCGCCAGCCCGCCCAGGCCAGCACCCGCTCCTCCCGCCTGCCTCCGATGCGCGCATGGCTCACGGCCGCGGCCGTGGCCTTCGTCGTCTGGCGCGTGGGCCGCTTCCTCGCCCGCCGTCAGAAGCGCGCCCCGCGCATGGAGGCCACGCGCTTCCTGGACCGGGTGGACGCGCAGCTGGCCCGCGCCCGCGTGCCCCGCTTCGAGGGCGAGTCGCTGGAGGATTTGACCACGCGCTTCGCACGCGACGGCCACCCGCTGGCGCTCGCGCTGGTGCCCCTCACCCGGCGCTACCTGGAAGCCCGCTTCGGAGGCCGGGCCCTGCGCGAGGGAGAGGCCGAGCACCTGCTGAACACGCTGCGCCGCGCGCTGGAAGCCGAAGCCGCACGCCGCGTCCCGAAGGCAGCCGAGCAGGCGGGCCCTACCGCCCGCGCCTCCTGAGCGGAAAGGAATTGCCCTCCGGAAGGAAGCGGCCTTCCGCTCCCGGTCGCCCGCCCTCCCCAGGGCCACTCGGGCGACTTGGAAATGGCTCGACCATCGCGTGGCGCGGCCATTAAGCGTTTCCGTGAACTTGCAGCCGCGAGCGCTCCGGCGCCGCGCATCCGGGACCGCGCGACGTGCACTTTCTACCCTCTCAGTCCCGCGGATTTCCTCCGGGGGTCGGGTAACCATTACAGACCGCCTCCACTCCCCTCCCACCTGCGTCCGCCAACCCCTTGGAGACACACGCGAATACATCCGACCGCGGTTGGCATCGCGGTTGCTCAGGGCAAAGCACGTCAAGTTGTAGGACTTGAATCCAGAGCACTTTCATCCGCCTCCCCAACGTAGGAGGCCCAATTCGGAGAATCCATTCATGCAGGCCTCGACCGAGCAATCCTCCAACTCCGGCTCCCTGGCGATGTACCTGTCGGAGATCAACCAGTACTCGCTGCTGAAGGTGGAGGAGGAGCAGGAGCTGGCGCGCCGGTTCATCAAGGGCGACCTGGCCGCGGGCCACCGCCTCGTGACGAGCAACCTGCGCTTCGTGGTGAAGGTCTCCTACGAGTACCGCTCCTACGGCATCAAGATGTCGGACCTCATCCAGGAGGGGAATATCGGCCTGATGAAGGCGGTGCAGAAGTTCGACCCGGACAAGGGCATCCGGCTCATCTCCTACGCCGTGTGGTGGATCCGCGCGTACATCCAGAACTACATCCTGAAGAGCTGGTCGCTGGTGAAGCTTGGAACCACGCAGGCGCAGCGCAAGCTGTTCTTCAGTCTGGCGCGCACGCGCCGCGAGCTGGAGAAGCTGGGCAGCGGCGAGGCCGTGGTGAACGTGGATGAGATCGCCCGCAAGCTGCACGTGAAGCCCGGCGAGGTGCGCGAGATGGAGCAGCGCATGGGCGGCAGGGATTTGTCGCTGGACGCGCCCATGGGCGAGGACGGCGGCAACAGCCACGTGGACTTCGTGGTGAGCGCCGCGGCGCCCCAGGATGACGAGTTCGCGGACAAGGAGGAGGCGGGCCTCATCAACAACCGCGTCCGCACCGCGCTCATGCGCCTGGATCCGCGCGAGCGCTTCATCATCGAGCAGCGCGTGATGAACGAGCGCCCCATGACCCTCAAGGAGCTGGGCGAGCACTTCGGCTTCTCGCGCGAGCGCGCGCGCCAGCTGGAGATCCGCGCCAAGGACAAGCTCAAGTGCGAGCTGGCCGCGCTGATGGCCGAAGTGGATCCGGAGACCCTCGCCGCCCAGGGCTGACGCAGGCCGGCACGCCGGAAGGCCACGCCCCGCCGCCTCACACGAGGCGTGCGGGGCGCGTGCGTTTTCAGGGACACGGCTGTTTTCGCGCCCCGACGGGGACCCTGCTAGAAAGAGCGCCTGGTTCCCCCTGAGGAGTCCCTGCTTGTCCCACGGTTCCCCGCCGGTCGTTGATGATCGCGTCCCCCTCGCCGAGCCCCATCTGCATGGCGTGGCCGCGCACAAACCCTACGTATCGCCGGGGCAGTCGCCCGCGGAGCTGACGATCCGCGGCCTCGTGCTCGGGTCGGTGCTGGGCATCGTGTTCGCGGCCTCGTCCGTGTACCTGGCCATCAAGGTCGGCCTCACGGTGTCCGCGTCCATCCCGGTGGCGGTGCTCTCCATCGCCATCTTCCGGGCGCTGGGCCGCTCCAGCATCCTGGAGAACACCATCGTCCAGACGACGGGCTCCGCGGGTGAGTCGCTCGCGTTCGGCGTGGCGGCGGCGCTCCCCGCGCTGCTCATCCTGGGCTACGACATCAGCCTCACGCACGCGTTCCTCACCGCGGCGCTGGGCGGCGTGCTGGGCGTCCTGATGATGATCCCCCTGCGCCAGGGCCTCATCGTCCAGGAGCACGGCAAGCTCACCTACCCGGAGGGCACCGCGAGCGCGGACGTCCTCATCGTCGGCGAGCAGGGCGGCACCAACGCGCGCACGGTCATCCTGGGTTTCATCATTGGCGGCGTCTACAAGTTCGCCTACTCCGGGATGAAGCTCTTCAAGGAGGTCATCGGCATGCCCATCAAGGGGCTGAAGTCGGCGACGCTCTCCACGGAGGTGTCCCCGGAGCTGCTGGGCGTCGGCTACATCATCGGGCCGCGCGTCGCGTCCATCACCTTCGCGGGCGGCGTGCTCAGCTACCTCATCCTCATCCCGATGGTGTCCGTCTTCGGCAGCGGCCTGGAGACGCCGCTGCTCGTGCACAACGGGATGCTCATCCGGGACATGTCGCCGGATCAGATCCGCAACGCGTACGTGCTCTACATCGGCGCGGGCGCGGTGGCGACGGGCGGCCTCATCAGCCTCATCCGCTCCATGCCCACCATCGTGGGCGCCTTCAAGCGCAGCGTGGAGACGCTGCGCGCGTCGCGCACGCAAGGCCCCGTGCCCACGGTGCTGCGCACGGACCAGGACCTGCCCATCACGGTGGTGCTGGTGGGCAGCGCGCTGCTCATCCTGGCCATCTGGCTGGCGCCCCCGCTGCACGTGAACTTCATCTCCGCCATCCTCATCGTCATCTTCGGCTTCTTCTTCGTGACGGTGAGCGCGCGCATCACGGGTGAGATTGGCAGCTCCTCCAACCCCATCTCCGGCATGGTGGTGGCCACGCTGCTCGTCACCTGCCTCGTGTACCTGCTGTTCGGCTGGACGTCGTCGCCGGACCGGTTCATGGCGCTCACCACGGCGGCCATCGTGGGCATCGCGGCGTCCAACGGCGGCACCACCGCGCAGGATTTGAAGACGGCCTACCTCGTGGGCGGCACGCCCAGGAAGCAGCAGATCGCCCTCTTCGTCGGCGTGATCACGAGCGCCATGTTCATCGGCCTCGTGCTGGTGCTGCTCAACCAGGGCGCCACCGCGGTCATCCCGGAGCCGCACCCGGGCGTGCAGGTGACGGAGATGGGCACCGAGACGCGCACCCAGCACACGTACCGCTGGGCGGTGTCCCAGGACGCGCTCACCCAGCGCGGGGTGACGCCCGCGCAGCTCAAGCGCTCGCTGTGGGCGGAGCGCCTGGACATGGTGCCCGCGGACGGCGCGCTGGAGCTGCGCAGCTGGCGCCCCCTGCCCGCCCCGGAGCTCGCGGCCCTGACGCTGACGCAGGCCAACGGCCCGTCGCTGAAGCTGTCGGACGCGGGCGCCGTCACCGCGGGGCCGGACCGCCTCTACAAGGAAGGCTTCGTGCGCGGCGCGGACACGCCGGTGCCCGCCGGCCGCTACCTCGTGGATGACCGGGGCAGCATCCAGTACGTGGTGGACCCGGGCATCGGCGGGCGCATCAGCGAGTACGAGGGCCAGACGCTCACCCGCTACTCGGCGCCCAAGGCGCAGCTCTTCGCGCTCATCATCGACGGCATCCTCACGCAGCGGCTGCCGTGGGACCTGGTGCTGCTGGGCGTCTTCATCGCGCTGATGCTGGAGCTGTGCGGCGTGTCCTCGCTGCCCTTCGCGGTGGGCGTGTACCTGCCCATCAGCAGCACCACGCCCATCTTCGTGGGCGGCATGGTGCGCCACTTCGTGGACACGCTGCGCGGCGGCAGCGCGGCGGAGTCCGAGTTCTCCCCCGGCACGCTGATGTCCTCGGGCTACATCGCAGGTGGCTCCATCGCGGGCGTGCTCATCGCCTTCCTCGAAATCGCCAGCGACGGCACCTGGACGCGCGCCATCAACCTGCCCGCTGTCTTCGGCCACGAGAACGCCGTGGGCGCCTTCCTCAACGCCGTGGGCGAGAGCGAGCTGGCGCACCCCACCTGGTCCAACGTCTGGGGCCTGGTGTTCTTCGCCGCCCTCACCGGAGTCCTCTTCCGCGCCGCCCTCAAGGGCAAGAGCGGCGCCGAGGCCCCGCCGCCGTCGCACTGACGCCCCCGCCGTGAAGGCCCCTCCCGCGATGCCGGGGAGGGGCGCTACAGCCCGGGGACCGAGGGAGGCACGTCGGCCTCGCTCCCCTCGGACTCCGGCCCCTGCGCGCAGACGTACTCGGCGCGCAGCGGGGCCACGATGCCGAAGGTGAAGACGTAGACGATGGGGCTCCACCACGGCCAGTAGACGTCCACCCGCGACAGGCCATGCCGGCACTCGCCCGCGGCCACGTTGGACGTCGTCAGGCCCCCCACGAAGCTCGCGCCCATCTGGCCTTCGGGTGCGCCGTCGCGCGGCGCCGGACTGCGCACGCTCATGCGGAAGCACCCCGTGAGGGACGCCAGGACGAGGGCGGACACGAGCAGTCGCTTCATCGGCAGGGACTCCGGGCGGGACGGGGCCCCTTGCGTAGCACACCGGGGATTCCCCGCCACTCCGCCCACTGTTGCCCCGTTGTCACTTCAACCCCCTGGTTTCCGGGCGGTTCCGGGACTGGGAGCCGGCCCTGGACGGGAGTAGGATGGACGTCCCCCATGGCCCAGCCTCAGAAAGTCCCGGAGACCAGCGCGGAGCCGGAGCAATCCCCTGAAGTCCGCGAGAAGGTGGAGCTTGCGCGCACGTTCGCGTTCCACCTGCTCAAGGGCATCAAGCAGATTGGCATGTACCGCCACAACGAGGCGCGCTTCCCGGAGTTCCTCGCCAAGGCGCAGGAGTCCATCTCCGCGTACACGGAGAAGTTCGGCCCGCTGTCGCTGAAGGTGGAGCAGCAGAACTTCATGCTCCACAACGAGCCGCTCTTCTCCGAGGAGTCGGCGCTCCCCTACAAGTTCTTCCGCGACGGCATCCGCCAGCTCATCTTCCGGCCGGGGCTGCCGCTGGAGGAGCTCGTCACGCTCACCCTCATCGCCCTGTCGGAGCCGGAGCGCGGCGCGGAGGACGTGCTCGCGCAGCTGTGGCGCGCGGGCATGCAGCAGGTGGAGTACGTGGTGGTGGAGGGCTTCTCCATGGAGGGCGCCTCCGAGGATGAGGTCCAGGTGGAGGTGGACAAGGTGGTGGGCTACCTCTACTCCCGCCTCCAGACGAACTCGGATGACTTCCTGCGCTTCGCGCGCGTGTCCGCGGAGGACCTGGACGCGAAGCTGGACGGCGTGGAGCAGATCCGCGGCCTCGTCGTGGGCGGCCGGCACGCGACGGACGACCTGAAGGCCCGGCTGCAGAGGGAGATCACGGAAGAAGAGAACGCGCGCCTGTTCCCGAAGCTGGTGGGCGCGGTGTTCCAGGTGGTGGAAGGCGGCGTGGACGACGCGGCGCTGCTGGAGGAGATCTTCCTGCAGCTGCTGGACATGCTGCTGCTCCAGGACGACTTCGGCACGGTGAACCAGATCGTCCTCAAGCTGCGCGCGCTCTCCCAGCGCGAGAGCAGCGACGACCTGGCGCGGCTGCTGTCGTCGTTCCTCCACAAGATGGGCGAGGAGCAGCGCCTGAGCCGCGTGGGCGAGTCGCTCCGGACGACGCGCGCCAAGCAGCCCCAGGACGTGTCGCGCTACCTGCAGGCGCTGGGCGTGGACTCGGTGTTGCCGCTGCTCAACGTGCTGGAGACCATCGAGCTGCCGGAGAACCGCGTGCTCCTGTGCGACGTGCTGGGCGGCTTCGCGCGAGATCTGCCGGAGCCCTTCGTCGCGCGCCTGATGTCGGACCGGCCGCAGACGGTGCGCGACATGGTCGCCATCCTGGAGAAGAGCAACCACCCGGAGCGCATCAAGATGTTCTCCCAGGTGCTCAAGAGCCCCAACCTGGTGGTGAAGCTGGAGGTGATGAACATCATCGGGCGCGGGCGCACGGCGGAGGCGCGGCGCATCATCCAGGAGTCCCTCACCGACAACGTCTCCCAGGTGCGCATGCTGGCTGCGAAGCTGCTGCCGGAGTTCGACCGGGACAAGGCCTTCCCGGACCTGGTGAAGCTGGTGCGCGACCCCGGCTGGGACAAGAAGACGTCCGACGAGAAGGCCGCGGTGTACGCGGCCATCGGGGCCACCAACCTGCCCGCGGCGCTGTCCATGATGCAGCAGCAATTGGCGGTGAAGCCGTCGCTGCTCAACAAGCGCCGGGTGATGGAGGACAAGCTGCTGGCCATCGTGGGCCTGGGCGGCGCGGGCTCCATCCAGTCCTACAAGGTGTTGCAGACCGTGGTGGAGGACAAGACGCAGCCGCTGGAGGTCCTCACCGCGGCCCGCAAGGCGATGTATCAGACGCGCAAGGCCCTGTTCGGGGACTCGGCGCTTCCGGAAGAGACGACGTGACGCCATGGCCGACAACCTGAAGATCACCCACAACCAGGACGAGAACCTGGGGGAGTACGGGCGCGAGCACAACGAGAAGCTCCAGGGCCTGTCGCGCTCCATGCTCGCGGGCCTCTACATGCTCGTGCGCTCGGTGAAGATGTACGACCCGGAGAACGCTGTTTTTGAAAAGCCGCTGCACCAGCTCCAGGACATCATCAACCAGATCATCGGCAAGGAAGGCCGGCTGGAGCTGTCCGGCGTCAAGGACTCGTACTACCTCAACGGCATGCTGGTGAAGGTGGACCTGAACTCCATCGAGAACCAGCGCTACCTGCTGGCGGAGATGCGCGCCAAGGACGTGGGCGGCATCACGCTGACGAAGCCCGTCACGGTGCAGGAGCTGAAGAACTTCGTCTGGATCTTCAGCAAGGAGCAGTCCGCCGCGGCCGAGGAGGACGGGCTGTCCGGGCGCAAGCTGCTCAACATGCGCGTGGCGAAGTTCTCCAAGCTCAAGGAGAAGCTGAACAACGACCTGGACACGCCGGGCGACCAGAAGGTCGACCGCAAGAAGTACGCGATGACCGTGTACGCCAGAGCGGTGTTCTTCCTGCAGAAGTACCTGGAGTCCGTGCGGGCGGGGAAGCCCATCGGTTCGTCGCGGGCGCTGCGGCTCGTGCAGGACTTCGTGGACATCTCCTACGACCAACGCACGCACTTCCTGGGGATGACGACGCAGAAGCGCGAGGAGGACTACCTCGTCTACCACCAGGTGAACGTGGCGCTGATGTGCATCGTGTTCGGCGCGGAGCTGGGCCTCACGAAGCCGCAGCTGCGCGACCTGGGCTACATCGCGCTCTTCCACGACGCCGGCATGACGACGCTGCCGGAGGAGCTGTCCACCAAGCGCGGGGCGCTCACCGCGGACGAGAAGGTCACGGTGGCCAGGGCACCGCTCATCAGCGTGCGCAACATCCTGATGGAGAAGGGCTTCAGCCGCTCCACGCTGCTGCGCGTGGTGACGACGTTCGAGCACAAGACGGACTACGGCACTGCGGTGCGCGACGCGCGCGGCAACATCCAGATGATCATCCCCAAGACGAACCTGGGCGTGTACGCGAAGATCATCGCCATCTGCGACGCCTACGACGCGCTCACCTCACGCCGCCCGTACCGCGACGCGTACGGCCCGGAGGTCGCGCTGATGCTGATGTGGACGGAGATGCGCCAGAAGTTCGACCCGGAGCTGCTCGCCGTCTTCATGCGGGTGATGGCTATCCAGCCCATCAAGGTGCTCTCCCGCCGCCAGCAGCAGCTCAGCGTTTCCGGCCTCTAGCCGTCTTGGCCGGAGCCTTGGCCGAGGCCTTGGCCTTCGCGGGAGGTCCGGCCGGGATGGCCGCTTCCCGCAGCAGGCGCAGGGCCGCCGTGAGGTCCTCCGGCACGGGCGCCTCCAGCGACAGCAGCTTGTGGGTGCGCGGGTGTTCGAAGGCCAGGCGCCACGCGTGCAGCGCCTGCCGGCCCAGGACCTCCTGGGCCTCCGCCACCGCGCCCTTCGCCTTGCGGCCCGCGCCGTAGAGCGCGTCGCAGAGCAGCGGGTAGCCGGCTTCGGACAGGTGGACGCGGATCTGATGCGTGCGGCCGGTGAGCAGGTCCACCTCCACCAGGGCCGCGCCCTCGAAGGACTCGAGCACGCGGAACAGGGTGATGGCGGGCTTGCCTTCCTTCACCTTGCCGGTGAAGCGCTGCCGGTTCACCGGGTGGCGGCCGTAGAGCGTCTCGATGCGCCCTTCCGCGGGGGGACTGCCGTGCACCAGCGCGAGGTACGTCTTCTGGACCTCGCGCGTCTTGAAGGCCTTCTGGAGGGCCACGAGGGACTGCTCGTGCTTGGCGACGACGAGGCAGCCGGTGGTGTCCTTGTCCAGCCGGTGGACGATGCCGGGGCGCAGCTCGCCGCCCACGCCGGACAGGTCCTTCACGCGGTGGAGGAGCGCGTTGACGAGCGTGCCGGAGGCGTGGCCCGCGCCGGGGTGCACGACCATGCCGGCGGCCTTGTCCACGACGACCAGGTCACGGTCCTCGTGCAGCACGGACACGGGCAGCTCTTCCGCCTGGGGAATGGCGGCGACGGGCGCGGGGATGTGGACGGTGAGGAGCTCGCCCCCGCGCAGGCGCTGCGCGACCTTGCCGGACTTCCCATCGCACAGCACGTGGCCGTCGGCGATGAGGCCCTGGAGGCGGGAGCGGGTGAGGTCCGGGAACGCGCGGGCGAGGTATTGGTCCAGGCGCTCCCCCCGGGCTTCAGGGAGGGCGCGGTGCTCGCGCGTGTCAGGTGAGGCCACGGACCGGGTGACTACCAGATCTTCGACTTCACGTGCGCCTTGGAGCGCAGGACGATGTCGTTGACGGCGCGCTCGAAGAAGTTCGCCTGGGTGCTGATCTCCTGGCTCACCCGGCTCTTGTAGAGCGCGCGCCCCTCCTCCAGCTCCTCCTTGAGGACCTCGAAGAGGTTGTCCTGCTCGATGCCCTTGATGATCTTCTGCTCGTTGTAGAGCGAGATATCCGAGGCAATCGCGCGGGCCAGACGCATTGCCTTGACCTTTTCCTCTTCCGTCATCGTGCCATTACTTAGGCACCCACCCCGTGCGAGTCAACTTTTCCTGATGCGCGGAGTGACGACAGGCCGCCCTCCAGGTCAACGGCCCGACTTGGGGGGTTTGTCGGCGAACAGCGCCAGGTAGCTCTTGGACACGCGCAGCGGATCCAACCCCAGCTCGCGGGCGAGGTTCATCAGGATGCCGCGCAGGTACACCGGCGGGGGCAGCGCGGTGTAGCGGTCCGCCTCCACGTTCTCCAGGTGACGCACGGAGATGCGGGTGCGGTCGGCGAGCTGTTGGATGGACAGGCTGCGGGCCTCGCGCACACGGCGCAGCAGTTCGCCGTTGAACTCGGCGTCCGCCGGGATTTCCACGCCCCGGGGCCGGGCGTCGCGCACCCGGGCCGCCACCTGCGCCAGGGCCGACTCCGCGGTCGCGATGGCCGAGTCCTGCGCCAGCACCTGCGCGTCTCCGAGCTTCGGGCCGGCGGGGCTCCGCGACCCGGAGCCAGGACGGCCGTTCGCCGCGGAACGCGAGTCGATGGGGCGCGACGTGAGGGGACGCACGGCGGCCTTCGAGGCGCCGGTCGCCGGAGGCCGGGCCAGCGCCGTGGAGGGGAGCTCCGGCGGGGCTTCGGCGGGCGTCGGAGCACGGGAGGGGTTCGGATCCGACTCGCCCTGGGCGGTGGCGCCGGAGACGGGCGCCGCGGAGGCGGTGTCACCGGTCGGCTCGCCTGGAGTGGGTGACGCGCTGGCCGCCACGGCTTCGGGCGGCGTGCCGGTGCTCGGCTCGCTCGGCGGCGTCACCGTGCTGGCATCCGCGTCCGTCGCGGCCACGACGGCCGGGGTGTCCTCGCGGACCGGTGCGGCGGTGGCAGGCGTTGAGGCGGTTGCCAGCGTCGACGCAGTGGCGGGCGTCGAGGTGGTGGCGAGCGTTGAAGTAGTGGCGGGCGCTGAAGTGGTGGCGTCCGCGATGAGCGCGGGGACCTCCTCACGAGCCGGCGCGGGCATCGCGCTGTCCGTCTCCGGGGCGCGGTCAGGCGACGCGACGACGGTGGCGGTGTCGATGGCGGCCGGCGAAGTGGCAGCTGGCGAGGCGGCGGCCGGCGAGGTGGCAGGAACCGCGGTGGCTTCGGACGCAGCGTTGACCGCGGCGTTCGGGGTGTTCGCGACCGGAGGCGTCACGGCCTCCACGGCGGGACGGTGCCCCTCCACCGGCGCGGCGGTCTCGCGGGGTGCGGAGCTCGCGGACGCGGCGTTCCCCCTGCCCTGCCCTCGCAGCGGACCCGTGGGGACGTAGACGAACGACAGGCTCTGGTTGAACGAAGCGCGGAAGGCGTCCACCACCGCCATGCCTCCCACCATCACCGTCTCGGAGGGCGCGCCCGACGCGTCCTTGCCCGAGGGCTCCTGCCGCTTCGACTCCTCGCCCCGCATCCGCTCCTCGCTCTTTCCGGGCGTCGCGCTCGCGTGCGGCGCCGCTTCCTCGCTCCCGGACGTCGAGGCCTTCTGCCGGGACTCCGCCTCCACCCGTTCGGCGTCCACGGCGCCCGCGGCCTTCGCCAGCGCTGCCGCCGCGGTCGCCAGGGCCTCCGCGACCCGGGCGGCCGAGTCCGTCTTGTCCTGGGCCACCGCCGCGGAGGTCGCCTTCGCGAGCCGCTCCGTCGGCAGCCCGATGGAGCGGTCGTACTCGACGCGCAACTCCGCGTCCGTGAGCATCTCCATCGCTTCCGTCATGCGCTCGCGCAGCGAATCCACCTGATCCGGGTCGCCCAGCGCGTACACCGCGATGGAGTCCGGCGAGTACAGCTCCATCAGGCGTTGATGGGCCGCGCGGATGTCCTCGTCGGACGCCGTGGGCGGCACCTCCAGGAGCTCATAGTAGGTCTGCTGCGCGAAGGGCTTCATGGGATGGCGGACTCGGAGGATAGACCGTCGAGCGACAGCAGGCGCGCGGCAATGCGCTGGAGCCCCAGGGAGACGGGCGAATCGGGCCGCTCGATGAGCACCGGTCGCCGCTTGCGCACCGCGCGCCACGCTTCGTCGTCGTAGCGCAGTGCGCCCAGATCATCCATGTCGATGCCGAAGAACTTCTTCCAGGCGGCCACCATCGCGGCGCCCACCTTCGCGTCCGCGTCCGTGCGCGCCTGGTTCACCACGAGTCGCACGCGGAACGACGCCAGCTCCCGCTCCAGCCGCTCCGCGTCCGACGGGGCCTTGCGCCGCACCTGCGCCACGACGTCATGCAGCGTGCGCAGCCCGCCCTCGCGGGTGGACAGCGCGCCTTCGACGAGGTCCTGGATGCCGTACTGCGACTCCACCTGCTGCAGCTTGCGGAAGAAGGCCGCCTTGACGAAGCGGTACGCGTTCTCCACCGACGTGGGCTCCGGCAGCACCACCAGCAGCCCATGGTCCGCGAGCAGGAAGAAGTCGAGCGTGTTGAAGCTGGTGCCCGCGCCCAGGTCCAGGATGAGGTAGTCCGCCGTCTGCGCGAGCAGCGTGCGCAACAGCTTCTGCTTCTGCGCGTACTTGAGGTTGGCCGCGTCCAGCGAGTCCTGCGCCCCCGCGATGAGGGACAGCCCCGGCACGCCGGTGGCCACCATCACCTCTTCCAGGTTCGCCTTCCCGCGCCGCAGGAAGTCCGACAGCGTGGACTCCGGAGGCCCGACGCCCAGGCACGTGTGCAGGTTGGCGCCGCCCAGGTCCGCGTCCACCAGCAGGACCTTGTGGCCGGCCTGCGCGAGCGCGACGCCCAGGTTCGCGGACACCATCGACTTGCCGATGCCGCCCTTGCCGCCACCCACGGCGATGATCCGCCGCGAGCGCGACTTGCGCGCGAGGCCCGTGGGGCCCGCCGGGCTTGCGTCATTGTCCACGGCGCTCAACGGACGCGCCGACGCTCCGGCCAGGGAGGCAGGAGCGGAGCCAGGTGGAGGAGACAGGGGGGCGGGCTTCACGGAGGCTCGCATCAAATCCCGTCCTACTGCCCGAGTCGACACCCCGCCATTTCACGACCTGTTCTCGCGTCACACCCGGCGTGCCAACGCGCCCGCACCCCGACGCATGCAGGGCCGGGGGGCAGGCGACCAGGGGGCCGGTCGGTGTCACTCGTCGAGCAGTTCGACGTTCCAGTACGACAGGTCCGCGAGGTGCAGGAACGGCAGCCACTCCCGGTAGGTGACCTTGCGGATGGCGCCCCGGAACAGCGGCGTCCAGCGCGGGCGCACGGGCTTCTTGAGCAACCGCATCCCCGCCTGCTCTGGCGTACGGCCGCCCTTCTTCAGGTTGCAGGGCACGCAGGAGCACACCACGTTCTCCCAGGTCGTCTTCCCTCCCTGGGTGCGCGGGTTGACGTGATCCAGGTTGAGCTCGCTGCGCGGCAGCTGCTTGGAGCAGTACTGGCAGGTGTCGTTGTCGCGCGCGTAGATGTTGAGGCGCGAGAAGCGCACCTTGGCGCGCGGCAGATGGTCATACGCGCCCAGCACGAGCACACGGGGGACACGGATGGTGCGGTCGATGGTGGTGATGCTGTCCTTCGTGGCGCTCAGGGCCGCCCAATCCGCGAACTCATACAGCCGGTACTGCTCGTCGATGGCCTTCGCGACACCCTGATACAGCAGTGAGAACGCCCGTTTTACCGACGTCACGTGAACCGGTTGGTAGTACCGGTTGAGAACGAGCACGGCGCTGTTGATCATGGCTGGCTTCCCGAACGGGCGGCCGCCACGGATTGCGCGACCAGGCCCAGGTCCTCCTCAGAGAGACACCGGACGTCGAGAACCACCTCGCCATCCGCGATCCTGCCAATAACCGGCACCTCGCCCCCGCGCAGGTGTTCCAGGAATACTTCCGGCGCTTCTACGGTGAGGCTGCAAGCGTAGGAAGGCAACCGGGCCAATGGCATGGCCCCCCCTCCCACCTGTCCATCCACGGACACGACCCGCGCTTCGACGCCGCGCGCCGTCAACAAACCCAACAACCGACCGGCCCGAGCGCTCAAGACTGCTGGCTCCTGGACGAGCAGGCTTTGCGTGGGCACGGCTTCCGGGCGGCCATCCCGGTACAGCTCGAGCGTCGCTTCCAACGCCGCGACCGTCATCTTGTCGACACGCAGCGCCCGCGTGAGCGGGTGGGATTTGATGCGCTGGAGCAGGTCCTTCCTGCCCACGATGACGCCTGCCTGGGGGCCTCCCAGGAGCTTGTCACCGGAGAACGCTACCACATCCGCTCCAGCGGTGACCGCGTGGCCCACCGTGGGCTCCGGGGTGAGTCCCGGGCCGATAAGCGGCACGAGCGCGCCGGAGCCCAGGTCCTGGAACACGGGCACGCCGCGCGCACGGCCCAGCTCCGTCAGCTCCGACAGGGGCGCCTCCTCGGTGAAGCCGACGAGCGCGAAGTTGGAGCGGTGCACCTTCACGATGAGGCCGGTGTCCGGGCCCAGTGCGTTGGCGTAGTCCGCGCGGCGGGTGCGGTTGGTGGTGCCCACCTCCACCAGCTTCGCGCCGGACTGCCGCATGACGTCCGGCACGCGGAAGCCGCCGCCGATTTCAACGAGCTCGCCGCGAGACACGACGCACTCGCGGCCGGAGGCGAGCGCGGCCAGGACGAGCAGCACGGCGCCCGCGCAGTTGTTGACCACGAGCGCGTCCTCCGCCCCGGTGAGCGTGCGCAGGAGGCCCACGAGGGGCGCGTAGCGGCTGCCGCGCTCGCCTTCGTCCAAATCGTATTCGAGATTGGAATAGCCCCGGGCCACGGCGGCGACGCGCTCCACGGCTTCGGGGGCGAGCGGCGCGCGGCCGAGGTTGGTGTGGAGCACGACGCCCGTGGCGTTGATGACGGGCCGCAGATTGGGCTTCGCGAGCGACGCGAGCGCGGCTTCCACGTCCGCGTCCTCGAACGGTCGCGCATCCCCCGCGAGCAGCCGGGCGCGCACGCGTTCCACGGCGAGCCGCAGGGCGGCGACTGCACGGGCATGGGGAAGGTCCGCGAGCCGCGACTCCAGCGACGGCCGACGCAGGAGTTGCTCAATCGAGGGAAGGCCGCGCAGGAGCGCGTTCTTCCCTTCCGGCGGATTCGAAGCAGCGCCCATGGCCGGGAGTCTACCCGGCCCGAGCGCGCCTCATGTAATGCCCCGACGGGGCCTGGAAATAGCCCCCACGCCCGCCGTCGTGGGTGTTGATCTCACCGGGTGCTGACCTCGCGGGTCGGCCCAGTGCTGGCTGCCGCGCCCTGGCCGTCACGGCTTGTCAGCCATGTCGTCCAGTTGGTCCTGTGCAATCTCCCGGTACAGCGGAACCACTTCGACGGTGAGCAAGTCGCGCATCAGCTTGCGTGCGCCGTCATAGTTTCCGGCGTCCTGATGGCGGTACATCCAGTGAAGCGCCTCCGTGAGCCGATTGGAGCCGTCCGAGATACGGCGCACCGCCTCGCGGAGCAGTGCCAACGCCCCCGCCTCGGTGCTCAGGGCTGCATCCGCGTCGCGGATGGCGACCTCTTCGGCGGTGCGCAGCAGGAGTGCGCGCACATCGTCTGTGAGTTCGAGGCGTGCGCCGCCCCGAAGTACGCGGCGCTCCAGGGCGCGAACAGGTTCCCAGTCGGGTCGTTCATCCATTTCAGCGCTTCCCCTTTCGCGGGCCGCAGATGTTGATGGGCCAGTCGTGCTGTCCCTCGCAGCGGCGCAAGCAGTCATGGCAGGACCCCGTCCAGCCTCGGTCCTTGCAATCGCCGTAGCTGCGGATGCAGAGCCGCTTCCATTCGGGAAGGTTGGCGTTGTGTGAGTCGTCCCACTCCGCGGAACTGCCGTGCGTGCCCGTGGCGCCGACGCCAGCCGCCATGAGGGCCCCGGCCTCGGCGGCGGTGAGTCCGCACGCCTCGGGAAAGCCGGGGTGGGTCTGGATGCAGTGGGACTCGGTGTCCGTCGCTACGCTCGCTCAGCCAGGGAAGAGGGCCGCCAGGATTGCGGCGGCGAACACCGCGCTTCGTTGGGTTTTCATGGACTCAGACCGCGAAGATTGCTCCTCAGCCCCAGGGGCGCAGCCAGAGCATGTACCCGGCGAGCCCCAGCTGCACGAGCAGCGTCGTCAGCGCACCCGCCGCCTGCACGGGGCTGTTCTTGAGCATCCCAAACGCATGCGCCAGGCGCCCCACGAGGAGCGCGCCTCCGAAGACATGCAGCGCCACGACGTTTCCGCCGCACAGCTCGGCCACCAGCAACAGGATGAGGGCCAGGGGAACGTGCTCGGCGTTGTTTCCGTGCGCGCGGATGGCGGCGATGAGGTCCGCGTTTCCTCCGTCGCCCCGGAACACGTTGAGCTTCGTGCGCACCCGGCTGACATTGACGCCGAGTCCCAGCGTGAGGAACGCATTGAGTGCGCCGTAGAGCGACGTGACGGGGACCGCGAACAACGTCGTTCCAAGCATGGAATCAGCCAAGGGGGTGTTCCTCCACCTGCGAGAGGCCGGGACCGTACCCCGGCCCGGGCCGTCCAGGTGCACCTCCTGGCGCGATTCACCGGGCGCCGGCCACCACCGTCGAGGGCGGATCCAGGGCCTCCGGGGAGAAAGCCCTGGGCTGGAAGGGACGCGCGTCGAGCGGCACCTCGATGGTGAACGTCGTCCCCTCCTCCACACCACTCTCCACCGACACCTGACCGCCATGGGCCTCGACACAGCCCCGCACCAGCGTGAGCCCGAGTCCCCAGCCCACCTGGATCGAGGCCTCGGCGCTGCGGGCGCGAGCGAACGGCTCGAAGAGCCGCCGCCGGTCGTCGGGCGACAGCGGCGCCCCCTCGTTGTGGACGGAGATCCGGGCTCGCCCCTCGACGCGCCGGATCGCGATGGTCACCGGCGCGTGCGGGGCTCCGTACTTGATCCCATTGGTCGCCAGGTTCCAGACCGCCCGCCGGAGCTCATCCGCGCTCCAGATGCCGTGGACCTCCTCCACCGCATCCAACCGGACGCGGTCCGCGTGGAGGAGGTTCAGCTCCTCCACCACGTCAGCGATGATCGTCTTCAGCTCACAGGCCTCCAACCGCAGCGGCAGCGGCTGCCCCGCCTGCACCCGGCTGGCGTCGAGGATGTCGCGGACCATGTGCTCGATGCGGTCCAGGTTCCGCTTGATGCGCACGCCCAGCTCCCGACGCGGGTCCAGGCGCTCCGGTAAGCGGAGCAGCACTTGCGCCGCGAGCATCGCCGCGGAGACCGGGCCCCGGAGGTCGTGGGCGAGCAGGGAGACGAACCGGGCTCGCAACTCACGCTCCGCCGTGAGCGCCTCCATCTGCCGCTGCACCTGGAAGTGGAGATCCCGCATCTGGAGCTGCCGGGCCCGCCCCCGAAGCGCTGACTGGACGGCGGTGATCATCGTGAAGACCCGGACGGGGCGCTCGAGGATCGTCACGTTGCCGCTCGGCTCCAGGGAGCTGACCGCCCGGACCCGTGCCGCGGTCGTCTCGCCCGCTCCGGTGGAGATGATGATGGGCACATCGGACCACGGAGCCTGGGCCCCCACCGCCCTGGAGAGCAGGGCCAGTCCTGAGACGGTGAGGGCCTCCTCGGCGAGCAGGAGCGCTCCGGCGCCCTCCTCGAATTTGGCGCAGACCTCCGCCAGGCTGGCGCACGGCTCCGCGACGATGCCCGCGCGCGCGAGGACGTCACGCGTGACGAGCGCGTCTCTTCCAATGGGAGCGAGCACCAGCACGCGCTGCTCCAGGGCCCTGTTCATCTCGGTGGTCATTCACGTGGGGGAAGCAAGGGCCCCTCCCCGCCACGGTCGCTGGGCGTGCCGGTGAGCACACCATGGGACTCCCTGAGCGGCCTGCCGACGCGGATCCCCTGGGTGCCGAGCTGGAACTCGCGGATCGTCCGCTCGTGCCTGCCGCTGCGCTTCTTCACCGCGGAGATCGACTGCCGCACCTCGCCTGCCGTCTCGAAGTAGCGAAGCAGCAGCACGCAGTCCGAGAGGTAGCTGACGTCCACCGGTACGTCCATCGTCGGCCCCAGCAGCCCGAACTGGGCCATGTTCAGGATCGTCGTCACGCCCTTCTGCGCAAGGTAGGTCAGCAGCTCGTGCAGATGGAGGATCAGGAAGGACTCCTCGGGGACCGACTGCAGGTAGCCGTTCAGGCTGTCGATGACGATCATCTGCACCTGCTGCTTCTCCACCGCCTCGCGGATGCACGAGGAGAGCTCTCCCGGCGAGAGCTCGGCGGGGTCCACGTGGACGACCCGGATCGTCCCCGAGCGGAGGTGCGCCTCCGCGTCCGACCAGAGCGCGCTGGCGCGGGCCCTCCACGTCCCGACCGACTCCTCGAACGTGAACAGGACGGACTTCTCTCCCCGCCTCGCGGCGGCCACCGCGTACTGGCTGGCGAGGGAGGACTTGCCCGTCCCCGCCGCGCCCAGGATCAGCGTGCTGGTGCCGCGCTCGAGCCCGCCACCGAGCAGGTCGTCGAGTTCGGGGATGGCACTGGAGACCGGCTCGCGGCTGAAGACCTTGGGGTGCTCCGCCGCGACCAGGCGCGGGTACACCACCAGCCCCCCGGTCTTGATCTGGTAGTCGTGGTAGCCCTCGCGGAACGAGCCCCCCAGAAGCTTGTCCACCATCAGCCGACGCCGGGTGGTGCCGTATGCAGGCGTCGTCTTCTCCAGCACGATCAGCCCACCAATCAGCGTCTCGAGGATGCCGCCGCTGTCGCGGCCCGCGAATCCTTGCGAGTCGATGAGCAGGACCGTGCACTCGCGCTCGAGGAAGAACTGCTTCAGCAACAGCAGCTGCCGGCGGTAGCGCAAGGGTTCGCGCGAAAGCAGGCGGATCTCCGAAAGCGAATCGATCACCACGCGGACCGGCTTCACCCGGTCGATCTCCTCGAAGATGGGCCGCGTCGTCTCGTCGAGCTCCACCTCGGCCGGGTGGAACATGGTCTGCTCGTCCTCGCGACGGATGCGCTTGAAGGCGGGGGTGATCTCCCAGATCGGAAGGTCACCGAGCGACCAGCCATGGGAGCGTGCGATCAGCTCCACCTCACGCCGCGTCTCGGTGAGCGCGACGTACAACCCCTGCTCCCCAAGGGCCTGGCCTTCGAGCAGGAATTGGAGCCCGAGGGTCGTCTTGCCGACCCCCGGGTTGCCCTGCACCAGATAGATGCCCTTCCTGGGCAGCCCGCCCCCGAGGACGTCATTGAGTCCCGGGATGCCAGTAGGAATCTTCTCGCTGTCGGAGACCGTCATATGCCCCCCCTTCTTCTCTTCAGGGAGACGACGGTGCTGTCAAGGCGCGTTGCCCTGCCCCTCACCCCGGGCGCTTGAGCACCGCGGGCCACAGCTTCGCCAGGTCAGCGCGCAGTGCGGTCGCGCTGGGGAAGCGCTCCTCGGGCCGCTTCCGCATCAGCTGGAGCACGAGGTGTTCAAAGGACTCCGGCAGCTCCGGCCGCAACGTCCTGGGCGCCACGGGGGCCTCCTGGACGTGCAGGAACATCAGCGGCACGGGCTGCGCGTGACGGAACGGCAGCTGTCCGGTGAACAGCTCATACGCCACCACGCCCAGGGCATAGAGGTCCGTGGCGGGAGACACGGGGGTGCCCATCACCTGCTCGGGCGCCATGTACTCCGGCGTTCCCAGCGTCGTGCCCTGGGCGGTGGCGCCCATCACATGGGTGCTCTTGGCGAGGCCGAAATCCATCAGCTTCAACACCCCGGTGCGGGTGATGAAGAGGTTGCCGGGCTTCACGTCCCGGTGCAGCACCCCGTGCGCATGCGCATGCTCCAGCGCCACGGCGGCGTGCGTGAGCCACCGCAGGGCACTGGCGAGCGTGGGGCGCCCTTCGAGCAGGACCTGCCGCAAGTCCCGGCCCTCCAGCAGCTCCACGGTGAGGTAGTGCCGTTCGCCATCCCAGCCCACGTCAAAGACATGCAGGATGTTGACGTGCTCCAGCGCCCGCGCGTGCTCCACCTCCTGCCGGAAGCGCGTCACCAGGGCCTCGTCCGCGTGCGGCACCGCCAGCACCTTGAGCGCCACGCGCTGCTGCTTCTTCAGGTCCAGCGCCTGGTACACCGTGGAGGTGCCGCCCACGCCCAGCCACCGCTCCACCTGGTAGCGCTCCGCCACCACCGACCCGGGGACGAGGCCCCGGTTCGGCGACAGCGGCGGGGTCACCGCGCCCTGGATCCACGTGCCCTTCGGCGCCGAGGGCGGCGTCAGGTACGTCACGCCCCCGGAGATGTCCTCCACCGAGGGGAGTGTCTTGTCGTCGTCCCGCCGCATCAGGCTCAGGTCTCCAGCAGGGAGACCGGGGCCGGTCCGCCCGAGCCCTCGATGTCCAGGTGGGGCGTGGGCAGGTTGTATTCGGAGGCGGCGATGGTGGCCTCCACCATGATGGGGCCGGAGATCTCCGGGGGCTCCCCCTGGCAGAGCAGCTCCACCACGTGCTCCAGCGTCCACTTGCCCAGCCGGTGGACCTCCAGGCGCTTGCCATTGAACCGGGCCGTGTCGGACAGCTGCTCGCTCGCGGTGAGCTTGGCCTCCACGGAATCACCCAGGTAGCCGCGCGCCAGGGTCAGCACCCGGTCCACCACGGAGTTCCACGCCTGGAGGAACGTGCGGTCCTGAGCCTCGTCGATGATGTCCAGGCCCACCTGCAGCCGCTCCATGCGCTCCAGGAACTGCTGCACGAGCCGGCCCCGGATGACGCGGCCGTGCTGCGGCGCGATGATCTCCACCGCGGGCGTCAGCTGGCGGATGGCCGCCACCGCGCGCACCAGCGCCGCGTTCACCGGCATGTAGATCTGATGGAACGCGCGGATGCCCGTCCAGTCGGACTCCTCCGCCCACAGCCCCTGCGCCTTGGAGTCCGTGAGGCCTCCGAAGAGGTCACCCGTGAAGAGGACCCGCGTCTGCGGGTCGTACAGCATCACCGCGCCCCGGAAGTGGCAGAAGGGCGAAGGCACCGGCAACAGCTTGTGTCCGGTGGGCACGCTCAGGCCCTTGGAGAACTTCTCCGTGGGGATGAAGCGGTTGCGCGGCAGGTTGAAGTGGACGATGAGCCGCCACGTGTCCTCGGAGCACAGGATGCTCGCGCGGGGGGAGTAGCGCGCGGAGATGATGGCCGCCGAGGAGCCCACGTCCGGGTCCTGGTGGTTGATGAAGAGCGCCGACAGCCGGTCCATGCCGCCAATGAGTGTCACCACCTTGGTGTGGATGGTGGAGAAGTCGCTGCTCGAACCCGGGTCGATGAGGAGGTTGAACTCGGAGGGCTTCTTCGTGCGCACGTCCGTGCCGCGGAAGCGCCGCAGGAACGGGTTGGCGTAGAAGATGCCGCCGGGTTCGCGCTTTCCTACCCAGAAGGTCTCGGGTGCGATTTCCACTGCGGTGCGGTTGAGCTCTGGGAGGGGGCCCGGGGGGACTTCATGACTGCTCATGGCGTGTTGTTCCTTCACGCAAACGAGAGGGGGTTGAACGGCGCCCGGACCCTAGCAGACCCCGCCTCAGCGCACCCCAGACTCCACGCCCGGGCGGTCGTCGAACAGCTGCACCCAGCGTCCATCGAAGCCGCCATTGCTGCCCAGGTACCAGGCGCCCGGCAGCCAGAAGCCCTGCTCCACACCGTCGGAGGAATCCACCGCGCCGCTGTGTACGAAGTAGTCGTGCTGCCACCACCAGGCATTAGGCGACGTGCTGTAGCCGCTGGCGCTCGCACGCGTCCGGCCGCGCGAGTCCACCACCGTGCTGGCCCAGGCGTTGTCATGGAAGGCATTGGACCCGCCGCCGCCCGTGTCGGACGCATTGCTGTTGAGCTCGAACGTGCCGAAGAACCACTTCTTCGCCGGGTAACCCTCACGGTCGTCCTCGTTCTCGATGTCCCGCGTCTTCGAGAAGAAGCGCTGCATCCCGGTGCTCACCTCCGCCTGGCCCGCCTCGTTCAGGACGGGGCTCTCCAGGAAGAAGGACTCGGGAGCGTCCGGCAGCCAGTGCGTCGCATAGCCGCCGAACTCCCAGTGCGTGGGCACGATGTCCGCGATGTCCTGCAGCTCGTACGTCACGCGCTTCACGGCGGGCCAGTTGGCGGACGTCCCGTTGTCGTAGCGGCTGGCCTGCGCATCCGCGTTGGCGTACCGCACCGGCTGCGCGTTGAACGCCGCCACCGCCGCCGCCGAGTCCTCCGGCACGAACACGTAGTGCAGCTTCTTGCGGCCGTCGTCGTTGTTCACGTCCGCCTCCGCCTTCCCGCCCGACGCCATCCGCCCCGCGAAGAAGGAGTACGGCTCCGTGACGAAGCGCAGCTCCTGCCCGTGCGCCGCGAGCAGCTTGTCGGACCACTCCGCCTGCCAGATGAGCAGGTGGCTGCCCGTGGGCGTCTGCATGAAGTTGAGGTCGGTGCTGCCCTGCTGGCGCACCACATTGCGCTTGTGCTGCGTCACCACCGCGTACGCCACGGACTCCCCGCTGCCCGGGTTGCCCACCACGTTCTTCACCTGCATCTCCACCCGCTCCCAGTCGTGGAGCTGGTAGTCACCCGCCGCGTTCTTATCCAGCGCGTGATACAGGTGATACACGAGGACGAGGTTCTTCCCCCCGTCCATGTATTCAATCATCGACGTGTACAGCGTCGGCCGGACACGCCAGCGATCAAAGGCGCTCGGCCCCGTGCGCGACGCGTCCACGAACTGGGGGATCTGCTTCCAGTGCAGCTTGTTGTTGGAGAAGTCGCCGTCCTGGTCGAAGTCGAAGTTCGTCAGCCAGTCGTAGCCGTGCCGGCCGTCGTTCGCGTTCGCGCGCTTGAAGATGACCGGGGCGTAGTAGCGCAGGAACGCCTGGCGCTGCGCGTTCGTCAGCGACCAGGGCTGCGACTGGGCCCGGACCGGTGCCGGCCAGCTCAGGCCCGCCAGGAGCAACGCCAGGACGACCAGGGGTCCAACTCTCTTCGGGGATGGGTTCATGGGCGGCCGAGGAAACCACGGCCCGCCCGTCCCTCTCCACGAAGAATACGTGAATTCAGGTTTCAGCCAGGATTACACACTAACGCGATGCGCTGGGCATCACCGGCACCTTGGGCACGCGGCCGTAGAGGAGCTGGTAGGTGTTGTAGGAGCGCAGCACGCGCTTGATGTAGCCGCGCGTCTCCGCGATGGGGATCTCCTCCACCCACGCGTCCAGCGGCAGCGCCGGGTTGGACGCGCGCCAGCGGTTCACCGCGCCGGAGCCGGCGTTGTAGCTGCCCACCGCATAGGGCGTGTGGCCCTTGAACTGTTTGATCAGGCCGCCCAGGTAGTGCGCGCCGAAGCGGATGTTGAGCTCCGGCTGGAGCAGCGCGTCCACCTTGAAGTTCTTCACCTTCAGCTCGCGCGCCACGCCCTTCGCCGTGGACGGCATCAGCTGCGTGAGGCCCAGCGCGCCGGCCCAGGACAGGGCCTTGGGGTCCAGGGCGCTCTCCTCGCGCATGAGCGCCTGGAGCAGGTCCGGCTCCACGCCCGCGGGCACGGTGTGCTTCTCGATGAGGTCGCGGAAGGCGTTGGGATAGGCCACCTCCCACACCGGCCGCGTCTGCGCCGTGATGCGCCCGCTCAGGTCCTTGCGCAGCGCGAGCCGCGCGATGGCGTGCGCCGAGCGCGCGTCGCCGGACTGCGACAGCACCATGACGAGGAGGCGCATCGACTCCGGTGGCTGATTGGTGCGGTTGACCAGCATCAGCTCCGAGGACACCGAGTCCGGGAAGCCCAGCCGCAACAGCTCCACGCCCGCGCGGAAGTGGGAGTCGTCGCCCATGGGGCCCGCGAACATCGGCCAGGGGCTGGCGGCCTCCGGCACGTCGAAGATCTGCTGCGTGGCGCGCTCCAGCCGCTGCGGATCCAGCTCGCCCAGCTTCGAGCGCGCCATCAGCCCGTAGTACGTGGCCGGGTGCTCCACCGCGAGCTTCTCCATCAGCTCCACGGCGCCCTGGATGTTGCCGCGCTCCTCCAGCGTGCGGGCCCGCCAGTACCGCGCGCGCTCCACGTCGTAGGACTCGTCCGCGGTGGCGAACTGCTGCTCGATGCGGTCCAGGAAGGAGAACCCGCCGTCCTCCGCCTGCGACGTTCGCGCCACCCAGAAGGCCTTGAAGAGCGCCTCGCCCAGGAAGTCGCCGCGCGGGTACAGCCGCGCCAGCTCGTCCAGCCGCGCCATCGCGTCCTTGGGGCGGGACGTCTTCACGTACAGGTCCGCCGCGTAGAAGAGCGCGTCGTCCGCGAACGAGTGGTCCGGGAACTCGCGCGCCAGCCGCTCGTACGTCTCCGTGCCGCGCGCCTGGTCCACGATGGAGCGCGACGAGCCCAGCACGTACAGCGCGCGCGCCAGCAGGTCGCGGTCCTTGCACTGCTCCACCACGGGGGTGAGCACCTGGATGGCGCGCGTGTGCTGGCGCTCCTTGCGCTGGCCCTTGCCGTAGGCGAAGTGCGCGCGGCACGCGAGCGCGTCTGGCAGCTTCATCTGCGGCAGCAGCGGCTCCAGGATGGCCAGGCCCTGCTTGTTGCGGTGCGCTTCGATGAGCGCCTCGGCCCGGCCCACCTTCGCGTCCAGCGGCGTGGCCTGCCCCTTCAGGCGCTTCTCCACCTGCTTGATGATGGGCGACAGGGGCTGGCTGGCCCACAGGCGCCACAGCGCGGCGCGTTCAGCGGTGCGGTCCTTCTTCTCCACCGCGAGGTCCGCCGTGGCGATGAGCGCCTCCGCCCCCACGTTGCGGCCCCAGCCCGTCATGGCGCGCAGGGTGAGCGGCGTCAGCGCCGCCATGGCGCCGTCGTAGTCCTTCTTCTTGCGCAGCACGCGCGCGAGCCCCAGGCGCGCGTCCACGTACATCCGCGAGTCCTCCGGCACCTGCTTGAAGCTGGCCGCCGCGTCCTCCAGCCGCCCCTGGGACTCCAGCGCCACGCCCGCGTGCGTGAGGCACCGGTCCCTGAGCGCCGGGTAGTCGTTGGCCAGCGCCGCCATCTCCGTCGCCGCCGCCTTGTCGTCCCCGGCGCGCACCGCCGACAGCGCGCGCAGGTAGCGCACGGGCAGGCTCTCACCGGCGCCTTCCAGCAGCGTGCGCGCCTTGGTGTACTGGCCCTTGTCGAACGCGTCCTTCGCGTCCTTCCCCTTCCCGTCGCTGAAGTACGGGGTCAGGTCCTCCAGCCCGTAGCGGCGCCCCCGGTGCACCACCGGCGCGGGCGGCACGATGCCGGGGAAGGCCGGGTTGAGCACCTCCACGTAGCCGCCCGGCAGCGGGGCCTTGTCGGCGTCCGGAGGCGGCGTGAGCTGCGCCTCGGACGGCGCGCTGCCCGTGCGGGAGGCCGGGGCCTGATCCGTGTCTTCGATGGAGCCCGCGGAGCCCGCGGACGCCGCGCCCGCGAGCCCCTTCGAGCCGTCCTCGGTGAGGGCCGGGGCCGGGGCTGCGG